>DASVBE010000317.1:0-17126 GCA_036375995.1 Streptosporangiaceae bacterium | reverse complement strand
GACCGGGAGAGCGTGATCGTGGTGGCGGACCCAGGCGCTGCTGAACCCCGGCCGCTCACCGGGCTCGATGATCTCCAGCGTGGTCCGGTGCCCGGCGGCCGGGTCCGCCTCATCGAACAGGCCGATGGTCAGGAAGCCGAGCCTTTCCAGCGGGGCATCAGGCGACGGCATGCCGCGTTCCCGCCGGGATGAATTGGTGCCTGTGACGGATCGCCAGGGGTGAAATACTGCGATATGCCTACCACGGCCAACGGCGAGGTCTCGCTGTACTACGAGACGTTCGGTGCTGACGACGACCCGGTGCTGCTGCTCGTCAATGGGCTCGGCAGCCAGTGCATCAACTTCAAGACCGAGTTCTGCGAGATGTTCGCCGGCCGTGGCTTCCGGGTGGTGCGATTCGACAACCGTGACGTCGGGCTGTCCAGCCACCTCAAAGGCGGCCCGCGCTACACGGTGGACGACATGGCCAGGGACGGCTTCGCCGTGCTCGACGCGATCGGCGCGGACGCGGCCCACATCGCAGGCTGGTCGATGGGGGGCATGATCGTCCAGGCCATGGCGCTGCTGCACCCCGGCAGGGTGCTGTCGATGACATCGGTCATGTCAGCGCCAGGAGCGATCGCTGGTGAACGCGACCCCGACGTGACCGCCGCCTTCAGCGCGCCCCCCGGCACTACCCGGGAGGAGGCCGCCGACCGCCGCCTGGCCGGCCTGAAGGCCTGGGGCAGCCCCGCCTGCTTCGACGTCGAGCGCATCACGGCGGACTCCCACGCCGCCTACGACCGGTGCTGGGACCCTGAGGGCCAGACGCGCCAGGCGAAAGCCATCAGCGCATCCCCGTCGAGGGAGGCCGCCCTGGGCACCCTCCGCATGCCGGTTCTGGTCGTACACGGCGACGCCGACCGGCTGGTGCCACCCAGCAACGGACGGGCCACCGCCGCCGCCATCCCTGGCGCACGGCTGGAGATCGTCGAGGGAATGGGGCACGACTACCCACCGCAGTACTGGGACCAGCTCGTAACGATGATCACGGCGCACGCCCAGGCCGGACGCTAGCTCACGCTGGCGCGGCCGCTACGCCTCGCGGGCGACCAGTGACCACAGGTAGCTCAGGGAATCGCCGTCGGGGTCCTGGCGGTCGGAGAATTCGGTTAGCAGGGCGCTGATCCGGTCCTTGAGCTCGTCCAGTGATTCCGGCCGCAGCCGCAGCACGCCGCGGGCTATGTCGCGGCTCGCGTCCGGTCCGGCCTCGATGAACTCGGACCGGTGCGCGGCGAGCATGGCCAGGTCCACCGATTGGACCAGCTCGGGTTCGTCAAGATCCAGGATGGCCAGGCCCCAGGTGCGGCCGGTCGCGCGGTAAGGACGCTCCAGTGCGCCGCGCTCGCCGGTCCGCACTGGCTCGGGCTCCAGGAACCGGGACTTCACCAGGGCCCGCACGTGCCGCAGCGTGGTCGCGGGCGACAGGTTCAGGCGCTGTGCGAGCTGCTGGTTGGTCAGCGCCTGGTCCAGGCACAGGCGGAGGATCCGCCACCGCAGCGGGTGGCTGAGCGCCCTGAGATCCTCGACGGTCGCGCTTCGTGCGGGCTGGCCCACCATGGGCAAAGGATAGCGGCCACCTCTTGCGGCATCCGTCATTGATATGGTTATCTGACATCGATTGCAAATTATGAAATCAGTGGGAATCCTGTGCTGAATGAGCTGGCCGGCCGGGTCGAGGCCTGGGTCGGCGAACGACGCGAGCAGCTGATCGGTGAGCTGTCGCGATGGGTGGCCCAGCCCAGCGTCAGCGCGACCGGCGAGGGCATGGCCGAAGCCGGGCAGTATGCGGCCGGACTGCTGACGAGCTGCGGGCTGGAGCCCGAGGTGGTCCGGACCGACGGCTGGCCGGTGATCCTGGGCCGGGCCCCGGGCCCGGAGCACGCGCCGCACGTGCTCATCTACGGGCACTACGACGTCCAGCCGCCGGGGCCGCTCGGCCAGTGGGCGAGCCCGCCGTTCACCCCCGAGATCCGCGGGGACCGCATGTTCGGCCGCGGCGTGGCGGACAACAAGGGGCAGCACCTGGCTCAGCTGCTGGGCCTCCGGGCGCTGCGTGAACTGGCGGGCGGGCTGCCCTGCCGCGTCACTGTCCTCCTGGACGGCGAGGAGGAGACCGGCAGTCCGCATCTGCCCCGGGCGGTGCGCGAGATCTTCGCCGGCGGCCGGCCTGACCTCGTGGTCTGGAGCGACGGCCCGGTGCACGAGTCGGGCCGGGCCTGCGTGGTGCTCGGCGTGCGGGGGATCATCACCTTCAAGCTGCGCGCGCACGGGGCGTCCCGGCCCCTGCATTCGGGCAACTGGGGCGGAGTGGCGCCCAACCCGGCGTGGAGACTGGTGCAGCTGCTCGCGTCGATGCGCGACGCCGAGGGCAGGGTCCTGGTCGAGGGCTTCGCTGACGGGGTCAGGCCCTTGTCGCCGGGCGAGCGCGCAGCCTTGCAGGTCCTGCCGCTCGACCTGCCCGAACTCCTCAGCGGAATCGGCACCACGTCCATGGAGCCGCCCGCGGCGCCCGGGTACTACGAGCGGCTCGCGCAGCCCACGTTCACCATCAACTCACTCACCTGTGCGGACGCCGGCGAGCACCGCACGGTCATCCCCAGCGTGGCCGTCGCCAGCTGCGATGTGCGGCTCGTGGGCGGGCAGCGGGCGTCCCAGGTGGTGGACGCCATCCGGCGGCACGTGGCCGTGCATGCGCCCGACGTCGAATTCATCCCTGGTGTGTCCATGCCGCCGTCGCGCACCCTGCCGGAGTCGCCCTATACCGCGGCCGTGCGTGCCGGGGCCGCGGCAGGCCTGGGCGAGGAGCCGTTGCTTGTGCCCGCGCTCGGGGGCAGCCTTCCGCTGGCGGCCTTCTCCGAGGAACTCGGCGTGCCCTGCTACGGCATGCCGCTCGCCAACGTCGACGAGTCGAATCACGCCCCCAACGAGAACCTGCAGCTGAACTGGTTCCTGCGTGGCATCGTCGCCGCAGCGGCTGTCCAGCACGCGATCGCAGGGCACGAGGCACATCACGGTCCGGCAGGCGGCAGGGACTCAGGGGGCACGGACTGATGTTCGACTACGACCGGCTTTCCGGTGTCGCCCCGCACCCCGACGGCGAGCGGCTCGCCTACCTGTCTGATGCGCTGGGACGCCCGCAGCCGTGGCTGTGGTCCCTCAACGGCTCGGGTGAGCCCCGTCACCTGCCCGTGGACGGCACGGTGACCCGGTGCGTGTGGCGCCCGGACGGCAGCCGCCTGCTCGTCCAGGCCGACCCCGACGGCGCCGAGGACTACCAGCTGGCAGAACTCGACCCGGCGACGGGCACCGTCGAATGGCTCACGGCGGAAAACGGCTCGCGCAACGAACCCGGCATCCCCTACGGGAGCATCGGCAATCCCTACAGCCCGGACGGCCGCCTGCTCGCGTACGCGAGCAACGCCCGGAAGCGCTCGTGCTTCGACATCATGGTCCGCGATCTGCCGACCGGGGACGTACGGACAGTGCTCCAGGCAGGCGACCCGCTGCCGGAGGACCGTTACTTCCCGATGTTCTTCTCCCCGGACTCCCGCCGCCTGCTGGTCCTGCGCCTGCATCAGAACACCGAGCAGGACCTGTTCGCCGTCGATCTCGCCGGCCTGCCGGTCGAGCACGTCACGCCGCACGACGGGCCGGCCCAGTACCTGCCCGCCGGATGGACGCCCGAGGGCATCTTCCTGTCCACCACGCAGGGGCGTGATCACCTCGGCCTCGCCCTGCTCACGCCAGGCAGTGGCTTGCGGTGGCTGGATACCCCGGCCGCCGACATCGACTGCGCCGCCGTTTCCGGTGACGGCAAGCGGCTGGCCTGGAGCGTCAACACGCACGGCTTCACGGCCCTGCACTGGCGCGACCTGGCCGCTGGCTCGCAGCACGAGCAGCATGAGGTGCACGAGGTGCACGGACTGCCGCGGGGCGTGGCGGCCCAGGAGTTCGGCTCCGATGGCCAGTCGCTGACCTGGGCCGGGAACACACGGCTGGTGGTCCTGCTCGGCCGCCCCACCGCCGCCACCGAAGTGTGGATCGCTGACCTCAGCAACCGCCGTGCACGGCAGCTGACGCGCTGCGGCGAACGGCTTCCGGCCGGCCTGGCCGAGCCGGAGGTCATCCAGTACCCAAGCGCCGACGGGCTGACCGTCTCCGGCCTGCTCTACCGTCCCTCCGGCCGGGGCCAGAGCCAAGACCAGAGCCAAGACCAGGGCCAGAGCCAGGGCCGCAGCCCGGTCCCGGCACCGGCACCGGTCCCGGTCGTCCTGGACATCCACGGCGGCCCCGAATACCAGGCGCTGCCGCTGTTCAGCCCGCTGATCCAGGCCCTGGTCGCACGCGGTATCGCGGTACTGGCGCCCAGCATCCGCGGCTCGTCGGGCTACGGCCAGCACTACCAGCGCCTGATCTACCGCGACTGGGGCGGCGGCGACCTGCAGGACCTGGCCGCGGCCGCGGACTACCTGCAGGGACAGGACTGGGCCGACGCCGGCCGGCTGGGCGTATACGGGGCCTCCTACGGCGGGTTCGCCACGCTGAGCTGCCTGGCCCGGCTTCCGGACCGGTGGCGGGCCGGGGTCTCGGTGTGCGGCCCGTCCGACCTGGCGGCCCTCGCCGCCGCGTTCCCGGCCACCTGGCGGCACCGGGTGCGCGACTGGATCGGCGATCCCGGCGACACGGACGACGCCCGGATGCTCGCCGAACGCAGTCCGCTCACGCACGTCGACCGGATCCGCGCGCCGTTGCTGCTCGCCCACGGGATCAACGACGCCCGGGTGGCCGTCGCCGAATCCGAGCGGATCCACGAACGGCTCGCCGAGCGCGGGCACCTCAGCCGGCTCATCCGGTTCGAGGGTGAGGGCCACAGCGTCGAGGACCGGAAGAACGGGATCACGCTGCACCAGGCGACCCTCGACTGGTTCGCCGAGCACCTGGGCGCCACGGACGTGCGCACCGCGCCGTGACCGGGCATCCGGGCCGCCGGCGGCCGGGGACCGGCCGGCCTCCGGCCGCCAGCCAGCCTCCGGTCTCCGGCCGACCGGCGACTCAGAGAACTACCAGAGAACTAACAGCATTGGCGGACACGTGCAGACCAACGACAGCTACCAGGTACTCGACGCCCGCGTGATGGAGTTCTACCGCGAGCAGAACTACGCCGGCGCCTTCGACCTGCTCACGGCGGAAGGCCCCCGCCATCCCGGGCACGAGATCGAGGTCTCCTACATGCGCTCGTGCCTGGCCGCGCGTCAGGGCGACTACGGCGTGGCCGTCGAGATCCTCGAGCAGGCCCTGGAGCAAGGCTCGTGGTTCGGGGAAATGCTGCTGCGCCGGAGCCCTTCCTGGCAGCCGCTGCAGGGCCGGCCTGACTTCGAGCGGGTAGCGGCCGCCTGCCTCGAAAGACAGCACGCGGAGCAGGCGGGACGGCCGCCGGCCCATTACTCGGCGCTGATCCCGGAAGACAGCACGCCTCCGTACCGCGGCATCGTCGCCCTGCACGGCAACGGCGAGAACCCCCGCAAGGCGCTGGACGGCTGGCGGGCCGTCACCGACGATGGCTGGCTCCTCGCCGCCATCGAGTCCTCGCAGATCATCCAGAGCGACGGCTACGTCTGGGACGACACGGAGGTCGCGCTGCGCGAAATCCGGGAGCAGTACGCCGCGCTCGCCGCCGACCACGAGCTGTCCGCTGACCACCTGGTCATCGCAGGGTTCTCCATGGGCGGTCACACGGCCCTGCGGGTCGCGCTGAGCGGGACGATCCCCGCGCGTGCGTTCATCCTCCTCGGGCCCGGCGGGCCGGATCCCGGCGCTGATGACCCCCGCTCATGGCTCCCGCTGATCCAGCAGGCGCGTGCGCGCGGCGGGCAGCTCCGCGGCTACCTGCTGGCCGGCCAGGACGATGACCTGACCCCGGTGGAGACTCAGCGCAGGCTCGCCGGTTTCCTCACCGAGCAGGGGATCCCCTGCGGATTCGAGGCCGTGCCTGGCGTCGCCCACGCGTACCCGCTGGACTTCGGCCCGATCATCGCGCGCGCGCTCGCTTTCGTCGCCCAAGGGACGTGAGCCGGGGTAGCCCGGCCCGGCCGGCCCCCGGGAGAGACCCTCAGCTCGTTGCGGCCCGCTGGCCTGTTAAGACAGACTCCGATACCTGTGCGCCGTGCAGTCCCGGAGGTGTGAACATGCCTGCTTACCCGCAGTCCCGCATAGGCGATGTCGTCGACGATCACCACGGTGAGCAGGTGCCGGACCCGTACCGGTGGCTCGAGACGACCACCGATCCGGAAACGACCCGCTGGATCGCGGCGCAGAACAAGGTCACCGAGGGCTTCCTGGCCGCCGTCCCGGCGCGGGAGGAGATCCGGGCGCAGGTCACGGCCATGTGGAACTACCCGAAGCGGACCGTGCCGTTCGAGCGGGGCGGCCGGTGGTTCCAGTTCCGCAACCCGGGCCTGGACGCGCAGCCCGTGCTCTGCCTGCTGGACGAGCCCGGCGGCGAGCCCCGTCCGCTGCTGGACCCCAACACGCTGTCGGCCGACGGCACCACCGCGGTGAGCTCGGCCGACGTCAGCAACGATGGCTCGCTCCTGGCGTACGCGACCAGCGACGGCGGCTCCGACTGGCTGACCTGGCGGATCCGGGATGTGGCGACCGGGCGCGACCTCGAGGACGTGATCGAGTGGTCGAAGTTCTGCCAGGCCGCCTGGCGCGCCGACGGGTCGGGCTTCTACTACTGCTCCATGCAGCCGACCGCGGCCGGCGCTGAGTACCTGGAGTCCAACACGCCGGGCCGGATCTTCCTGCACCGCCTCGGGAAGCCGCAGGCCGAGGACGAGCTCGTGTTCAGCGCACCGGACGAGCCCGACTGGATTCCCTATGCGGAAGTCAGCGACGACGGCAGGTTCCTGGTCATTACGGTCTCGAAGGGCTCGTCCTTCGAGAACCAGCTTCTCGTCCTGGACCTGCACGACCCGGACGGGACCTGGCTGCCGCTGGTCGGGGACTTCGAGTCGTCCAACCAGGCGGTGACGAACACGGGGACGACGTTCTACCTGGTCACCGACTACGGCGCGGAACGCAAGCGGCTGGTCGCCGTGGACCTGGACCAGCCCGGCCGGGAAAACTGGCGCGAGGTCATCGGCGAGGCCCAGGACACGCTGGAGAAGGTCAGCTTCTTCGGCGGCTACTTCGTCTGCCATTACCTCAAGGACGCTCACTCCGTCCTGCGCGTGCACGCCATCGACGGCGGCCACGTCCGCGACATCCCGTTGCCCGGCATTGCCTCGCTGGGCCTTGACCCGCAACTGAACTGGGCGCTCACCGGGCGCGCGCAGTCCGACCTCATGCACTTCGCCACCACAACCTTCACCGACCCGGGCTCGATCTGGTCGCACCGGCTGTCCACCGGCCAGACGGAGATCATCGAACGGCCGGCCGCAGCCATCGACCCGGGCAGCTACGTCACCGAGCAGGTCTTCGCCGACTCCGCGGACGGCACCAGGGTGCCGATGTTCCTGACCAGGCACCGGGATCTGGCCGCCGACGGTCAGGCTCCCGCGCTGCTGTACGCCTACGGCGGCTTCGACGTCTCGATCACGCCCAGCTTCTCGCCGGAACTGGCGGCCTGGCTGGAGCGTGGCGGGGTTCTGGCGGTGGCGAACCTGCGCGGCGGCGGCGAGTACGGCAAGGCCTGGCACGAGGCGGGCCGCCGGGCGGCCAAGCAGAACGTCTTCGACGACTTCTGCGCGTGCGCGCGGTGGCTGGCCTCGTCGGGCTGGTCGAGCCGGGACCGCATCGCGATCATGGGCGGCTCCAACGGCGGCCTGCTCGTGGGCGCGTGCCTGACGCAGCACCCGGAGCTGTTCGGGGCGATCGTCGGCCATGTCGGCGTCTACGACATGCTCAGGTTCCACAAGTTCACGATCGGCTGGGCCTGGACCGGCGAGCTCGGCAGCCCGGACGATCCGCAGGAGTACCAGTGGCTGCGTGCGTACTCGCCGCTGCACAACGTGCGGCCAGGCACGCACTACCCGCCGACGCTCCTGCTCACCGGTGATCACGACGACCGGGTCGTGCCCGGCCATTCGTTCAAGTTCGCGGCCACCCTGCAGGCGGCGCAGGCGGGCGAGGAGCCGATCCTGATCCGCGTCGACACGGCGTCCGGGCACGGGGCAGGCAAGCCGACAGCCAAGCAGATCGAGGCCGACACCGACGTGCTGGCGTTCCTGGCCGCGGTGCTGCCCGCGACTCCCGGCTGACCCAGATCATGGCCGCACCCCTGCTGCGGGAGCGGATCGACGGGCCGGCCGGCGAGTAGCGGCGGGTCAGCGGCCGGCCGGCCGGCGCGCACCCTGGTGGCCGGTCACCGCCTACCGTGCGCGGCCCGCGCTCTGGCGGGCCGCCAGGGAGCCGACAAAGGCCGTGATTTGCCGCAGATTCCGGCATTCCTGCACCTGGTCGCAGAAGGAGGAGTACGCACCGATCACCGAGTCGCCGTCGTTCCACGCTGATCGCGGCTCGGGGTTGAGCCAGTACACCTGCCCGGCGCGCCGGGCGAGCTCCGCGAACGAGGCGACGGCGGGGTTCAGGTAGTTCGTCCGGGCGTCCCCGACGACCAGCAGGGCCGTGCGCTGGGTGAGTTCCCGGGCGTGCCCGGCGGCGAAGGTGCGCAGCACGTGGCCGTAGTCGGAACCGCCGTCCAGGCGAACCGTCTCCTGCTGGACCCGGGCCAGGGGCAGCCGCACCCCTGCCGCGCGCGCCTCGCCGACCAGCCCGGTGATCTCCGCCACCCCGTCGGTGAACGCGAAGATGCGCAGCCGGCTGAGACGGCTGTCCAGCGCCACCAGCAGCTCCAGCGTGAACCGGGAGAACGCCGCCACCGACCCGGACACGTCGCAGAGCACCACGATCTCGGGCTTGGGCGGCCGGGCCGGCTCGGTGACGATCCGGAACGGGACCCCGCCGGTGGCCATGGACCGGCGCAGGGTGCCGCGGATGCTGGGCCTGCGGGGGCGCCTTGCCTGGCGGCTGAGAACCTGGGTCAGCTGCTGGGCCAGCGGGCCGATGGCGCTGGTCATCGCCTGCAGTTCGGACCCCGAGGCGCTGGCGATGTCCTTGTCCTGGGCCAGCCCGACCCGCATCGTGGCGCGGACCGCGCGGGCGCCCCGGTCGGCCACCAGCACCCGCCGGATGGACGCCTCGATCTCCGCGCGGAAGCGGCTGATCGCGCGCTCTGCCTCAGCCTGGGCCAGCCGGTCCCGCAGCGACGTCATCCCGGGCAAGCCGTCGTCACCGGCGCCGTCGTCGCCAGCACGGGAGCCCTCGCCGCCGAGGCCGCCGCCACCCCCGCCGCCGCCCAGGCCGGACCCGCCGGCGCCGGCCCCCCCGCCACCCGCAGCCAGCAGGTCGGCGCGGATGCCGTCCAGGTCCGCGGCCCGGTTCACGGCGATCCCGTACATCACCCCGGCCACCGGGCGGCCCGCCTCGACGCCCGCGAAGCGGCGCACGTACTCGTCGGCCACCAGCGACATCAGCATCCGGTCGTCGCTGGCGATCGCGCCGCGCAGCACATCCTGCAGCCCAGCGTCATCCAGGCCGGCCAGCGGGCTCTCACCCTGACCCGGCGGCGGCCCCGACGTATACAGATCGAAGATCAGGTTGAACGCACCCAGGTGGTCCCCGTCCTTGACCAGCGTGGCCGCCAGCGCGGCCCGCAGGACCTCCCGGTCGTTCAGCGGGATGCTGGCCGCCGCCGCGGCCGCGTCCAGGTGCTCGCCGACGGACACCGGGATGCCGGCGTTCCGCAGCTCGTCGACCAGGTCGGCCAGCAGACCGGGCACGTCAGCTACCCGGCGATCGACAGCTCGGCCAGCGCGGTCTCGATGTCCTGCTGGTACTTCAGCAGCACCGAGATCGTCTGCCGGGTGACGTCGTCGGTCAGCTCGGCCGCGCCCAGGGCGACCAGCGTCCTGGCCCAGTCGATGGACTCCGCGACGGACGGCGGCTTGCGCAGGTCCGTGCCCCGCAGCACGGCCACCAGCTGGGCGATCTGCGCGGCCAGGTGCACGGCCAGCTCGGGCACGCGCAGCTGGATGATCTCCGCCTCCCGCTCGGCGGACGGGTGCCCCAGGTGCAGGTACAGGCAGCGCCGCTTGAGCGCCTCGGACAGGTCGCGGGTGTTGTTCGAGGTGAGGAACACCTGCGGGATGTGCCGTGCGGTCACCGTGCCCAGCTCGGGCACCGACACCTGGAACTCGGACAGCACTTCGAGCAGCAGCGCCTCGCTCTCGATGTCGAGCCGGTCGACCTCGTCGATCAGCAGCACCACCGGTTCCGGCGACCGGATCGCGGCCAGCAGCGGCCGGCTCAGCAGGAACTCCTCGCCGAAGATCCCCGACTCGGTCAGGCTGGCCGTGCCGTCGCCCTGCTGGAGCTGCAGCTGGAGCAGCTGGCGCCGGTAATCCCACTCGTAGATGGCCTTGGCCTCGTCCAGGCCCTCGTAGCACTGCAGCCGGATCAGCGGCCGGCCCGTGGCGTCGGCCACGCTCCTGGCCAGAGCCGTCTTGCCGGTCCCCGCGGGTCCCTCGATCAGCACCGGCTTGCGCAGCACCCCGGACAGGTGCACGACGGTCGCCGCGGCCCGGCCGGCCAGGTAGCCGACCCCCCGCAGGTCCGCCAGGACATCGTCAACTCCACGGCCCCCGGCGGGGGGTTCAGGGCTCGGCATGCCACCACGATAACGGGATCAGCGCAGCGCACCCCATCCCGGGTGGCCCGGAAACTGAACATCATTCGGGAGATTGGCGGCGGGAAGAGGGACAGTGACGGCGGGAGGGGACAGTGACGGCGGGAAAGCCAGCCGGGCCAGCGGGGCGAGCCGCGCCAGCCGGGCCAGCGCAGCCGGCCGGGCCAGCCGCCGGACGCGCGCCCTTCTGGCCGGGTTCGCTCCGGCCGGGACCGAACTGGCGGCGGACCTCCAGCACACCCCGGCGCCGGTCATGCGGTCAGCCGGATCGTGCTGAACACGAACCCGTTGCGCCCCCCAGGCGGAGCGGCATGGTCACGGGCGGGCCGGTCGACGGCCAGCACGGTGACCTCGCCGCGCAGGCCGCGGTCGTTGGCCCACGTCGTCAGGGCGTACACGGTGCCGCCGAGGTGCTCAGCGCACAGCTCGGCGCGCCTGCGGACCGGGCGGTCGCCGGCGGCGGCCTCTAACCGGGCCTGGAAACAGGGCGCGCGGTCACAGGACTGGCCGGCCTGGCAGACCGGTTCGGCAAGGGCAGGCAGTAGCTGGGTCATGTCAGCTCCGGGGCCGTTGAGCGGGGGATACGGCAATGGCCGGCCCGCACCGGATCGCGGCGCGGGCGGGTCTGGTCTAGCCGGCAAGGTGTGACCATCCCTGTGATAGACATCGCGGCAGCCGCCGTGATGCAGGTAACCAGCGGCGAAAATCACTGATCGTGCGGGCCTCTCAGCGAAACCGCACTGAGAAACCCGCACGATCACAGTCGCGTCGCGTCGCGGCCCGGGCCAGGCGGCGCAGCACGCGCCCGGCCAGCACGCGCCCGGCCAGCACGCGCCCGGCCCGCCCGCCCGCACCGCGGTGAGCCCAGGGACGCTCAGCCGTTGGTCATCGCGGTGAGGATCTGCGGCAGCAGGGACTTGGCGTCATCCGCGCTGTAGCTCTGGAACGTCAGCACCAGCGCGGACTTGCCGTTGATCCAGGCGCAGTTGACGAACTTGGAGTCGCCGCCGGAAGCCAGGATCGGGGCGCACTTGGCGTTGCCGCCCGCGCTGCCCGCGTCCACGTCGGACACCGTCCCGACCTTCACCCCGCCCCCGACCTCAGTGCCGGACCCGATCATGTCCTTGAACTGCGTGCTGGTGTCCCCGGACGGCAGCGGGATGCCCACCCCGCCGTAGATCATCACGGTCTTGCTGGAGTTCGAGCTGTCCTGGTAGACCACGGCGGTCAGCTTGTCGGCGCCCGTCTGGCCCTTGGCCGCCTTCAGGATCTCCTTGGCCATCGACTGGTCGGGGGACTTCTTCAGCGAGGCGATCTTGTCCGGCTGGCTCAGCGTGCCGGACCCGCCGCCGGACGAGGACGAGGAGGAGCACCCAGCGGCCCCGGCGACCAGCAGTGCCGCCCCGGCCACGGTGCCGAGCAGCGCGCCCACCCGGCGGCGCCCGGCGGCCGGCCGCGACGAAGGACCAGCGAAAACAGCGGCGCCCGCAGGGACAGCACCGGGCCCGGCCAGCTCAATTGGCGACTCAGACAACGAAGAACCTTCTCTCCATGCGCAGGGATTGGGGATGCTGCGTCTGTCCGGCAGATCCGCGGGCATCGGGGTTAGTCGCCGTGAGAACGGAGCGCAACCCGTCTTGGTTCGGTCTCCGGTCAAGATCACGCAAAGCAGCCGGCTCGCCGAGGAAGATCACGCAAAGGAGAAGGACCGGGCTCCTGGCCCCCGCCTAGCACAGGAACCGGACGAACGGTCCCGTCAGACACCAGAACCGGGCGGCCCGCCCCGCGAAACACGCGAGGAAGGCCGCCCGGCCCGGCACCGCACTGCGGTCAGCCAGCCACCCGCCGCCCCGTCCCGGCAGGCCGCCGCTGGCCAGCGGCTAGGTCAGCTCTTCTCCATCGCCGCGATGATCTGCGGCACCAGCGACCTGGCGCTCTTCGCGTCGAAGCCGCCGAACGACATCACCAGCACGGACTTGCCGTGGATCCAGCCGCAGGTGACGGACTTCAGGGCGGACCCCGGGCTGATCAGCGGTGCGCACCTGGCCATGCCGCCCGCGCTGCCCGCGGGAACCGGCAGCTCGTGGCCGAGCTTGGTGCCGACGCCGATCCGGGTGCCGGTCTTGAGCATGACCGTGATCTTCCTGGCCGGGGCACCCGCCGGGACCGGCATGTTGGTGCCGCCGTAGATCAGCACGGTGTGAGTCTTGTCCGAGCTGTCCACGTAGGTGACCGCGCTGATCTGAGCGCCCTTCGCGGTTGCCTGCATCGAGTGCAGCAGGTCCCTGGCCACGCTCTGGTCGGCGGCCTTCTGCAGCGTGGCGATCTGGTCAGGCTCGGTCAGCGGCCCGGGCGTGGTCGCCGGGGTGGGCACGCTGCTGCCGCCCGAGGAGGAGGACCCCGACGAGCCAGCGGAGCTCTTGGCCGGGGACGACCCGCCGCCGCATGCCGCTACGCCGGCGACCAGCAGCGTGGCCCCGGCGACGGCGCCGATCAGCGAGACGGCCCGGCTGCGGCCGGCCGGCCGCGGGGGAACGATGCCGGATTGACTAGGCAGCTCAGGCAGAGATTCAGACACGGATGACCCTTTCCGTCAGCACGAGGGGGGGTGCCGCGCCGTGCACAGCATCCGCTGGCACCGGTAGCTCCCGGGAGGAACGGCGCGCGCATCCCGGTTGATTCGCCGGATCCTAACGGGTTTGACCGGAGCGCGCGGTTTGCTCGGAAAGAGTGGGAAAGGTCGGTAACCGCGCGCACACGCAGAACTCGTTGCCCTCCGGGTCGGTCATCACCACGAAGTCGTCGTCGGGGTTCTGGTCATGCCGCACGTAGACGGCCCCCAGCCCGGTCAGCCGGGCCACCTCGGCGGCCTGGTCGTCGGTGTACAGGTCCAGGTGCATCTGGTCGCGCGCGCTGACCGGCGTACTGGCCAGCTGGAGCGAGATCGTCCCCGCCGGGCCGCGCAGCACGCGGAAGTCATCGTCCGGGTCCGTGGACGACGGCTTCAGGCCCAGCGCGCTGGCCCAGAACCGGGTCATCCCCTCCAGGTCCGCGCAGTTGATCACCGTGCTGCCCAGCCGGATCGCCATGCCCTCACCCTGCCACAGCCCACCGACGCCCGTGCCCCGCTCCCGCCCGCACATACCTGGACCAGGCGGGACGCACCGTGCTAGTGATGGCATTGATCATCACGACCAGAGAGGCCGCGACATGCCGACCGACTTGCCCAGCCGTGCCCAGGTCGTGATCGTCGGCGGCGGCGTGATCGGCTGCAGCATCGCCTACCACCTGGCCCACCTCGGCTGGACCGACGTCCTCCTGCTCGAGCAGCACCAGCTCACCGCGGGCACCACCTGGCACGCCGCCGGGCTGATCACCTCGGCCGGCATGACCGACGAGACCTCGCTCTCGTTCAGCCGCTACTCCCGCGACCTGTACGCCCGGCTGGAGGAGGAAACCGGCCACTCCACCGGCTTCCGCGCGGTCGGCCACCTGTCCCTGGCCACGACCCCGAGGCGGCTGGAAGCACTCCGGCGCTCCAGCGCCTGGATGCGCGGCATGGGCTGCGACGAGGTCGAGATCTCCCCGAAGGAGCTCGCCGCGATGTGGCCGCTGGCCCGCACCGACGACGTGCTGGCCGCGTTCTACGTGGCCGACGAGGGCCGGGCCGACCCGGTGGGGGTGGCGACCGCCCTGGCCAAGGGGGCCCGCCAGCTCGGCGTCACGATCGCTGAAGGGGTCGCCGCGACCGGTGTCCGGACGAAGGACCGCCGCGTAACCACCGTAATAACAGAGAAAGGCCCAGTCGAAACCAGGATCCTGGTGAACGCGGCCGGCATCTGGGCCCGCCAGTTCGGGGCGCTGGCCGGCGTGCGGATCCCGCTGCAGGCCGCCGAGCACTACTACCTGCTGACCGGCAAGGTCGAGGGAATGGACCCGGACCTGCCGGTGATCGAGGACCCGGACCGGTACGGCTATTACCGGCCCGAGGGCGACGGCATGCTGGTCGGGCTGTTCGAGCCGCAGGCCGCCGCCTGGTCGCTGGACGGCGTGCGCCGCGACTTCGCGTTCGGGAAGCTGCCCCCGGACTGGGAGCGGATGGAGCCGTTCCTGGCCGCGGCGATGGGCCGGATCCCGTGCCTGGCCGACACCGGCGTGCGGACGTTCTTCTGCGGCCCCGAGTCGTTCACCTCCGACGTGCACCCGATGCTCGGCCCGGCGCCCGAGCTGGACGGCTACTTCGTGGCCGCGGGCCTGAACTCGATCGGCATCCTGTCCGGCGGCGGGGTCGGCCGGGCGGTCGCGCACTGGATCGTGGACGGCGTGCCGCCGTGCGACGTCACCGGCTACGCGGTGGAACGGGCCCCGGCGCACGAGACGTCGCGCCGGTTCCGGGCCGAGCGGACCACCGAGATGCTCGGTGCGCTGTTCGGTGACGACGTCTGGCCCGCCTGGCAGCCGCATACCGCGCGCAACGTCCGCACGTCGGTCCTGCACGACCGGCAGGCCGCGGCGGGTGCGCATTTCGCCGTGTCGGCCGGCTGGGAGTACCCGGAGTGGTTCTTCCCGGGCCCGGGCGAGCCGCCGGCCACCACCATGGACTGGTCGCGCCAGCCCGCGTTCGGCCTGATCGGCGAGGAGCACGCCGCGGTCCGCGACGCGGCCGGCATCCTGGACATGAGCCTGATGGCCAGCTTCCTGGTGCAGGGCCGGGACGCGGGCACGGTGCTCAGCCGGCTGTCCGCCAACCACGTCACGGCCGGCGACGGCCGCATCGTCTACACCCAGTGGCTGGACAAGAAGGGCGGCATCGTCGCCGACGTCACGGTCACGTCGCTGGGGGACGGCCGGTTCCTGGTCGTGGCCAGCGACCTGATCCACCGCCGGATCGAGCCGCTGATCCGGCGGGCGACGCAGCCCGGCGAGACCGCCCTCGTCACCGACACCACGTCCGGCGTGACGCTGCTGTCCGTGCAGGGACCCGCGTCCCGCGAGCTGATCGGCCGGATTACCGACGCCGACCTGTCCAACGCCGCGTTCCCGTACCTGACCGCCCAGCACATCGACGTCGGCTACGCGCCGGTCCTCGCCATCCGCGTCACCTACGTCGGTGAGCTGGGCTGGGAGCTGCACATCCCGGCCGAGTACGCGCCCGGGGTGTGGGACGACCTGATGGCGGCCGGCGCCGGCCTGGGGGTCCGCCCGGTCGGCCTGGACGCGCTGTCCGGCCTGCGGCTGGAAAAGGGCTACCGGGACATCGGCGTGGACATCGACAACACCGACACCCCGCTGTCCGCGGGCCTGGGCTTCGCCGTCGCCTGGGACAAGCCCGGCGGCTTCATCGGCCGGGACGCCCTGCTCGCTGAGCGCGCCGCCGGGCCGCCCCGGCACCGGGTGGTCAGCCTGGCCGTGGACGACCCGGCCGTGGACCTGTTCGGCAACGAGCCGGTCCTGCTCGACGGCCAGTGGGCGGGCTACGTCCGCGCCGCCGCCTACGGCTACACGGTCGGCGGCCCGGTGGGCCTGGCCCAGGTCTCGCACCCGGACGGGGTCACATCCGAGTGGCTCAAGGCCGGCGGCTTCACCGTCCGCACCCCGTCCGGCGACCTGCCCGCCCGCCTGCAGACCGCGCCGCTGTACGACCCCACCCGGCGGCGCATCCTGGACCAGTAGGGCCCAGGCGGGCCAGCGCTGGCGCCGCTCTTTTCTGCCGGGATACGGCAGCGGGGGTGCTGGTCCCGGAGCCCAGGCCGATCCCCGCCAAAACCGGGAAGAATCACCGCAGTCGTTGAAACGTCATTAACTGGCGCTGTTTTTCCGGCTAATCGTGGCCTATGCTGACCCCGGGGGGCAGCGGGTCTGGGGAGGCTCCGCGCCCGGGGGAGGCTGCGAAGCCATGTCTCAGCAATGTCCGCACTGCTGTTTAGCGGTCCACGACGGCGACACATTCTGCGGTGAATGCGGCGGCGTGCTCGTGGTGCGCCTGCCGGGCGGAAGGGCCGGGCCGGCGCCGCGATCAAGGCCCTCGGCGGACCCTTCGCTAGGACCCGGCCAGGGCAGTTATTGCCGCGCTGCATCACCGCACGCTGGAAGGAGCAGACGCGGCCCTGCGCACCGCGGGAGCAGAACCAAGTCCTGCGCCAGTGGCCGCCATGACCGGCGTACCCGGCCGACCGGGATTTCCCGCGCAGCCGCAGTACGCATTCAGGGGGGAAACAGAAATGAAGTTCTGCACGGCATGCGGCGAGGCCGCCCACGGCCAGCGGTTCTGCACGAGCTGCGGCGCGGTTTTGAGAGCCCAGCCCGGCCAGGCCGCAGGCCAGCTCCAGACCACCAC
>DASVBE010000295.1:0-7632 GCA_036375995.1 Streptosporangiaceae bacterium | reverse complement strand
TCGGGCCGAACGACGTCGACTTGCGCGGCACCCGCTCGCCGTTCGCGGCCACCGTGTAGACCTCGGCCGCGGACATCGGCGCGCAGATCACCGCGGTGCCGCCGGACCGGCCGGCCTCGGCGATCGCGGTGGAGGCGTCGTTGTGCACGATCTGGACGCTGCGGTCGTCGTCGCGCAGCCCCCACAGCTGGGTGATCAGCAGCTGCTGGAGCACCGCGTAGCCCAGGCCGCGCCAGGTCGCCGACAGCCCGTCCGGCATGGCCGCCTCGGCCTGAACCGGATCCGGGTCGGTCAGCAGGTACGCGGTGCCCTCGTCGGCGGCACCGCCGGCCACCAGGAAGGCCGGGCCGGCCACGGCCGCCTGGTCCAGCGCGGCCAGTGCGGCGGCCAGGTCCCGGCTGCCGCCGGGCTGCGGCGTCACGCAGAACGCGCCCTTGGCCAGGTCGACCGCCTTGTCCGGGGTCAGCCCGGGCAGCACCCGGTGGATGGCGCCGATCCGCGGCGGGTAGGCCGCCGAGTCGACCAGCAGCGCCAGCCCGTAGTCCCACGGTCCCGCGCCGCAGCCCGCGTCCCGGCGGCGGGCCTGCAGCTGGCGGTACGCGGCATAGCGGTGATGCCCATCGGCGATCAGTGCCTGCCGGGGGGCCAGGTCCGCGGCCACCACGGCCAGCTGCGCCGGGTCGGTCACCGCCCACAGCCGGTGCCGCAGGCCGTCCTCGGTCAGGGCCTCGGCCAGCGGCGGTTCGCTCGCCGCCACGGCCTCCACCAGCTGGGTCGCCGCGCCGGGCGGGTGGCCGCCGTCGTAGAGCAGGAAGATCGGCTCCAGGTTGGCCTTGGTGGCTTCCATCAGCTCGCGCCGGCCCGTCACCGGGCCGGGCATCACGTCCTCATGCGGGAGGATGACCCGGTCCTCCGGCGGGCGGAGGCCGAGCCCGCCGATCAGGCCGCGCTGCAGCACCTCGCCGGCGTCGCCGGGGGCGGGCCGGACCTGCTCGTACACGTACAGCCCGGGGGCCGGGTCGGCGACCAGCACGCGCTCGTCCTGCCACTGGCGCAGCGCGCGGGCGGCGCGGTGGTAGCGGCCCCCGCCGGGCGGCCCGGCGGCGTGCGGCAGGATCAGCCGGACGATGTTGTGCGGGTCGGCGGCGATCAGCTGGGCCTCGATGTCGTGGGCGATCACGTCGTACGGTGGGGAGGTGACCCCAGCGAGATCGCTAACCTGGTCCGCCGCGTAGCGGACCCCGCGGAACGGTGCCAGTACCAGGCCGCCGGGTCCTGCTCCCGGCGCCGGCTGGCCCCCATCGTGGCCGGACGGAAGGATGGGCATACATGTCTCAAGGACCGGGCGGCGGCGGGGATTCCCAGGACCGGGAAGATCGTCCCGCTGAGGCCGGCCCGGGGAGCAGCGCGAACGGCCCGGGAGGCGCCACGGACGGCCAGGAAGGCAGCACCGGCGGCCGGGAAAGCAGGTCCGGCGGCCGGGAAGACGGCACCTACGGCCAGGTGAACGGCACGGAAAGCGGCGGGAGCGGCGGCGGCGGCGACGGCGGCGGGGACGGTGGCGGCCGCAGCGGCGGCGGCTCCGGCGGCGATACCTACGAGCTGTACCAGCGGGGGCTCGCCCTGCTGAGCCGGGGCAGCGCGGCGGCCGCGGCGCAGCTGCTGGCCCGCGCGAACACCGCGGAGCCGGGATCGCGCAGCGTCCTCGAGGCACTGGCCCGGGCCCAGTTCGACGCCCACCGGTACGGCGACGCGGCGGACAGCTTCCGGCAGATCGTCGAGGCCAGCCCGGCCGACGACTACGCCCAGTTCGGCCTGGGCCTGGCCCTGGCCCGGACGGGCAACCCGCGCGGCGCGGCCGAGCACCTGGCGCTGGCCGCGGCCATGCGGCCGGACCTGCGGCACTACTCGGATGCGCTGCGCGGCGTCCGGGCGACGCTGCGGGCCCGCCGGGAAGCCGGCCTGCCGGACCAGATCAGCCCCGCCGAGCGTGGCCAGGCGGCAGGTTCCGGGCCGGATGCCGGTCCGGGCTCCAGTCCTGGCCCCGGCCCCGGCCTGACCGGGACGGGGCCGGCGTGACCGCCACCTCCGGCCGGGACGCGCCGCCGGCCCTGCTGCGCGGCTGCGACCGGCCCCTGTACGAGGCGTACGACACCGCGCTGCTCGACCTGGACGGCGTGATCTACGTGGACAAGGCCGCCGTGCCCGGTGCCGCCGAGGCGCTGGCCAAGGTGGCCGCGGCCGGGATGAACCGCGCGTTCGTGACCAACAACGCGTCCCGGTCGCCGTCCGCGATCGCGGCCCAGCTCACCCGGCTCGGCGTGCCCGCCACCGCGGCCGACGTGGTGACGTCCGGCCAGGCCGCGGCCCGGCTGCTGGCCGCCGAGCTGCCGCCGGGGGCCAGGGTCCTGGTGGTCGGCGGCAACGGGCTGCGGCTCGCGCTCCGCGAACGCGGCCTGCGGCCGGTGTCCACCGCGGCCGAGGGGCCCGCCGCGGTGGTCCAGGGCTACTCGCCGGACATCAGCTACGGCCTGCTCAGCGAGGGCGTGCTGGCGGTCCGCGCCGGGGCCAGGTACGTCGCCGCCAACGCGGACCGGACGCTGCCGACCGCGCGCGGCGAGGAGATGGGCAACGGGTCGCTGGTGCAGTCCATCGCCTGGGCCACCGGCGTGCAGCCCGTCGTGGCGGGCAAGCCGGAGCCGCCGCTGCACGCCGAGGCAGTCCAGCGGACCGGCGCCCGGCGGCCGCTGGTGATCGGCGACCGGCTGGACACCGACATCGAGGGCGGGGTCCGGGGCGGCGCGGACACCCTGCTGGTGCTGACCGGGGTGTCCCGGCCCGCGGACGTGGTCGCCGCGCCGCCGTCGCAGCGGCCCGCCTACCTGGCGGCCGGCCTGGCCGCCCTGCTGGAGCCGCAGCCTGAGGTGACGGCGGCGGACGGCGGCTGGCGGTGCCGCGGCTGGACCGCGGCCGCGCCCGCGGACGGCGGGCAGATCACCCTGTCCGGTCACGGCGACCCGGTCGACGGCTTGCGCGCGGTCTGCGCCGCCGCCTGGCAGGCTGGCCGGCCCGTCGAGGCTGGCCAGGCCCTGGACCAGCTGGGCCTGGACTGACACGGCCCAGGCCGGCCCGAAAGCCGGCCGAACACGCCGCCGGGGCGGGCGGCCTGGGAGGGACCAGGCCGCCCGCCCCGGCTGTCCAGGGGCGCCGCTCCGGGCTACGCGTCCCGGCGCTGGAACAGGATCCAGCCGGCGATCATCGCGGCCGCAGCGTAGCCGCAGAGCACCGCGAACCCGGTCCAGGGCCCCAGGAACGCCGGGTCCGGCCGGGTGGCCCAGATCTGGGTGCCCGCGATGGCCGGCATCCACTTGTCGATGTGGTCCTGCCAGCTCTGCGGCAGGAAGTTGACCACGATCGACAGGACGAATAGCAGCCCGATTGAGGCGGTGATCGCCCCGGCGGTGTGCCGCAGCATCATGCCCAGGCCGAAGGACAGCATCCCGCACGCGGCCAGGAACAGGCCCCCGCCGAGCACCGCACGCAGCACGTTCGGGTCGCCCAGCGAGACGCTCAGCTCGAAACCGGCGCGGGAACGATGGCCGGACATGATCGCCTGGCCCACGAAGAACGACAGGAACGACACCACCAGGCCGGTGGCCAGCGACACCGCGCCGAACACGATGGCCTTGGCGGCGAACAGCGTGCCCCGCCGCGGCTGCGCGGTCAGCGAGGTCCTGATCATCCCGGTGGAGTATTCCGAGGTGATGGTCAGCGCGCCGAGCACGACGATGATCAGCTGGCTGAGGTAGAGCCCGCCGAGGCTGCGCTGGGTCGCGTCGAAGCCAGGACCGGTGTCGCCGGGATGCTGCGCCGCGCCGAAACTGACCACCGCACCGAGCCCCACAGTCACGATGACCAGGGCCAGCAGCGTCCAGTAGGTGGACCGGGTCGACCGGATCTTGGTCAGCTCGGAGCGGATCGCCCCGGCCAGCCCGGACCTGCCCCGCGCCGCGGGGAGCGCCACTTTGCTGCCGGTGGCCGGCGCGGCAGTAACCGTACTCATTTCTCAAGACCCCTTTCCCGCAGTCACCGGTTCGTCGGCGGGATTCCCGTCCGGCATCCCGGCGTGGAACTCCACCGCGCCGGCGGTCAGCTCCATGAACGCCTCTTCCAGCGACGCCCGGGCCGGCGCCAGCTCGTGCAGCCGGATCGAGTGCTCGAACGCCAGGTCCCCGACGCGGGCCGGGGTCAGGCCGGTGACCAGCAGTGCCCCGTTGCCCTCGTCGCGCACCGAGGCGCCGCCCGCAGCCAGGACCGCGCTCAGCGGGCCCTGATCCGGGGTGCGCACCCGGACCGTCTGGCGGGAGTTCTGCTCGATGAACTCCGCCACCGTGCAGTCCGCGATCAGCCGGCCCCTGCCGATCACGATGAGGTGATCGGCGGTGTTCTCCATCTCCGACATCAGGTGGCTGGACACGAAGATCGTGCGGCCCTCCGCGGCCAGCGCCTTCATCAGGTTGCGGATCCACAGGATGCCCTCGGGGTCGAGCCCGTTGACCGGCTCGTCGAACATCAGCACGCGCGGGTCGCCGAGCAGTGCCGCGGCGATGCCGAGCCGCTGGCCCATGCCCAGCGAGAACCCCTTGGTCCGCTTCTTCGCCACCTCGCTCAGCCCGGTCAGCTCGAGCACCTCGCCCACCCGGCGGGCGGGCAGGTCGTTGGTCTGGGCCAGGCAGAGCAGATGGTTGTACGCGCTCCGGCCGCCGTGCACGGCCCGCGCGTCGAGCAGCGCGCCCACCTCGCGCATCGGGTGATCGGCCTGGGAGAACGGCTTGCCCGCCACGGTCACCGTGCCGGCGGTCGGCCGGTCAAGCCCGAGGATCATCCGCATCGTGGTGGTCTTGCCCGCGCCGTTCGGCCCAAGGAAACCGGTGACCCGGCCGGGTTCGACGCTGAACGAGAGCTGGTCCACCGCCAGCGTGCTCCCGTAACGCTTCGTGAGGCCCCTTGCCTCGATCATGGAACGTCGTCCTTTCCTGCGGCCGCGGCGTTTGGTCGCCGGGCCAGTCAGGCCATCCTGGGGCAGGGCAGGGCCGGCCGGCATCGCCCGCCAGGCTAGACCTGATCACACTCAGGTCTGATCTTGGGTCAGCCTCAGGCAGTCCTCACCGCTGGCAGGACGGGCACCAGAAGGTGATCCGGTCCTTGGGCGCGCCGCCGGATACCCCCGGATCGTGGAACAGGATGGGCGTGCCGCAGCGCCGGCACGGCTGGCCGGTGCGGCCGTAGACCCAGTGCTGCTGCCCGCGCTGCAGGTTGCCGGTGGTGATGTGGCCACTGCGGTTCTTGTTCGCGTCCAGCAGCCGCTGGGCCAGCGAGGCCATGGCGTCCAGGTTGGCGACCTCGCCGATCGGGCGCCACGGGCTGACGCCGCGGAGGAACAGCAGCTCGGACTTGTAGACGTTGCCGATGCCGGCCAGGTTCCGCTGGTCGAGGAGGGCCTCGCCGGCGGGTCGTCCGGGGTTCTGCCGCAGCCGCCGCACGGCCTCATCGGCGTCCCAGTCCGGGCCGAGCAGATCCGGCCCCAGGTGCCCGGTCAGCCGCCCCTCGTCGCTGGTGGGCAGCACCTCGACCAGCGACAGCAGCGACCCGACCGCCTGCCATTCGGGATTGGCCAGAACCAGCCGGACGCGGTAATCCCGCGGCGGCGGCTTCCCGGCCGGCCGGATGCGCCACGACCCGTCCATCTTCAGGTGCGAATGGATGGATTGCCCGGCGCCGGTCCGCACCAGCAGGTGCTTCCCCCGGGCGCGTACCGCGGTCACCGTCTGCCCGGTCAGATCCGCCGCGGCGAACCGCGGCACGCGGAAGTCCGTGCGGGTCAGCACCCGGCCAGCGAGCGCCAGGTCGAGCTGCCGGGCGACCCGCCAGACCACGTCACCCTCAGGCACCCGCCCAGTGTGGCAGCCCCCGCCGACGCAATGCCTGGTCTTGCGGTGGCTCCGCTCTCGCAGGCCAATCACCAGCCCGCTATTGGTCCTGCCTTAGTCGGTGACGATGGCGGTGCCCGGCGCCGGGCGGTTGGCGGGCTGGTCTTCGAGCATGCGGCGGGCCTGGGCGCGTTCCCCCACCAGCTTGGGGTTAGCCAGGGCGAACCCGGTCACCGTCCCCTCACAAGTGCACAGCAGCATCAGCTTGGCGCCCCAGTACCAGCGCGAATGGCTGGGGCACCGGCCATAGCCGGCCCACCCGGCCAGGCCCGGGCGGCGGGCCGTGGTGCGGGACTGGCCGCACGCCACCGGAGTGGCATCCAGCGCGCAGAGACCCCTCAGGAACCCGGAACCGCGAATTCGGCCCAGAGCGGATAGTGGTCCGAGATATGCCAGGAGAGCTGGGTAAGCGTGCGATCGCCTTGCAGCTCAGGAACGAAGTCAAAGCTGCCGCCACCTGTGCAGTCGAGGTTGAGCACGGGACGTTTCTTCTGGCCTCTGGTGAACCAGGCGATCTGATCGTAGTAATGCGGCGCACCGGGCTTGTCGAAAATCGTCCTCCGCAGGCCCGTGAGCTGAGGCGCGGGGGTTAGCCCGGTAGAGGTGAAAGCCTGGTAGAGCGGATCATTCTCACGGTCAATGTTGAAATCACCCAGAACGATAAGGTTGTGATCCCAGCCGTACTCCCGCTCCGCCCAGCTGGCCAGCCAGCGGGCGATCTCGGTCAGTTCAGGGACGCGTTCGCCGGGCTGCTTGCCGTAGTCAACGTGCAGCGTGACGAGGATGAACGTCTGTCCCGATGAGACGAAACTGACTGCGTACGGGGTGCGCGCGAACTGGCGGCTAAGCGCGCCGGCCGCCATCTGCGGCTCATTCTCCACCCAGACGACCAGCTCACAGGCCAGGCCCGAGGGCTTCACCCGCTGGGTGTCGAACAGGAACGCTAGCCGCTCGTCGTTGCCGGCCGGGCCCTGGGTGACGTCGGTCAGGATGAACCCCCAGTCGTCACCGAGTGCCTTCAGTAGATACCGCAGCGCGCGCAGGTTGCCGCGGACCTCTTGGACGGCCACCACGTCACAGCGGCGGATAAAGGTCGCGATGTAGGTGATGTCAGCGAAGTTGCGGGCCGGCGAGGCGCCCGCTGGCGTCTGGAAGTCCTTGGTTAAATCAGAGAAAGCGCGCAGATTCCAGGTGCCGATGACAATATTCGCGCCTGGTGCTTTCGCCGGCATCATCCCGTCGAGCGCAGTGTCGAGCCGCGCGGCCTTGGCCGCAACGGCGGGCGGCGCAGCATCGATCTCGGCCTCGGGCAGCTTTCTGACCTTCCTCGCGAAGGAGTCAGGTAACCACTGTCAAGTGTCCTGCGCGGCAGCCGCTGATTCAAGACCCGGTCCCTTCGCCCCGGCCATTGCCGCCGGCCCGGTCCGTGAAATCTGCGCGCTGGCCCGAGCCGGCCGGCCTGAGCCGGCCGGCGCCTAAGGCTGCGCCAGCGCCTAAAGGCTGCGGAGCCGGTCGAGTACCCAGCGGAGCGTGCTCGGGGCGGGCGCGGACGGCGGGGGGGCCGGGAGCGGTTGCTGGGCCCAGTCCGTTCCCGTTTCACGGCGCGGGAGCGGCCGGGCGGGCTCGCTGGCCGGGGTGCGGG
>DASVBE010000277.1:0-3914 GCA_036375995.1 Streptosporangiaceae bacterium | reverse complement strand
CACCCGGCCCGGCCGGGGTGGCGTCCAGCAGGCCGTCGGCACCCAGCCGGCGTTCCCGGCGGCCCCGGTCGGCCAGCAGCAGGCCCGTGCCGAGCGGGGTGATCATGCTGACCGCCAGCGCCCAGGTGGCCATCACCGCGGTCGGGGTTACTGTGCCACGTTCTCGTGCGTCTGGCGGAAGCCCCGCGGGATGTGCGGGGTCAGCTTGGCCAGGTTCGCCGCGGTCGGCTGGAGCCACCGGTAGTCCATCTCGATGTCGCCGAACACGACCCGGACCGGCAGGAAGGTGTCCGGGCTGACGTCGATCGTCAGCTGGTGGCTGGTCAGCTTCGACGTGCTGGTCAGCCGGATGGCCCGCACGCCCTGGACCGTCTCGGTCCCGGCCTTCACCAGCCCGCCGCAGGCCAGCGCGGACTTGATGGACGCCGGCGAGGTGGACAGGTAGGTGCGCAGGACCGCGTCGGGCTTGCTCAGCTTCTGCCGGGACGAGCAGGCCAGCGAGGTCGGCGCCGGCGTGGGCCCGGCCGGCTCGCGGCGGGTGGACGTCGCCCAGGTGCGGTTCCAGTAATCCAGCTCGGTCCACCGGGTGTTCGACATCGTGCCCGGCTTCGTGCTGCTCATCTCGGACGAGATCACCATGTTCACGTGGTGCGGGCCAGCGAACGTGTTCGGGCCCGTGAACATCACGGCCGTCATCCGGTTCCGGTAGGAGTAGCCGATCGAGTGCAGAACGGCGATCTTGCGGTGACCGTTCACGTGCTCCAGCGAGAGCACCCTGGCGTTGGTCATCGACACCATGATCAGGTTGCTGGTGTCGAGGGCCCTGTTCGCCTGGTGCACGATATCGGCCACCGTCTGCACGTGGTGGACCGCCGGGTGGGCCGCGCCCGGGGGCCTGGCCGGTCCGCCCGCGGTGGACGCAAGGCTGCCGCCGCCGGCCACGGCTACCGCCATCGCGACCGTGCCGGCCACGGCCGCCGCCGCCCCGGTGGCCAGCCCGCCCCGGGCGGCCCGGCGCCGCCGCCGGGCCTGGCGGGCCCGCTGGACCAGGTCAGCCGGGGCGCTGGCGCCAGTGGTCAGCCGGTCCAGGCCGTCCCGCAGGAGTTCCTCGATGTCCCTGCTCATTGCGTTCCTTCCGTAACATTCACGATCGCGTTCAGGTGGGCCGCGGGCCGGGAGCCGCCCGCCGCGGCCGGGCTCAGGCCGGTGTCCTGCCAGGCCCCGGTCAGGTCGCGGAGCCGCTGCAGGCCACGGGACGCGGCCGACTTCACCGCGCCTTCCGAGCAGCCGAGCAGCTCCGCGGTCTGCGCCTCGCTGAGCTGCTCCCAGTACCGGAGCACGACCACCGCCCGTTGCTGCGGCGGCAGCTGGTCCAGCGCCCGGACCAGCGCGTCGCGCAGGTCGACGGCCGCGGTCGCGTCCGTGGGGATATCCCGGTACTGGTCCCGGACCAGCGGCAGCTTGGCCCGCCACCGGCCGCGGCGGCGCCAGTTGTCGGCGGCCAGGTTGTATAGAGTCCGTCGCAGGTACGCCTCTGGATCGGTGACCTTTGGCCAGTTCCGCAGCAGCCGCTCCAGCGCGGCCTGCAGCAGGTCCTCGGCCTCCGGCCGGCGCCCGGTCAGCGCGACCGCGGCGCGCATCAGCTCGCCCCCGCGCCGGGCCAGGAGCTGCTCCAGGACACCAGTGTCCGGCTCAGCCACGATTGCCTCTCTTCCGGTCAGACACGGCACCACCACCTCGTATGGCGCGGCCCGCCGGGAGTCTGCACTTCGGTTGCTCTGTCACGCCCGCCAAGGACGAACACCGCCGCGCGGGGGTTGCCTGGCTTCCCCCGGAATTCACTCAGCGGGATCCGGGCCGAGCGTCCAGCGGGTGCCGTCAGCGGTGTCCTGCAGCTGGAACCCGGCCGCGGTCAGCGCGTCGCGGATCGTGTCCGCGGCGGACCAGGCGCCCTGCTCGCGCAGCTCGGCGCGGAGCGCGAGCAGCGGCTCGACCACCGCACCGAGCGGCCCGGACGGGGCGCACGGCCCGCCGGCCGCGGGGATGAGGCCGCCCAGCCGGGCGGGCCGGGCGGCGCGGGCGGCCAGTTCGGCGGTCCGCTGGCCCAGCGCCGTGATCAGGCCGCGCAGGACCGCGCGGGACTGCGCGGTGCCCTGGTCCTCTTCGGTGTCGGTGGCCCAGTCGGAGATGGCGGCCTCCAGGTCGAGGATCGCGGTGACCATCCCGGGCACGTCACCGGCCCGGTCCGCGGCCTCGAAACGCTCGCGGGCCAGGGCGGTCAGTTCGGGGAGCGGGAGCGGGGCCGCAAATCCCGTATCCCTATCGACGTGAGATTCATCTGAGGCTGATGCATCCGGGCTGGTACGGCCGGCGGCGCCGGCAGGTGCGGGGACGCGCGCCTCGCCGCGGATCAGGCCGCGGAGGTCGGCCAGGGGCAGGATGGCGCCCGCGGGGAGGACAGTGCTCTGGCCGGCCCGGCGGACCGTGACCGTGCCGCGGCCGGTCACGGCCAGCGTGGCGGCCGCCAGGTCGATCACGGCCGCGGTGTGCTCGTCCACGCCGAGCACCGCGGCGCCGGCGGGCAGTTCGCGCTCCATCCGGGCCAGGCGCCGTTCGCCCAGGTAGCAGTAGCGGGTGTCGTGGGTGCCGCCTTCGGTGTTGTTGTAGTGCGGGATCAGCGCCACCGGAAGGTCCAGCAGGCCGAGCAGGTCCAGCCCGCCGAGCCAGTGCGGGTCGGCGCCGGCCTTGTAGATCTCGTACACCGGCAGCGTGACGCAGCCGATGGTGGCGGCGGCCGCGGAGGCCATCACGGTGAGGCCGTGACCGGCCGCGATCCGGTCCCGCAGGGCCTGGCTGACGCCGCTGGCGTCCCACCGGGCCAGTGCGTACGTCGGGCTGCCCGGGCCGCTGAACACCCAGCCGGCGGTGCGGAGCGGGGCCAGGCGGGCGGCGGCGGGCTCGTCGTCGTCGGGGAAGACGCTGACCGTCAGCCCGACGCTGCGGGCGAAGTACTGCCGGGCCCGGGCCGAGATGTCCGCGCAGTTCTCCTGGAAGGCGTACGGGGTCTGCAGGAGCAGCGCCTCGGCGGGCTGGCCGCCCAGGCCCGCGACCAGGGCCTTGTGCACGGTGACCATGGTCGGGCTGGTCTCGCCCGAGCCCATGATGGCCAGCACCTGGCCTGCGGCGGCCCGCGCCATAGGCTGCCTCCCACGTGATTACCGCAGCTCCGGCGCGCGGCGTCCTGCCCAGCAGGCCCTGGCGCGCAGCGTCGTGTTCACGGTAACCGAGGCCGCCGGCCCGGTCATCAGCCGCTACTCCGCGAGCGCGGCCGCGACAAGCGCGCCGAGTTCCCAGCAGGCCTCCAGGTCCTGCTTGCCCGGCGGGCCGGTCACGCAGACCGGCGGCCGGACCGCCTGCCACTGCAGCCCGCCGGTGATCGACTCGACCGCCCGGACCGCCCCGCCGGTGTCCATGCCGCCGTGCACGTACAGGCCGAACGGCCGCCGCCGGGTGGCCTCCAGGCAGGGGTAGTAGATCTGGTCGAAGAAGTGCTTGAGCGCCCCCGACATGTAGCCGATGTTCGCCGGCGTGCCGAGCACGAACCCGTCGGCGGCCAGCACGTCGGGCACGTTCGCCGCCAGCGCGGGGGAGACCGCGACGTCGATCCCCTCGAGCTCAGGGTCCCGCGTGCCCGCGATGACCGCCTCGAGCATCGCCTGCAGCGCGGGCGACGTCGTGTGGTGCACGATGAGCAGCCGCGGCACGGCCTAGGCCTTCGGCTGCCAGCCGAGCGCCGGCCCGAGCTTGGTCGCGATGTCGGTGAGGATCTGCACGTAGTCGTCCCACGCGAAGGTGAATGGCAGCGCGAACGCGACCTCCGTGACCTCACGGAACGCCGCATGCTCGTACAGGGC
>DASVBE010000245.1:0-11813 GCA_036375995.1 Streptosporangiaceae bacterium | reverse complement strand
TGCGCACGCCGAGGAACTGGCTGACCGTGAACCGCGCACCCTGCGGGTCCTGAAGGTCGGCCAGCTTGGTGAACCGGTTCTCCGACTCGCCCAGCACGGTGGCGCCCATCTTGCCGGCCGTGGCCACGGCCGCGTCCCGGTCTGCCACGCTGAACGTGACCTGCCAGTACGCCTGCCCCTCCTCGGCCGGCATCAGGCCGCCGATCACGTCCGCGAAGCCCTCTGGCGCGTGCGCCTGCCGCTGGTAGATATCCGGGTCGACGGTCGCCGCCAGGTGATCGCCGTACCCCGGAACCTGGATCCAGGTCCAGCCGCCGAACGGCGGGTCGGTGAACTGCCAGCCGAACACGGCCGAGTAGAACTGCCGCGCCTGGTCCTGGTCGGCGGCGTGGAGATGGGAGAAGTTCCAGCTGCCGGGGTGGTTCACCACCTGCGCGCCGGGGTGATCGACCGCCTGCCACAGCCGGAACACCGCGCCGGCCGGGTCGGCGCACACGGCGGCCCGGCCGCTGGATCCGGCGTCGAACGGGGCGGTCAGCACCCTGCCGCCGGCCGCCGTGACCGCCGCCGCGGTCTGCTCCGCGTCGGTGGTCGCGATGCAGGTCATCCAGGCCGGCGGCGCGTCCGCAGCGGCGCAGACTGCCGCCACGTCGCGGCCGTCAAGGGCAGCGACCAGGTACGTCCCTGAGGATCCGCTCTGGTCGCTGAAGGTCCAGCCGAACAGCTCACTGTAGAACTCGGCGGCGGCGCCCGGGTCGGGCTGCGGGGACTCCACCCAGCATGGCACGCCATGGGGGTAGGTCCGCTGCTGCGCAGATTCGCTCGGAGTCTCGGTCATGACCCCAGCCTCGCACTGAGATCCGGCAGCGGTCACCACCCCGCGCCGGTCAGCCTGCCCGGTGGTCCACGATCCGCCGCATCTTCCCGGCCGACCGCTCGATTGAGTCCGGGTCCATCACGATGACCGAGACCGACACCCCGATCCGGTCCTTGATCTGCGCGCCCAGCTTCGCCCCGGCCGCCGCCGCGGCCGGCCCGGAAACCTCCGCCCGCCGCTCCACGTGCACGGCCATCTCGTCCATCCGCCCGGTCCTGGTCAGATGCAGCTGGAAGTGCGGCGACAGCCCCGGCACGCCCAGCAGGAGCTCCTCGATCTGCGTCGGGAACAGGTTGACCCCGCGCAGGATGATCATGTCGTCGGACCGGCCGGTGATCTTCTGCATCCGCCGCATGGTCCGCGCGGTGCCCGGCAGCAGCCGGGTCAGATCCCGGGTCCGGTACCGGATGACCGGCATCGCCTCCTTGGTCAGCGAGGTGAAGACCAGCTCGCCTTCCGCCCCGTCGGGCAGCGGAGCACCGGTCTCCGGGTCGATCACCTCCGGGTAGAAGTGGTCCTCCCAGACGTGCAGCCCGTCCTTGGTCTCCACGCACTCCTGGGCCACCCCCGGCCCGATCACCTCGGACAGCCCGTAGATGTCGGTGGCGTCAAGACCGGCCCGGGCCTCGATCTCGGCCCGCATCTCGTTGGTCCACGGCTCCGCGCCGAAGATGCCGAACCGCAGCGACGACGCGGCCGGGTCGTCGCCCTGCCGCTCCATCTCGTCGATGATCGCCAGCATGTACGACGGGGTGACCATGATGATGTCCGGCCGGAAGTCCCTGATGAGGATGGCCTGCCGCGCGGTCATCCCCCCGGACACCGGCACGACCGTGCACCCCAGCTTCTCCGCCCCGTAATGCGCGCCGAGCCCCCCGGTGAACAGCCCGTACCCGTACGCCACGTGCACCAGGTGCCCGGCCCGCCCGCCGGCCGCGCGGATCGACCGGGCCATCACCGTGGCCCACACGTCCAGGTCGCCGGCCGTGTACCCGACCACGGTGGCCCGGCCGGTCGTCCCGGACGACGCGTGCACCCGGGCGACCCGCTCCCGAGGCACCGCGAACAGCCCGAACGGGTAGTTCTCCCGCAGGTCGGCCTTGCTGGTGAGCGGGAAGCGGGCCAGGTCCGCCAGGTCCTTGCAGTCGTCCGGGTGCACCCCGGCGGCGTCGAACGCCGCCCGGTAGTGCGGCACGTTGCGGTAGGCGTGCCGCAGCGACCAGCGCAGCCGGTCCAGCTGCAGCGCGCGGAGCTCGTCGACGGAGGCCCGCTCGATCGGCTCGAGCTCGCCCGATGGCGAATCTGGCGGCAACACCAGCCCTCCTTTACTGGATTACGGTTAGCTGCCGCTAACTGTCGTAGTCAACCGTGATCTGGCTGGACGCGGCTAGCGACTGGCAGGTCAGCACGTACCCGGCGGCCAGCTCGTCCTCCTCGAGGGCGTAGTTGCGGCGCATCGTCACCTCACCGGTGACCAGCCTGGCCCGGCAGGTCCCGCACACCCCGCCCTTGCAGGCGAACGGCAGGTCGGGGCGGGCCCGCTGGGCGCCGTCCAGCAGCGGCATCCCGGCCGGCACGGTCACCACGGAGGTCCGCCCGTCGAGCAGCACGGTCACCTCGGCGCCGGGCCCGGGCGGCGCCTCCGGGTGACCGGCCTGCGGCGGCGGCTCGTCCTCGACGTAGAACAGCTCGCGGTGCACCCGCTCCCGCGGCACGCCCAGCTCGGCCAGCACCGCGGCCGCGCCGGTGACCATGCCGAACGGCCCGCACAGCCACCAGTGGTCCACCCCGGCCACGTCCACCGTGACCGGCAGCAGGGTGCGCAGCTTGGTCTCGTCCAGGCGGCCGTTGAACAGCTCGACCTCCTGCGGTTCCCGGCTGAGCACGTGCACCAGGCACAGCCGGTCCGTATAACGGTCCTTGAGGTCGGCCAGCTCGTCGGCGAACATCACCGAGTCGCTGCGCCGGTTGCCGTACAGCAGCGTCACCGCGGACTCGCGGTGCGCGGCCAGCACCGAGGCGGCGATCGACAGCACCGGGGTAATCCCGCTGCCCGCCGCGACCAGCACGTGCCGGCCCGCCGTGGTCAGGTCCGGCACGAACGAGCCCGACGGCGCCTGCACCTCGATGACGTCCCCGGGCCGGACCTTATGCACCAGCCACCCGGACACCGCGCCGCCGGGCACCTCGCGGACCCCGATCCTCGGCGGCTGGCCCGCAGCCGCGCAGATCGAGTAGGACCGCCGCTCGGCGCCGTGCCGCACGGTCAGCGACTGGCCCGGCGCAAACGCGAACCGGGCCGCCAGCCCGGGCGGCACGTCGAAGGTGACCGCCGCGGAGTCGCCGGTCAGCGGCTCCACCCGGCCCACGGTCAGCGGGTGGAACTCGGTCCGCGATCCGGCCGCGCCGCTCATCACAGCTCCTTGACCTGCTCGAACGGCTCGCCGCAGGACCGGCAGCGGCGCAGCGCCTTGCACGCGGTGCCGCTGAACGCGGCGGTGAGCGCGGTGTCCGCGGAGCCGCACAGCGGTCAGCGAACCCCCGCATCAGGGGCCCCGCCGGGCCGGCCGGGGGAGAGGGTGAGCGGCACCGGGCCGTGGGAAACCGGTCCTGGCGGCGCGACCCCGGCGGCCGCCAGCTTGCGGCGTCCCTCGTCGGTGATCCAGTCGGTGGTCCAGGCTGGCGCCAGCGCGGTCTGGACCGTCACCGGGCCCAGGCCGGCCTCGGTCAGCGCGCCGTGCAGGTCCCTGGCGATCTCGGTGAGCGCCGGGCAGCCCGAGTAGGTCGGGGTGATGGTCACGACCAGCGAGCCGTCATCCATCCTGATGTCGCGCAGGATGCCAAGGTCCGCCACGGTGACCATGGGCAGCTCCGGGTCGGGGATCCCGGCGGCGATCCGCCGGGCCGCGGCCAGCCTGGCCGCTGCGGTGCTCACCATGTCGCGTCCGGGTGCGCCCGGGCCACGCTCTGCAGCTCGGCGAGCACGTACCCGAGCGCCTCGGTGTGCACGCCGTCCCGGCCGGTCCGGCCCGCGACCGGGGCCAGCGGGGCGGCGTCCGGCCGGTCCAGCGTCGCCTTGGCCAGCACGGCGTCGAGCACGGCGGCGGTCTCGGCCCGGGCCGCGGCCGGGTCGGCCGCCACGCCGGGCAGCGCCGCGGTCACCGGGTCGGCCAGGAACAGCTCGTCGACGAGGGGCCAGACCACGCCGAGCGCGGCCTGCATCCGGGCGTGCGAGACCGCGGTGCCGTCGCCGAGCCGGATCACCCACTGCGCGGCGTAGTCCCGGTGGTAGGCGGTTTCCTTGGCGCCCTTGGCCGCGATGGCGGCCAGCACCGGGTCGGCCGAGCCGGTGAGCTGGCCGAGCAGCGCCAGCCGCCAGGCCGAGAACACCAGCAGCCGGCCCACCAGGCCGGCGAAGTCGGCGTCCTCCGGCTCGACCAGCCGGACGTTGCGGAACTCCGGCTCGGCGCGGAAGAACGCCAGCTGGTCCTCGTCCCGGCCGGCCCCTTCGGCACGGCCCGCCCGGGCCAGCAGCATCCGGGCCTGGCCGAGCAGGTCGAGGGCGATGTTCGCGATCGCGGTCTCTTCCTCCAGCTCGGGCATCCGGGTCATCCACTGCTGCAGCCGGTGCGAGAAGATCAGCGCGTCGTCGCCGAGCATCAGGCAGTACGCGGCCAGCGCGGCCGCGTCCACGCCGTCGGGCACGGACGTGTCGATGCCCTCCAGCGGGTCGGTGAAGCCGGTGCCGAACGCCCACCGGTGGTCCCCGCTGTCCTCGGCGAGTCCCTGGTAGGCCGCGAACTCGTCCTCGGTCTGGTCGCCGGTCATGCGGCCCCCCTACATGTGCGGGACATCATCGGGGATGTCGTAGAACGTCGGGTGCCGGTACACCTTGTCGCCCGACGGGTCAAAGAACGGGTCCTTCTCGTCCGGGCTGGACGCGGTGATGTCCCGGGCCGCGACCACCCAGATGCTGACCCCCTCGTTCCGCCGGGTGTACAGGTCACGCGCGTGGTGCAGGGCCATCTGCGGGTCGGCCGCGTGCAGCGACCCGACGTGCACGTGGTTGAGCCCGCGCTTGCCGCGCAGGAACACCTCGTACAGCGGCCAGTCCGAGCGCACCGGCTCCGGCGGCCGGCCGGCGTCCCCGGTCCCGCCCATCAGGCCGGCCGCCGGGCTTTGGCGGCGTGTGCCGCGGCGGCCTCGCGGACCCAGGCGCCGTCGTCGTGCGCCCGCTTGCGGTGCGCCATCCGCTGCGTGTTGCACGGACCGTTGCCGCTGACCACGGCCTTGAACTCGGCCCAGTCCACCGGCCCGAAGTCATAGTGCCCGCGGGCCTCGTTCCAGCGCAGCAGCGGGTCGGGGAGCGTGACGCCGAGCTTCTCGGCCTGGGGAACGGTCATGTCCACGAACCGCTGCCGCAGGTCGTCGTTGGTGTGCCGCTTGACCCCCCAGGCCATGGACTGGGCGGTGTGCGGCGACTGGTCGTCCGGCGGCCCGAACATCATCAGCGATGGCCACCAGAACCGGTCGGTGGCGTCCTGCACCATCGCCCGCTGCGCCGCCGAGCCGCGCATCATCGTCATCAGCAGCTCGTACCCCTGCCGCTGGTGAAACGACTCCTCCTTGCAGATGCGCACCATCGCGCGGGCGTACGGCCCGTACGAGGACCGGCACAGCGGCACCTGGTTGCAGATCGCCGCGCCGTCCACCAGCCAGCCGATCACGCCGACGTCGGCGTAGCTCAGCGTCGGGTAGTTGAAGATCGATGAGTACTTCTGCCGCCCGCTGATCAGCATGCCGGTCAGGTCGGCCCGGTCCGCGCCGAGGGTCTCCGCCGCCGAGTACAGGTACATGCCGTGCCCGGCCTCGTCCTGCACCTTGGCGATCAGCACCGCCTTGCGGCGCAGCGAAGGGGCCCGGGTGATCCAGTTGCCCTCCGGCTGCATGCCGATGATCTCCGAGTGCGCGTGCTGGGCGATCTGCCGGACCAGCGTCGACCGGTACGCGTCCGGCATCCAGTCGCGCGGCTCGATCCGCCGGCCGCGGCGGATGGTGTCCTCGAAACCCGCGGGCAGTTCCGGGCCAGCCCCGTTCTGGCCGGAGGTCGGCGCCGTCGTCATCCGTCCCACTCCTTCGCCACCATTGTGAGCACGTCGTAGGCCGCGCACACCGAGCCGTCCTGCTTGGTCACCACGGTGTCCCACCGCACCTCGCCGTAGTCGCCGTCGCGCGGGCTGATCTGCTTGCAGGTCAGCGTCACGGTCAGCGCGTCGCCCGGGTAGACCGGGGTCAGGAAGCGCAGGTTGTCGAGGCCGTAGTTGGCCAGCACCGGGCCCGGGTCAGGCTGCACGAACAGTCCTGCGGCGAACGACAGCACCAGGTAGCCGTGCGCCACCCGGCCGTCGAAGAACGGGTTCGCGGCGGCCGCTTCCTCGTCCATGTGCGCGTAGAACGTGTCGCCGGTGAACTCCGCGAAGTGCTCGATGTCCGCCAGCGTGACGGTCCGCGGGCCGGCGATCACGCAGTCACCGATGGCCAGCCGGGACAGCGGCTTGGTGAACGGGTGCGGCCCGTCGGCCTGCTTCGGCGCGCCGGTGACCCACCGGCCGGTGACCGCGCTGAGCATGCGCGGGCTGGCCTGGACCGCGGTCCGCTGCATGTGGTGCAGGATCCCGCGCAGGCCGCCCATCTCCTCGCCGCCGCCGGCCCGGCCGGGCCCGCCGTGCACGAGCGCGGGCAGCGGTGAGCCGTGCCCGGTCGACTCGCGGGCGTCGTCGGCGTCGAGCACCAGCAGCCGGCCGTGCCAGGGCGCCAGGCCGAGCACGACGTCGCGGGCGAAGCCCGGGTCGCCGGTGACCACCGAGCCGGCCAGGCTGCCCCGGCCGCGCGCGGCCAGCGCGATGGCCTCCTCGGTGCTGCCGTAGCCGAGCACAGTGCAGACCGGGCCGAACGCCTCGATCTCGTGCGGCTCGGCACGGTCGTTGTCGTCGCAGCGCAGCAGCAGCGGGGACAGGAACGCGCCGCGGTCGGCGTCGGCGCCGGTCACCTCGACCCGGTCCGGGTCGCCGTAGGCCAGCGTCCCGGCCGCCTGCAGGGCCTTCACCCCGCGGCGGACCTCCTCGCGCTGCTCCAGGCTGGCCAGGGCGCCCATCGTGACGGACTCGTCGGCCGGGCTGCCGACCTTGACCTTTGCCAGTTCGGCGGAAATGGCCTCGAGGACCGCGTCGACGTGGACGGCGGGCACCAGGGCACGCCGGATCGCGGTGCACTTCTGCCCGGCCTTGACGGTCATCTCGGTGACCACCTGCCGCACGTACCAGCCGAACTCGTCGGTGCCCGGGCCGGCGTCCGGGCCGAGCACCGAGCAGTTCAGCGAGTCGGCCTCGGCGTTGAACCGGACCGCGCGGGCCACCACGTTCGGGTGCGCGCGCAGCTGCCGGGCGGTCGAGGCCGAGCCGGTGAAGCCGAGCAGGTCCTGCTCGGTCAGGTGGTCGAGCAGGCCCGCCGCGCTGCCGCAGACCAGCTGCACGGAGCCGTCCGGCAGGAGGCCGGACTCGATGATCAGCTCGGCCAGCCGGGCGGTCAGGTACGCGGTCTGGGTGGCCGGCTTGATCAGCGCGGGCACGCCCGCGATCAGCGCCGGGGCGAGCTTCTCCAGCGGGCCCCAGACCGGGAAGTTGAAGGCGTTGACCTGGACGGCGACGCCACGGCGGGGAGTGAGCACGTGCTGGCCGCTGAACTGGCCGCCGCGGCTGAGCGGCTCGACCGCGCCCTCGGTGCAGAAGGTGTCATTGGGCAGCTCGCGGCGGGCCTTGCTGGCGTAGCCGAGAAGCACGCCGATGCCGCCGTCCACGTCGAACTTCGCGTCACCCAGGGTGGCGCCGGTCCGCGCCGAAAGGGCATACAGCTCACTTCTGTGCTCACGCAGCATGGTGCCGACAGCCTTGACGAGCGCGGCCCGCTGGTGGAAAGTCAGCCCGCGCAGCGCGGGGCCGCCGGTGGCGCGGCCGTACTCGAGCGCGGCGGCGAGGTCGATGCCGTCCGCGGAGACGCGGGCGACCTCCTCGCCGGTGACCGCGTCGCGCACCGGGCGCCCGTCGGCCGGTGACGTCCAGCGCCCGGATACGTAACTGCGCAGGACCGCCATGCGCCTAACCCCTCTCGGTTGCCTACCTGGCCCCAGGAATTACCGAACGAACAGTCAGTATGTTATTTTACCGCCATGGTAGCTGGCCAGCCCCGGGGCGCCGGGGACAACGTCCCGCCGGTCTCGGTCCGGGTCGCCGACGGGGTCGCGACGATCACCATGGCCGCGCCCGCGCTCACCGCAGACGCCAAGCGGAGCCTGGTCGAGGCGCTGCCCGCGGTCGGCGCGGACGACTCGGTGCGGGCCATCGTGCTCACCGGCACCGGCCGGGTGTTCTGCGCGGGCCAGGACCTCGGCGAGCACGCCGAGGCGCTGCGCGCGGACCCGGGGGCCGCGTTCCAGACCATCGCCGACCACTACAACCCGATCGTCTCCGCGCTGGCCGCCGCGCCCAAGCCGGTGCTGGCCGCGATCAACGGGACCTGCGCGGGCGCGGGGCTGTCCCTGGCCCTGGCGTGCGACGTGCGGATCTGCGCGGCCGAGGCGAAGTTCTCGACCGCGTTCACCGGGATCGGCCTGGCGCCGGACTCCGGTCTGTCGGCCAGCCTGGCCCGGGCCGTGGGGGCGGCGCGGGCGAGCGAGCTGATCCTGCTGAGCGAGCCGTTCACCGCTTCTGATGCGCTGGCCTGGGGTCTGGTCGGGCGGCTGGCGCCGGCTGCGGACCTGCCCGCGGAGGCGGCCAAGCTGGCCGGGCGGCTGGCGGCCGGGCCGACACTGGCCTACGCCGCGGCCAAGCACGCGCTGGCCCGGTCCTGGGGTTTGCCGCTGGGGGAGGTTCTCCAGGGCGAGCAGCGGGACCAGGCGCGGCTGGGCCTGACGCAGGACCACCGGGACGCCGTCACGGCGTTCCTGAGCAAGCAGCAGCCGGTCTTCCGTGGGCGCTGACCCGCGGCGGCGCTGATGAGGCGGTGCTGATGAGTACGGCCGCCGGCCCGGACCAGGCGGACCGGGCCGGGCCGGCCACGCCGGCCGGGCCGCGGCGCGGCCGGCCGGGCCATGACCTGGCGTCCGTGCTCGCCGTGGCGGTCGAGGTGTTCAACGAGCGCGGGTACGACCGGACCAGCATGCGCGACCTGTCCCGGCGGCTCGGCATCGCCCAGTCGGCGATCTACCACCACGTGGCCGGGAAGGAAGAGCTGCTGCGGCTGGCCCTGGACCGGGCGCTGACCGGGCTGTCCGGGGTGGTGGACCGGGCCCGGGCGCTGGACGGGCCGGCCATCGAGCGGCTGGAGTACCTGGTCCGGGGGAGCGTTGGCGTGCTCGAGGCCGAGTCGTCGTACGTGACGCTGCTGCTGCGGGTGCGGGGCAACACCGAGGTCGAGCGGGCCGCGCTGGAGCGGCGGCGGGTCTTCGACCGGTTCGTGGCCGACCTGATCAGCGAGGCCGAGCAGGATGGCGATATCCGCCCCGACGCCGACCCGACGGTGACCGCCCGCCTGCTGTTTGGCCTGGTCAACTCGATTGTCGAGTGGTACAGGCCGGCCCGGCGCGCGGCCGGGCGCCCGCTGGCGGACACGGTCTGCGCGATGGCCTTCGACGGTCTGCGGGTCCGCCGGGCCTGACCGGGCTAGCCAGCGGCCCGGCCCCCGCTGGTAGGTTGCCGCCCAGACGGGACAGCCCGGGAGGCCATTCTGGATCAGCCCAATCGTGCGGACTTCGAGCATGTGCTGGCGTTCCGCACGAGCCTGCGACGGTTCCAGCGGTGGAGCGAGGACGAGGCGCGCGCCGCCGGGCTGACGCATGTCCAGCACCAGCTGCTGGTGGCGATCAAGGGCCACCCCGGAACGGGCGCGCCGACGGTCGGCGACCTGGCCAGCTACCTGCTGCTGCGGCCGCACAGCGCGGTGGAGCTGGTGGACCGCGCCGAAGCGGCGGGCCTGGTGCGCCGGGTGCCCGACACGGCGGACGCGCGGGTTGTCCGGGTGGAGCTGACCAACCGCGGCGACCTGCTGGTCACCAGGCTGACCCGCAGTCACCTGGAAGAGCTGCACAAACTAGCGGCCGTCCTGAGCCAGCTCACCGAGCGCACCAACGGCTCCGGCCCGGGGCGCTAGACCAGCCGTCGTGCTGGGAGCCGGGCAGGTCAGACGAACAGGCGGCGGGTGACCACGCCGTGGCCGACGTCGCGGCCCTGCCAGAGGGCGAAGTCGGCGCCGGCCTTGAAGTAGTCGGCCGGGTCATCGCCGAGCAGCGAGATCGTCACGATCACGTGCTGGCTGTCCTGCACCGCGGCGCCGTCCGCGCTGGTGGTGACCAGCGCGCTGAAGATGCGGGTGGCGTGGGTCTCGCAGTGCTCGCCGCAGACCACCATGCGCTGGAGCACCCCGGTGGGCAGGAAGGCGGGCCGGGGAGCGGGGGGCCCGCCCGGTCCGCCCTCCGCCCGGTTCGGCGATGGCGGGTCGACGGTCAGCAGGCCCTGGAACTTGTACCGCTGCACGGCAACCACCTCCCGGTGCCCGGGATCCCGCAGGCCATTACATCGTAACACGATATAAAGCTCTAGACGCTTGCGCAGCGCGCTGCGCAAGCGTCTAGAGCGCTACGCGCTGGCTTTCTCCAGCGCCTGGGCGAAGTCGGCGACCAGATCCTGGATCCCCTCGATGCCCGAACTGACCCGGATCAGGTCCGCGGTGATGCCCAGGCCGTCCCGGTCCTGCGGGCTCATGCCCGCGTGCGACGTGGCGGCGGGCCGGGTCACGAGCGTTTCCACACCGCCCAGGCTCACCGCCGGGTAGGCCAGGGTCACCGCGTCGACCAGAGCCTGCGCGGCCTGCTCGCCGCCGTGCAGCCGCAGGCTCAGCATGCCGCCGAAGCCGGACAGCAGTTCCGCCGCGTGCGCATGGTCGGGATGGGAGGCCAGCCCGGGGTAGTTCACCGCGGCGACCGCCGGGTGGTCCGCCAGGAACCGGGCCAGCGCCAGCGCGTTGGCGTTCTGCGCCTGCACCCGGAGCGAGAGGGTCTTGATGCCCCGCGCCAGCAGGAAGCCGGCGTGCGGATCCAGGGCGCCGCCGAAGAGGTTGACCGTCTTGCGCACCCGTTCGATCAGGTCCGTGCTGCCCATCACCGCGCCGGCGACCAGGTCCGAGTGACCGCCCAGGTACTTGGTCGCGCTGTGGAAGACCAGGTCGAAACCGGCCTGGAGCGGCCGGAAGTTCACCGGCGACGCGAACGTGTTGTCGATGACGGTGACGATCCCCTCGCGGCGCCCGAACGCGGCGACCCGGTCGAGAAGCCCCACCCGCATCAGCGGGTTCGTGATCGTCTCGACGAGAAAGACCCGGGTCCGGCCGGTACGCGCGGCTTCCCAGGTCCCCGGCCGCCCGGCGTCCACGAAACTGCACGTCCAGCCCAGGTCGGCGGCATGACCGGTCAGGAAGTCATGGGTGCCGCCGTAGAGGCACTCGCTGGCGATCAGGTGGTCCCCGGCGCGCATGAGGCTGAGCAGGATGCTGGTCACCGCGGCCATCCCGGACGACGTGGCGACCGCCGCCTCGGCACCCTCGAGCGCCGCGAGCTTGCCGTGCAGGTACTGCTGAGACGGCGTCGAGTTGAGCCGGATGTACTTCAGGTCGTGGTAGCCGGCGCCGGGCTCGGTTACGTACACCGTTCCCTGGTAGATCGGGAAGACCACCGAACCTTCGGGTCCGGGCCGGCGCTCGCCGCCATGGACCGCCACGGTGTCCATAGATTCGCCGTTTCCGCGCACGCCACGCCACCTCCTGCTGCGTCGTAACCTCCGCATCCATCACAACAGGCTCGCCGCGAACAGGCGAGCGATCAGCGCCA
>DASVBE010000216.1:0-46425 GCA_036375995.1 Streptosporangiaceae bacterium | reverse complement strand
CCGAGGTTCGTGATGATCCGGTCCAGGATGAGTGCGCCTGCGCCGATGACGTCGGCCCGGCCGGGGTGCATGACGCCGATCTCGCGGCGCTGGGCCACGGTGCGGCTCAGCAGCTGCTGGGTGACCTCGTGGACCTGGTCCGCGGTGATCCGGGAGTGGTGGATCTTCTCGGGGTCGTAGGCGGGCAGGTCCAGCGCGACGCCCGCCACCGTGGTGACCGAGCCCGCCAGGCCGACCAGCGTACGGGCCCGGTCCGCGTGCGCGGCGGCGGCCGCCACCGCGATGGCCGCGTCGATGTCCGCCGTGGCCGCCTCGATCTGCGCGGCCGTGGGCGGGTCGTCGTGCAGGTGCCGCTCGGTCATGCGGACGCAGCCGATGTCCATCGAGCTGGCGGCCAGGCCGTTCCCGCCATCCGGGTTGCCGAGGACGAACTCGGTCGAGCCGCCGCCGATGTCCACCACGAGGTAAGGCCCCGGCAGCGGCGACTCGCCCGCCGCCCCGGCCGCGAGCTCGGCGGTGGCGCCGGCGAAGGACAGGGCGGCTTCCTCGTCGCCGGTCAGCACCTCGGGCGGCTGGCCGAGGATCATGGTCACCGCGGCGGAGAACTCGGCCGCGTTGGCGGCGTCGCGGGTGGCGCTGGTGGCGACCATGCGGACCGGGGTCGCGCCGCTGCGGTGGATGATGCCGGCGTACTCACCCAGCGTGTGCAGGGTGCGGTCGAGCGCATCCGGGGCCAGCCGGCCGGTCGCGTCCACGCCCTGGCCGAGCCGGACGATCTCCATCCGGCGGACCACGTCGGCCAGCCGCCGCAGCCCGGTGTCCACGTCCGCGACCAGCAGCCGCAGGGAGTTCGTCCCGCAGTCGATGGCCGCGACCCGCACCGGGCCGGGCGGCATGGGACCGGCGCTCATCCGGGCGGCACGCACGGGCCGGTCTCCCACCACGGCCCGGCGGCCGCCAGGGCCTCCGCGCCGAGCCGGTTGCTGCCCGGAACGGCGAGCTCGTGGGCGGCCAGCGCGTGCAGGCACTTGACCCGGTCGGGCATGCCGCCAGCAGTGGGAGAGCCATCCGGAAGCGGGTCCACACCGGCCTGAGCCGCGGCACTCGCGCGCAAATTTGCGTATCCCTTATGAGCGGATATCTGTGCGGAGCGGAGCTCGGAGTCGGTGCCGAGCCGCGCGGTCATTTCCCGCATCAGCCCGGCGGCTTCCAGCCTGCTCATCGCGGCGGTCGCGCGCGGGCAGGTCAGGTAGAACAGCGTGGGGAACGGGGTGCCGTCGGGCAGCCGCGGCGCGGTTTCCACCACGTCGGGCAGCCCGCACGGGCAGCGGTGCGCGACCTGCAGCACGCCGCGCGGTTCGCGGCCCAGCTGGGCGGCCACGGCGGCCAGGTCGCCCGCTCCGGCAGAGTCACCGGTGGCGGCGGTCACGGGCTGGTGGCCTGGTTCGCGGCCCGGACCGAGCCCCACAGCTTCTCGTACCACGGCGTGACGTGCGCCGGGGCGGGGACCGCGGCGGCCGGGGGCTTCTTGCCCGGGATGACCACGTAGCAGGTCTGGCCCGGCATGCACATGTGCAGCCGGTCCCTGGCCTGCTGCTCGACGTAGGCCGGGCTGGTCAGCTTCCGGTCCTCGGCCTGCAGGCGGCGCACGGCTGCTTCGGCGGTGGCCCGCTGCGCGGTGAGCTGGTCGATCTGCCGCCGCTGGCCGATGTACTCGCGGACCGGGTAGGCCAGGCTCAGGGCGATCGCGCACAGCACGACGGCGAGGACCGCGGCCCGGCTGGTGAACCGGGGCCGGTCCCGCTCGGGCGGGCGCGAGACAGCTGGGACCGTCATGCGCCGCCGGCCGCCGCGCGGGGGAAGGCGGTCCGGCCCGCGTACCGGGCCGCGTCGTCCAGCAGCTCCTCGATCCGCAGCAGCTGGTTGTACTTGGCGACCCGCTCGGACCGGCACGGGGCGCCGGACTTCAGCTGGCCGCAGTTCATCGCTACCACCAGGTCCGCGATCGTGTTGTCCTCGGTCTCACCGGACCGGTGGGACACCATCGTGGTGAAGCCGCTGCGCTGGGCCAGGCTGATCGCGTCCAGCGTCTCGGTGAGCGTGCCGATCTGGTTGACCTTGACCAGCAGCGAGTTCGCGGCGCGGGACTCGATGCCGCGGCGGATCCGGTCCGGGTTGGTCACGAACAGGTCGTCGCCGACGATCTGCACCCGGTCGCCGAGCGCCGCGGTGAGCTGCTGCCAGCCGTCCCAGTCGTCCTCGGCCAGCGGGTCCTCGAGCGACACGATCGGGTAGCGGTCGAGCCAGCCGGCGTACAGCCCGGTCATGTCCGCGGTGGACTTGGCGGCGCCCTCGAAGTTGTAGCTGCCGTCGGCGAAAAACTCGGTCGCGGCCGCGTCGATGGCCAGCGCGATGTCCTGGCCCGGGGTGTAGCCCGCCTTGCCGATCGCCTCCAGGATCAGGTCCAGCGCGGCCTGGTTGCTGGCCAGCTCGGGGGCGAAGCCGCCCTCGTCGCCGACCCCCGTGCTCAGGCCGTGCTGCTTGAGCACGGCCTTGAGCGCGTGGTAAGTCTCGGCGCCCCACTGCAGGGCCTCGGCGAAGGTCGCCGCGCCGACCGGGGCGATCATGAACTCCTGGATGTCGACGTTGTTGTCCGCGTGCGCGCCGCCGTTCAGGATGTTCATCATCGGCACCGGCAGGACGTGCGCATTCGGCCCGCCGATGTAGCGGAACAGCGGCAGCCCGGCGGACTTCGCGGCGGCGACGGCCGTGGCCAGGCTGACGCCGAGGATCGCGTTCGCGCCGAGCCGTGACTTGTCCGGGGTGCGGTCCAGGCCGATCATCGCCTGGTCAACGAGGCGCTGGTCGTCCGCGTCGAAGCCGAGCAGCTCGGGCTGGATCTCGTCGATCACCGCGGCGACGGCCTTGGTGACCGACTTGCCGCCGTACTCGTCGCTGCCGTCGCGGAGCTCGACGGCCTCGAACGCACCGGTCGACGCGCCGCTGGGCACGGCAGCCCGGCCCAGCGTCATGTCGTCCAGGATGACCTCGACCTCCACGGTCGGATTGCCACGCGAATCGAGGATTTGCCTGGCGTAGACGGCTTCGATGGAGGCCACGACGAAAGCTCCCGGGGTCGGTGGGCGGACATATCCGCATCGGAGCCTAGTCGAGCGCGGTCAGGGCTGCGACGCGGCCACGCCGGGCCGGGGCGGCCGGGGCGGCCGGGACAGCATGAGACGGGCCACGCCGCGGACGCCGACCAGCCCGGCGATCCGGCGGGGCGACATGAACTGCTTCAGCGGGACGGTGCCGGTAAGGGCGCCGATGAACTCCTCGGCGGCCTGCGGGTCGGCGGCGACGGCCTGGAAGAGGCCGGTTTCGCCGCGGCTGGGCGGGCTGAGCCGGGCCAGGCGGGCGGTGAAGTCGTACATCGGGCGACCGGCGCGGTCGCGGTCGTGCTGGTAGGAGGCCAGTGCGGCGGTGAGCCGGTCCCGGCCCCTGGCTGTGGCGGCGCCGGCGGCCGGGGTGTCCAGGCCGGTGGCGATCGCGGCGGCCAGCAGTTCGGCGTCGCGGAACGCGTCGCTGATGCCCTGGCCGGTGATCGGGTCCATGAGCAGGCCGGCGTCGCCGACCAGGGCCCAGCCGGGTCCGTACGGCTTGCGGAACCAGGCGGGCAGGTCCGGGGCGGTGCGGAACCGCTCGGCCCGCTGGCCGGCCCTGATCCGGTCGCCCAGGCCGACCTCGTCCAGGCTGCGCAGGAAGTTCCCCTCGACGTCGCGGCGGAACTCGGCGAACCTGGCGGCCGGCCAGGCCAGGTAGGTCATGAGCAGGCCGTCGTTGGTCGGCCAGGCGCCGACGGCCAGGCCCGGCCGGCCGTACAGCTGCCCGCCGGGCTGGGCCGGGACGCCGGACCAGTAGGTGTAGCAGCCCATCGACCGGGACGGCCGGGTCCGGTAGCTGGCCGCGCCGGCCAGCCTGGCCACCAGCGAGTGGCGGCCGTCCGCGCCGATCACCAGGCGGGCGTGCTCGGTGACCGGCGGGCCGCCCTTGGTCCTGCCGCGCAGGCCGGTCACGGTGCCGGTGGCGTCGCGGGTCAGTTCCTCGGCGATGAAGCTGTCGCGGAGTTCCGCGCCGGCCTGGCGGGCGGCGCCGATGAGGATCGTGTCGAGCAGCAGCCGGCGCGGGCTGCACATGAGGTCGACGCCCTCGAACTCGCGGAGCCTGGCGCTGAAGGCGGCTGATCCCTGGTCGAAGCGGACCGTGCGGGTCGGCGGCGTGCCCGCCGCGAGGACCTGGTCCAGCAGGCCCCACCGGGCCAGTGCGGCGCAGCCGGGCACCTGCACCTGGTGGGTCGACAGGGTGTCACTGGGGAACGTGGCCCGGTCCACGGCCAGCACCTTCAGCCCGTGCCTGGCCAGCAGCAGGGCGGTGGCCGCGCCGGCCACCCGGGTTCCCACGATGATCACGTCGTGCACAGCGGTCTCCTCGGCGGTCGTTGCCCCCGTCGCGTGCGGGGGTCCTGACCGCAAGGCGCGAGACCGCCGCCAGAATCCGCTAGATCCGGCTACAGGTCCCAGGTGACCGGAGTGGGCGGGGAGTAGGTGCAGGACGTGCCGGTGGTGATCGTGGCGCGAAGGTGGCTGCCGAGGGCGGGGTGGACGCGGTCGATCCGGGAGATGACGTCGCGGATCCGGGCGGTGACCGTCTTGCGGGCGCGTTCGCCCTGGTCGCCGAGGAGGCGGGGGCGGCCGGCCAGGCCGGCGGCGGCGGACAGCTCGTGCAGGAGCGTGTCCCGTTCGGCGCGGGCCCGGGCGGCGCGCTCCGGGTCGGCCCAGTCCTCGGCTTCGGCGATCTCCCCGGCGAGGTCGTCGAGGCGGGCCCTGATCTGCTGCCGGGCGGTCGCGTCCAGGACCTCGTCGGCGCCGAGGCGCAGGCTGGCGCGGGCCTGGCCGCCGGCATCGGAGGCGGCGACGAGGCTGGCCGCGGAGACCGGCTGGCCCGGGCGGCCGAGCAGGACGGCGAGGTCGCTGAGGCCCTTGGCGTGGCGCAGCCGGACGGTCGAGCCGGCGTAGGTGAGGGTCCACAGGGCGCCGTCCCGGGCGAACCGGCCTGCCGTGGCGGGTGGCGCCCCGGCCGCGTGCGCGGCTGCGTCGGCGGCCGCGGCCAGGCTGGCGGTGCCCAGCGCCCGGGCTGCGGCCGCCGTCCCGGCCAGCAGCTCCAGCGCGGCGGCCCGGCGGCCGGGGCCGCCGAGGGCCAGCCAGGCCCGGGCCAGGCAGTACTGGCTGCGCAGCCGCCAGACCTCGGCGCCGAGCCTTTCGTGCGCGGCCGCGGCCTGGGTGAGCAGGGCGGCCGCCTCCGCTGCGCGGCCGGCGACCAGGGCGAGGGCGCCGCGGTGGTGGGCGACCATGCCGCGGAAGCTGATCGCGGCGCCGGAGACGACGGCCAGGCCGGTGAACGGGGCCAGCCCCTGGTAGAGGGCCTCGGCGGCGGCTGGCACGCCGGGCTGGTCGCCGAGTTCGGCGATCAGCTCGGCGCCGAAGGCTGCGCCGAGCAGCCATTGCCGGCCGGCCGGCGGGGGCGGTGGCGGGCCCCCGGGACGGCCGGCGGCCAGTTCCGGGGCTACCAGCTCAGCGGCCCGGGCCCGGTCGCCGCGGGCCAGCAGGACCCACGCGCGCAGGCCGCGGGCCTGGGTGGAGCCCGGATCGGGGAACATGCCCGCCGCTACCCCGGCCAGCTCGTCCAGCCGTCCCTGGGCGGACAGCAGCTCCCAGCTCTGGTCGGTGCGGACGTCGGCGGCGCCGGGGTCGCCGCAGTCCCGGCCCGCGGCGGCCGCCTCCCCGATCAGCCGTTCCGCCTCGGTGAGCTGGCCGCCGAGCAGCGCGAGCATGGCCCGGCGGGCGAGCGCGGCGTAGCGCAGGCGCGGCTGCGGCGCGGTCCCGGCCAGGTCGAGGAACCCGGACAGCTCGGCCCGGAACGCCGGGTCGGCCAGCTCCAGCAGATCGGTGGCGATCAGCAGCCGGGCCTCGGCGAGCAGCTCCTGGTCCCCGGCCTCGCGGGCACAGCCGGCCGCGGCGACCGCGATGGCCCGGCGGTCCGCCGGGTTGCCCGGCTGCCAGTGGGCGTTGTGCTGGGCGATCAGGCAGCTGGCGGTCAGCCGCGGGTCCCCGGCGGCCCGGGCCGCGGCGACCGCCCCGTCGGCCAGGCCGGCCGCCCGGGGCAGGTCGAGCTGATGCCAGGCCAGCACCCTGGCCAGCGCCGCCATCACCCGCGCCCGCAGCGCTCCCCCGGGCGGGCCGGTCCCTGGGCCACCCGTGGCCAGATCCCGCTCGTCTGGCCCGGCGCCGGCGGCTGGGGTGGGGCCGCCGGGGAGGGCGGCCAGGGCCTCGGTGAGGAGGGCGACGATCTCGTCCGGGGGCCACCAGGCCCGGGTGCCGATGGCCTGGACGCCGAGGGCGGCCCGGGCCAGGGCGGGGGCGTCCTGCTGGCGGCGGGCCAGGCCGGCGGCGCGGCGGAACGCCTCGCCCGCGGCGGGCAGGTCACCGGCCCGGCCGTGGGCTTCGGCCAGGTCGAGGAGGGTGGCGGTCAGGTCCGGGCCGGGCGGCGCGGCCGACACCGCGGTCAGCGCGCCTTCCCAGTGCCGGACCGCCTCCTCGTAGGCGAGTTGCCCGGCCGCTTCCCTGGCCGCCGCAGTGCAGTACCGGTACGCGTCCGCGCCGTGGGGGTCGGCCTGGCTGAAGTGCCGGGCCAGTTCGGCCAGCGGCACGCCGGCGCCGGCGGCGCGGCGGGCCGCCAGCACCGCCCCGGCCCGGCCGTGCAGCCGGGCCCGGTCCTGGACGGCCAGCCGCTGGTAGGCGTGCTCGCGGAAGAGGTCGTGCGCGAACCGGAAGGACTGCACCCCCGGCGCGGCCGCGATGCCCGGCGCGAGCGTCATCGCCGGCGCCACCGGGGTCCCTGGCGCCATCGTGCCTTCCAAGGCCACACCAGCGCCGGGCGCAGCATCCGCCTTGGCCCTTTCCGCGGCGGTCAGCAGGCGCGCGGCGGCTGCCTCGGCCAGCGCGGCCGCCGTCTCGGCCACCGGCCGGCCGGCCACCTCGGCGAGCAGGGCCGCGGAGAACGGCTGGCCGACGACCGCGGCCAGGCCGAGCACCCCCACCACGTCCGCCGGCAGCCCGGCGAACCGGTCGGCCAGCGCCTCGCTCACGCCGGGCGGCAGCCCGGCCTGGCCGGTGGCCAGCAGCCAGGACACCTGCTGGACGTAGAACGGGTTGCCGCCGGTGCGCTGGTGCACCTGGGGCCCGGCGGCGTCGGCCAGCGGCTGGCCGGCCACCCGGGCGACCAGCCGGGCGACGTCGGCGGCCGTCAGCCCGGTCAGCGGCAGCACCCGGCCGCGGGCCGAGATCCTGGTCAGCGCCGCGCCCGGCGCGGGGCTGACATCGCGGTAGGCCCCGATGATCGCGGCCGACCCGGCCCGCAGCCTGCGTACGAGAAAATCAAGGAGCAGCAGCGACGCCTCGTCCGCCCACTGAAGATCGTCAAGCAGGATCAGGTCCGGCTGGATCCGGGACTCGGCCAGCAGCGCCGCGGTGACCAGGTCGAACAGCCGGAACCTGGCCGCCACCGCCTGCGCGTCCGGATCCGGCAGGACGTCGTGGCCCAGACCGGACTGGGCCTGCTCCCAGGCCTCCGGGCACAGCTCCCTGGCCACCTGCGCCCATGGCCAGTAAGCCGGCGCGCTGTCGTCCGGGCCGCAGAAGCCCCAGGCCACCCGGATCCCGCGGGTCTCGGCGTACCTGGCCGCCTCGCTGAGCATGGTGGTCTTGCCGATGCCGGCTTCCCCGGTGAGCAAGATGAGCTCACCCCGCCCGGTGACCGCATCCTCGGCGGCAATGCGCAGCTGGGCCAGTACGTCGTCGCGCCCCACCGGCCCCCCGCCGCCGGGCAGGCCGGCCGGATCAGCGTCTGGCCGGGCGGCGGCTTTCCTGGAGGCCACGGTGCCAACGCTATGCCCGCTGCATCGGCCGCTGTCCAGTCCTGCCCCCGGGCGTCGCCGCGCCGGTTCAGCCCCCGTCAGCCAGGCTCTCCCGGCTGCTGCGGCTGCTGCTCCTGCTCGCGCTCCCAGGCCAGCACCTGGTCCCGGTACGCCCGGGCGGCCGCGCGCAGCTCGAACTCGGGGTCCACGCCCGCCTGCCGGGCCCTGGCCACCAGCGCGAACAGCTCGGCGCCGAGCTCGCTCACGCCCGGCGCCCCGCCGTCCAGAGCACCAGGCGCCCCGGCCCGCTCGGCCCGCCGCTGCAGCTGCGCGGCCAGCGCCAGCGCGGGCTGGCCCAGCGCCACCCCGTCCAGCGCCGACGCGCTGCCGCCGCCCGCCGCGGCGTGCGACGCCGCCTTCTCGGCCCGCTCCGCGGCCTTGATCGTCTCCCAGTTGACCGACACCTCGTCCGCGCCCGCCACGGCCACGTCGCTGAACACGTGCGGATGCCGCCGGATCAGCTTGGCCACAATGCCGTCGGCCACGTCGTCGATCGTCCAGCCGGTGCCGTCGGTCCGCTCCGCGGCCAGCCGGGCGTGGAACGCGACCTGCAGCAGCACGTCACCGAGTTCCTCACGGAGCGCCGCCTGGTCCCCGCGTTCCAGCGCGTCCAGCGCCTCGTAGCACTCCTCCAGCAGGTACGGCGCGAGCGAGGAATGCGTCTGCCGCCGGTCCCACGGGCAGTCCCGCCGCAGCCGGTCCATCACCGCGACAAGCTCGAGCACCCGCTCGCCGGCCACCCCCTCCGGCTCCGGCGCCTGGTCAGCGGTCAAACCCGCGTCCTCAGCAAGGCGGCGTCAGCTGAACGGACGACGACGGGCTGGGCGACGGCGACGGCGACGCCTCCGCGGACAGCGTGGACGGCTTGGCGATCACCGAGTACTGCGCGTAGTCCAGCTGGCCCCACTGCGGGTTGACCCGGATGTCCAGCGACTTCGCGGCCCGGCACTCGTACTTGCTGAGCTGCCGGCCAATGGCCTGCTGGTCGCTGGGGGCGGTCGGGATCGTGCCGCCGTCCAGCCGGTTGATCAGCACGTTCTGGATGGCCTGGTAACGGGCCAGGTCCGGGATCATGTCCGGGGGCAGGCCGTTGGCCACCGCCAGCACGTTCAGCGGCACCGCAGCGCCGGTGGTCGTCGACTGGGAAGCCTGCTGCTGAAGCTTCTGCTGCTCCGCATCGACCTGCCCGGGGGTCACGGTGATCCCGTTCCGCACGGCCATCTCGTCCCCCACCCGGAACCGGATCAGCCAGGACAGCACCTCCTGCGGCATCTGCGACACCTCGAACTGCAGCTGAACCTGGCCCTTGTACTTCTGGTAGTTCGCGTTCAGGTTCGCCACCTCGGCGGACAGCGTCGACGCGGAGATCCGGTCGTTGTTCATCAACGCCGCGGCGCCCAGCTTGACCGGCCCGCAGGCGGTCAGCACGGCGCCGGCCGCCAGCGCGGCAGCCACCATCTTTACCGGGGTGCGGAGCACGACGACGTCCTTCCTCAGTCCTCCGATGCGCGCGACGGTAGCCCGCCGAACACTGCCTCCACCAGTTCCTCGCACCAGGCCAGCAGCTCGGCGTCGCGAAGCGACCGGGCCCCGATCGCCGTGACGCCCGCGCCACGGTCCCCGGCGGGCTGTGCCTTGGGCACTGGTACGAGCATGGTACGCACCGCGGATTTGAGTATCGTCCGCGGGTACAGCCGCTGCACCCGGACCTGCCGCGATTCTGGCAGCTCGGCCGGGGCGAACCGGATGTGGTTGCCCTGCAGGGTGATGTCGGTCAGCCCGGCGTGCCGGGCCCTGGACCGCAGCCGGGCCACCGCCAGCAGGTTGATCACCGGCTCCGGCGGCGGGCCGTACCGGTCGGTGAGCTCGGCCAGCACCGCGGCCAGGTCCTCCGGGCTGTCGATGGCCGCGATCCGGGTGTAGGCCTCCAGCCGGAGCCGCTCACCGGGCACGTACGGGTGCGGGATGTGCGCGTCCACCGGCAGCTCGATGCGGACCTCGGGACGCTCCGCCGGGCCCTCGCCCTTCAGCTCGCTGACCGCCTCGCCGATCATCCGCACGTACAGGTCGAAGCCGACCCCGGCGATGTGCCCGGACTGCTCGCCGCCGAGCAGGTTCCCGGCCCCGCGGATCTCCAGGTCCTTCAGCGCCACGTACATGCCCGCGCCCATCTCTGTGTGCTGCGCCACGGTGGCCAGCCGCTCGTGCGCGGTCTCGCTGAGCGGCTTCTCCGGCGGGTACAGGAAGTAGGTGTAGCCGCGCTCCCGGCCGCGGCCGACCCGGCCGCGCAGCTGATGCAGCTGCGACAGGCCGTACGCGTCGGCCCGGTCCACCAGCAGCGTGTTCGCGTTCGGGATGTCCAGGCCGGACTCCACGATCGTGGTGGACACCAGGACGTCGAAGTTCTTGTCCCAGAAGTCGACCATGATCTTTTCCAGCGTGTGCTCGTTCATCTGCCCGTGCGCCACCGCGATCTTGGCCTCGGGGACCAGCTCGCCCAGCCGGGCCGCGACCTTGTTGATCGACGCCACCCGGTTGTGCACGAAGAACACCTGGCCGTCGCGGAGCAGCTCGCGCCGGATCGCCGCGGCGATCTGCTTCTCCTCGTACGGCCCGACGAAGGTCAGCACCGGGTGCCGTTCCTCCGGCGGGGTCAGGATCGTGGACATCTCCCGGATCCCGGCCACGCCCATCTCCAGCGTCCGCGGGATCGGGGTGGCGGACATGGCCAGCACGTCCACCTCGGTGCGCAGCCGCTTGAGGTACTCCTTGTGCTCGACCCCGAACCGCTGCTCCTCGTCAATGATGACCAGGCCCAGCCGGGAGAACCTGGTCTCCGGGGACAGCAGCCGGTGCGTCCCGATCACCACGTCCACGGTCCCGTCGGCCAGGCCGGCCAGGGTCTCGGAGACCTCCCCCGCGGACTGGAACCGCGAGATGGCCCGGACCTTCACCGGGAACGGTGCGTACCGCTCACTGAACGTGGCCATATGCTGCTGGACCAGCAGCGTGGTCGGGACCAGCACGGCGGCCTGCCGCCCGTCCTGGACCGCCTTGAACGCGGCGCGGACCGCGATCTCGGTCTTGCCGTAGCCGACGTCGCCGCAGATCAGCCGGTCCATCGGGACCGCCTTCTCCATGTCCCGCTTGACCTCGTCGATGGCCTCGAGCTGGTCCGGCGTCTCGATGTAGGGGAACGCGTCCTCCAGCTCGCGCTGCCACGGGGTGTCCGCCCCGAACGCGTGACCGGCCGACGCGGTCCGCGCCGAGTACAGCCGGATCAGCTCGGCGGCGATCTCCCTGACCGCCTTGCGGGCCCGGCCCTTGGTCTTGGCCCAGTCCGCGCCGCCGAGCCGGTGCAGGGCCGGCGCCTCGCCGCCGACGTACCTGGTCACCTCGTCCAGCTGGTCGGTGGGCAGGTAGAGCCGGTCCGGCGGGTGCCCGCGCTTGCCCGGCGCGTACTCGATAACCAGGTACTCCCGGGTCGCGCCCGACACGGTCCGGCTGGTCATCTCCACGTACCGGCCCACGCCGTGCTGCTCGTGCACGATGTAGTCGCCCGGGGTGAGCTGCAGCGGGTCGATGCCGCCGCGGCGGCGGCTGGGCATCCGCTGGCCGTCCCTGGCCCCGGTCCGCTGGCCTGCCATGTCGCTCTCGGTGAGCACCGCCAGCCGCAGCTCGGGCCAGACGAACCCGTGCTCCAGCAGGCCGGTCGCCACCTGCGCCAGCCCGGCCTCCGGCGGGCCCTCCAGGTCCCCGGTCCTGACCGCCAGCTCCTCGCCGCGCAGCAGCTCGGCGAGACGCTGTGCCGGGCCGTGGCCCTCGGTGACCAGGACGACCCGCCACCGGTCGCGGAGCCAGGACCGGACGTCGGCGGTCACCTTCCTGGTATCACCGCGGTAGGCCTCCGCGGGCCTTGCCTTGATGGTGTACGCGATCCGGCCGGCTGGTCCGTCGTCCGGACCGGAAGCAGCCGTGCCCGCGGGGCTGACCGGGACGCCCTTCCAGCTGAGGTCCGCCTCCTCCGCTGGCTCTTGCGTGCCGAACGGCGCGATCGTCCACCACGGCAGCCCCAGCGCGTCGGCCGCCGCGCGGACCTCGGTGATCGGCCGGAATACCGCCGCGCCCAGGTCGATCGGCACGTCGCCGCCGGCCGCCGCGGTGCCCCAGGACGCCTCGAGGAACTCCTGGCTGGTCTGCACCAGGTCGGCGGCGCGGGCCCGGATCCGCTCCGGGTCGCAGACCAGCACGCAGCCGCCCGGGGGCAGGTAGTCGAGCAGCAGGTCCATCCGGTCGGCCAGCACCGGGGCGAACGACTCCATGCCCTCGACGCTGATCCCGTCGGCCAGCTTGCCCAGGATCTCGGACAGGCCCGGGTGCTCGGCCGCCAGTTCCTTGGCCCGCTCCCGGACCGCGGGGGTGAGCAGCAGTTCCCGGCACGGCGGCGCCCACAGCCCGGCCGGGGCCGCGGACAGGCTGCGCTGGTCGGCGACCTTGAAGTAGCGGCACTCCTCGACCGTGTCGCCCCAGAACTCGATCCGGACCGGGTGCTCCTCGGTGGGCGGGAAGACGTCGAGGATGCCGCCGCGGACGGCGACGTCGCCGCGCTTCTCCACCAGTTCGGTGCGCGCGTAGCCGATCTCGACCAGCCGGGTGATGACCTCTTCCAGGTCCGCGGTGTCGCCGGGGTGCAGGGCGACCGGCTCGAGCAGGCCGAGCCCGCCGACGATCGGCTGCAGGAGCCCGCGGACCGGGGTGGCCACGATGGCCAGCGGGCCGGACCGCGGGTCGCCGTCGGTGGCCGGCCGGGCCAGCCGGCGCAGCACCGCGATCCGCTGGCCCGAGGTGTCCGAGCGGGGCGACAGCCGCTCGTGCGGCAGCGTCTCCCAGGGCGGGAAGTACGCGGCGCGCTCGGCGGGCAGCAGCGAGCCCAGCGCCGCGGTCAGGTCCTCGGCCTCCCGGGCGGTCGCGGTCACCGCGAGCACGAACCGCCCGCCCGCCTGACCGTCTGGCTGGCTATCCGGCGGGGCACCAGGGCCGGCCAGCCCGGCCCCGGTCAGCGCGGCGGCCAGCAGCGGGCGCAGCGCGGGCGGCCCGACCAGGTCAGACCCGGACAGCGAGCCGGGCGGGCCAGCGGGCCCCGGCGGCAGGGCGAGGGCGCGCGTCAGCGCCGGATCGTCGGATAGAGGTGAAAGCAGACCGCTGAGGCTCATTACATCCCTGGAAGAAGGCAGCATGAGGTGCCCGCGCCCAGCGGGAGGCGGCCCGTCTGCGCCGCACACGGCCCGCCAAAGCCGGGTCCGGGATTGCCTGCCATTCTACGCCCTGCCCCACGCCCGGCCCGTCGTCCGGGCGAGGATCGCGGCTGGCCCGGCCCACTGCGATCGAAGTGCCGTCGCTGGCCTGCTGCAGTCAGCGTTCCCTGATCAGGGAAACGTTGCTGAGGGATCTTGATCCCGTAGGACGGCGCGCGCCTGACCAGTGTGAGCACGGGCTGCGGTGCGCCGTGTACCCTCTGGTGCCGGGCGGCGCTGGTCCACGCCGCCGCGCGCGCCCGGCCGGGCGGCGCGCCCGGGGGCGGACGGAGGATGACGTCGTGGTTGCTGGCACGCAGGCCGGACCGGCTGCCGACCTGGCCCGCTGGCCGTCGGTGACGCTCACCGAGGCCCAGCTGGCCGACCTGGAACTGCTGCTGTCCGGCGCGTTCGCGCCGTTGCGCGGCTACCTCGAGCCGGCCGACGCGGCCGCGGTCGCGGCCCGGGCCGAGCTGGCCGACGGCACGCCGTGGCCCATCGCGGTGACGCTCGACCTGCCCGCCAGCGCGGTGCCCGCGGACGCCAGCCACCTGCTGCTGCACGACCCGGAGGGCACGCCGCTCGCGGTGCTCGACATCACCAGCCGGACGCGGAGCCCGGCCGGGTCCGGCCTGCTCCGGCTGTCCGGGCCGGTGACCACGAACCGGCCGCCCGAGCATGGCCCGTTCCGGCGGCTGCGGCTCACCCCGGCGCAGGCCCGCGAGGCGCTGGGCGACGGCCCGGTGCTCGGCTTCGCCACCAGGGACCCGCTGAACAGCCGGCAGATCGGCCAGCTGCGGCACCTGGCGGGCCAGCTCAGGGCGCGGATCCTGCTGCTGCCGCTGATCGCCGGGCCCGCCGGCCTGCTGCTGCGGCCGGAAGCGCTGATCCGGGCCACGCTGGCCGCCGCGGCCAGCCTTCCCGCCAGCACGCTCGTGGTGCCCGTGCCGCTGTCCCCGCGCGGCGGCGGCCCGGCCGACGAGCTGGCCGCGCGGGCCGTGGTGGCCGCCGCCTACGGGGCCAGTCACCTGTTCACCGACGAGCCGGACGCGCCGGCCGGCCCCGGGCCGGCCATCGCAGGGCCGGGCAGCACAGGGCCGGGCAGCACAGGGCCGGGAAACGCGGTGCCGGGGACCGCAATCCAGATGGTGTCGGCCGGTGAGTGGGCCTACGACCCGGCCGCCGAGGTGTGGCGGCCGCTGTCGCTGATCGAGTCCGGCACCGAGCGGACCGGCCTGGCCGACGGTGAGCTGGCCGACCTGCTGGACACCGGCACCGGGGTGCCGTCCTGGTTCATGCCCCCGGCGGTCGCCCGCGAGCTGCGCCGGGCCCGGCCACCGCGGTCCGAGCGCGGGTTCGTGCTGTTCCTCACCGGGCTGTCCGGGTCCGGCAAGTCGACTATCGCCCGGGACCTGGCCGACGTGCTGGCCGAACGCGGCGACCGGCGGGTCTCGCTGCTCGATGGCGACCTGGTCCGGCGGCTGCTGTCGGCCGGCCTGACGTTCTCCCGGGCGGACCGGGACCTGAACATCGCCCGGATCGGGTACGTCGCCGCGGAGGTCGCCCGGCACGGGGGCATCGCGATCTGCGCGCCGATCGCGCCGTTCGCCGCGGCCCGGCAGCGGGTCAGGGAGATGGTCGGCGAAGCCGGCGACTTCCTGCTGATCTACGTGGCCACGCCGGTCGAGGTATGCGAGGCCCGGGACCGCAAGGGCCTGTACGCCAAGGCCAGGGCCGGGCTGATCGACCACTTCACCGGGGTGTCCGACCCGTACGAGGAGCCGGCCGACGCGGATCTGGTGATCGACACCTCAGCGGTCAGCCGGCCGGAGGCGGTCGCCGCCGTGCTCGAGCTGCTGACCACGGGCGGCTGGCTGGCCACCGGCGGGGCCTAGCCACCCGGACCCTGGCAACTGGGCGAACTCCGGTTTATCCGGTGCGCCTGGGACTAAGCTGCCCGACGTGCACTCGAGCCCGGTGTTCGCCGATCCGTCCGGCCGACGGCGCCGGCTGCTGCGCCTGCTGGGGGCGGCCGCCGGGCTGATCATCGCGGTCTCGCTGGCCCTCATCACGGTCGGGCTGGCCGGCGGCCCGCAGGCGCCGTTCATCTCCTGGGCTCACCCGCATCGCGGGGCCGCCCCCACGGTCAGCAAGCATCCGGGCCATGGCTCGCCGCCACCGCCACCGCCGTCGGCGGCGGTCCCGGTCCAGCCGTCACCGTCGGCTGACCCGCAGCCCTCGCCGTCCGGGTCGCCGTCGCCGTCGCCGAGCGCGTCGCCCAGCGAATCACCGACCGCGGCACCGGCGCCGACGAACCCGGCCGGAAAGACGCCGCCGGGCCAGACGAAATCCCCGAACCCGCACAGGTCCGGGCATGGGCGGTAAGCCGGCCGGACCGATCCGCAGTGGCAGCCACCGGCGCAGCCGCTCGCCCCGTGGGCACTGGGTCCTGGTCAGCCTCCTCGTATTCACGGTCATGATCGGGCTTCTCATCGAGGGCTTCACCCGCGGCGTGCTCGGCGAGAACAGCGCGGACCAGCCCCAGGCTGGCGGGCCAGCCGCGCCAGCCGCCGTGCTGCACGGCGGCGCGGTGCTCAGCCCGGCTGGGCCGCACCCGCGCAGTTACGCAATGCCGGCCGGTACGGTCGCGCTGACCTTCGACGACGGGCCCGATCCGGAGTGGACACCGAAGGTGCTCGCGGTGCTGCGCCGCTACCGGGTGCCGGCCACCTTCTTCCTGGTGGGCGCGCACGCGGCAAGCTGGCCCGGGCTGGTGCGCGAGGAGGTCGCGGCCGGGGACCAGGTGGGCTCGCATACCTATACCCACGCGAACCTCGGCGCGTCCGGCTGGCGCGAAGGGCTCGAGCTGACCCTCACCCAGAACGCCCTGGCCGGTGCGGCCGGGGTCCGCACCCGGCTGCTGCGGATGCCGTTCTCCAGCCAGCCGGACGCCGTCTCCGCGGCTGACTGGCGGGCGGCCAGGGAGGCGGGCGGCGACGGCTACCTGGTGGTCCTGACGAACCTTGACACCCGGGACTGGGCCCGTCCGGGCGTCGGCCGGATCGTCGCCGCGGCGATGCCGCGTGGTCACCGCGGCGCGATCATCATGCTGCACGACAGCGGCGGTGACCGCAGCCAGACGGTGGCCGCGCTGCCGCGCATCATCACCCGGCTGCGCGCCCGCGGCTACCGGTTCACGACGGTCACCCGCGGCCTTGGCCTGCCGGCCGGGGACGTGGCCGCGACCGGCAGGCAGCGGATCGTGGGCGATGTCCTGGTCTGGACCCAGCAGGCCGCCGATCACGGCGTCGGCCTGCTGGCCGTGCTGCTCGTCATCGCCAGCGTGCTGATCGTCGTCCGGCTGCTCCTGCTGGTGGGGTTCGCCGCCGCGCACCACCGCCGGTTCGGCCGGGCCCCGCCCCCCGGGTCGACGGCCGGGTCGCGGCGGGTGGGCGGGACAGCCTGGCCGCTGGCCAGCCCGGGCCGCGCCCCCGGCGTATCGGTCGTGATCCCGGCGTACAACGAGGCCGCGGGCATCGCCGCCGCGGTGCGCTCGATGACCGCCAGCAGCTATCCCGGTCCGGTCGAGGTGGTCGTGGTGGACGACGGCTCATCTGACGGCACGGCCGCCATCGTGCGCGGCCTCGGCCTGACCGGGGTCACCCTGATCAGCCAGCCCAACGCGGGAAAGCCGGCTGCGCTGAACCGGGGGATCGCCGCGGCCAGGTACGACATCCTGGTGCTGGTGGACGGCGACACGGTGTTCCCGCCGGACACCATCGGCCGCCTGGTGGGCCCGCTGCGCGACCGCCGGGTCGGCGCGGTGAGCGGCAACACCAAGGTGGGCAACCGGGCCGGGATCCTGGGCCGCTGGCAGCATCTCGAGTACGTCATGGGCTTCAACCTTGACCGCCGGATGTTCGACATGCTGGGGGCCATCCCGACTATTCCTGGCGCGATCGGGGCGTTCCGGCGGGAGGCGCTGGCCGCCGTGGGCGGGCTCAGCGCGGACACGCTGGCCGAGGACACCGATCTGACCATGGCGCTGTGCCGGTCGCCGTGGCGGGTCGTCTACGAGCCGGGCGCGGTGGCCTGGACCGAGGCGCCCGGTTCGCTGCGCCAGCTCTGGCGGCAGCGTTACCGGTGGTGCTACGGCACGATGCAGGCCATGTGGAAGCACCGGCGCGCGGTCGTCGAGCCCGGCTCATCGGGCCGGCTTGGCCGCCGCTGCCTGCTCTACCTCACCGTGTTCCACGTCATGCTGCCGCTGCTGGCCCCGGTGGTGGACGTGTTCTCGCTGTACGGCCTGGTGTTCCTCAACCCGCTGAGCGTGGCGCTGTTCTGGCTGGCGTTCGCCCTGCTCCAGACGATGGCATGCGGCTATGCCCTGTGGCTCGACCGGGAGCGGATGGGGACCCTGTGGGTGCTGCCGCTGCAGCAAGTGGTCTACCGGCAGCTGCTCTACCTGGTCACCATTCATTCGGCCATCACGGCGCTGCTCGGCACCCGGCAGCGCTGGCAGGTCATTCAGCGCATCGGCGTGTTCGCGGGCGGATCGCGCCGGGCGGCCAGCGACGGCCCGCCCGCCTAGCAGCCAGCGGGCGGCGGTCAGTCGTCCTCGGCGCGGGCGCCCTCGTCCAGCCGGGTCCGCCAGTCGCGGATCCTGCTGGCCAGCGCGCCGGACATCTGATCCCGCTGCCGGGATAGCACGATGAAGCTGACCACCCCGCTGATGATGATGGCCAGGCCGAGCAGCAGCGCGCCCCGGGCCCCGGCCAGGTACAGCACGCCGAGCGCGGCGACGAACAGCAGGATCCGCGCGGAGGTATAGGCAAGCGTGGGTCGCATGGCCCTGCCAGCCTATGCGCTCCGGGCCGCGGCCGGCGCGGCCGGCCCGGACTCGTCCGGCGTTTCGGCCAGAACCTCGGCCAGCAGCGACGGCTCGATGTTCCCGCCGGATACCACCGCGACCCGGACGTCGGCAGCGGGCAGCTCGGCGGCGTGGAACAGGGCGGCCGCCACCGCCGCGGCGCCGCCCGGCTCGGCCACCAGCCGGGCCCGGGTGGCCAGCCAGCGCACCGCGGCCAGCAGTTCGTCGTCGGTGACCGTGACGATGTCCTGGACGTGGGCCAGCATGTGCGCCAGCGGCAGCTCGCCGATCTGCTCCATGCGCAGCGCGTCGGCCACCGTGCGCCCGGTCTCCTCGACCGGCCAGGCCACCCGATGGCGCTGGCGCAGCGAGTCCCTGGCGTCGGCGGCGTGCTCCGGCTCCACCCCGATGACCACGGCGTCCGGGCACAGCGCCCGGACCGCGGCGGCGATGCCGGAGATCAGCCCGCCGCCGCTGATCGGCACGAGCACCAGGCCCGCCTGCGGGCAGTCGGTGCCGATCTCCAGCCCGATCGTGCCCTGGCCGGCGATCACCGCGGGGTCGTCGAACGGCGCGACCAGCGTGTACCCGTGCTTGCTGATCAGTTCCCCGGTCGCGGCCAGCCGGCCCGGCAGGCCCGGCTCGCAGATCACCACCTCGGCCTGGGTCGCGCGGACGGCGGCGACCTTCCCCGGCGGCGCGTTGGACGGGATCACCAGCGCGGCGGGCACGCCGAGCCGTTCCGCGGCCCAGGCGACCGCGGCCGCGTGGTTGCCGCTGGAGTGCGCGACCACTCCGCGGCGGCGGACCTCCTCGGGCAGCGAGCAGATCGCGTTGTAGGCGCCGCGGATCTTGAACGAGCCGGTCGGCTGCAGCAGTTCCGGCTTGAGCAGCAGCGGCGGGCTGGCGCCAGGCAGCGGCAGCAGCGGGGTGCGCAGCGCCACCCCGGACAGCCGGGCGGCCGCGGCGCGGATGTCATCCAGCGTCACAAGATCGGGCACATGGCCACCCTACGGTCCAGGCTCCTGGCCAGGCCCGCCAGCCCCACCAGCCCCACCCGGTTCCGGCTCTGGCCAACTTCGTGCCCGCAATGCCACTCTGCGTTATAGCCTGAGCGGTCTTAGCAGGTCACAGGCTTGCGAACAGTGCCGACCTGGCTGAGGCCGACCGCCGGATCCGGCAACGCAGCAGGTCAGGGGGACCGAGGCCGAAGATTTCGCGGATCAGATTTTCCGGAAACTAGGGATAAAACCGATGTTTGTCGCAACACTTAGGACAAGCTATACGGCCATCAGGAGGGGATTAGTGCAATGGACGGGAACAGTGAGCGGCTGCTCACACCGGGGGAGGTAGCAGCGCTCTTCCGGGTCGACCCGAAGACGGTCACCCGCTGGGCAGCATCCGGCCGCATCAGCAGCATCAGGACGCCCGGGGGGCACCGGCGGTTCCGTGAGTCCGAGGTCCGGGCCCTGCTCGGCGGCGACGTCAAGCAGACCGCGGACAACCACTCGGTTCTGTAGCGGACGGGTTCCGGGCCCGCACCCCGCTGAGGCGAGCACCTGGCCAGTCCGGCCGGGGCGCTCACCTCAGGCGGGCCCGCGGCCCTCCCCTGCGCCACGCCCGTGGCGGGCCAGGAAGTCAAGGAACTCGCGCCGCAGCGGCTCGTCGCCCTCCTGCCAGCGGCGGCGGCGCTCGTCGGCTTCCTCCTGGGTCAGCGCCTCGGGCGCGAGCCGGTCGTAATCGGCGTCCCCGGGGCCGATCTCAACGTAGGCATCACCCATCATCGCCCCGTTGCCGCCGCTCATCGCGGACTCGGGGACGAGCAGGTTGCCGTTCGGCAGTCGGATAACGAACATGCTCCGACCACCCTAGATCCCATACCGCACATTGAAGTACAACATCACATTAAGAGCAGCCCTGGTGTCGCCGCCGAGCATGTCCACGAGGGCCGGCCGCTGCCGGGAGGCGATCGCCGCGAACGCGTCGGCGAAGAACTCGCGGCGGCCGAGGATGCCCTGCTGACGGTGGAAGTCGCTGACCATGTGCGGCGCGCAGTACTCGTACAGGGCCAGGAACTCCGGCGAGTCGGACTGCCACTGCTCGCCGTCGCCGTCGATGTCGTCCAGCGCGTGGCCGATCTCGTGGCACATCACGTCCGGGCTGGGCGACGGCCGCGAGCCGACGATGATCTTCCGCTCGCCGTAGGCGCCCGCGCAGGCGTCCCAGGTGGCCCGGCCCGAGGGCAGCGGCACGCCGGCCAGCCGGGCCATGTCGTCCAGGTCGGGCACGCCGCCCTCGCCGACGAAGATCGCGTCCAGCCCGGCGACCAGCCGGTCCTTGATCAGCTGAGGCAGTTCGGCGAGCCGGTCGACGGCCTGGGCCACCGCGGGCGAGGGCACCGTCTCCGGCGCCCAGTCCCGGACCAGGATCTCCTCGAGCCGGCCGCAGTGCCGCAGGCCCGCCGCCGTGCGGTTCGCGTGCGCCACCTCGTACCAGGGGTTCTGCGGGGCGGCGGCACGGGCCGCCCGGCGCTGCTGGGCGGCGGGCACGGCCCGGCCCTCGGGGGCGGCCCGCCGCGCCTCGGTGCCCGGCTCCGGCCGGATCGCGGCCCGGGCCGCGCCCCAGCGGGGCGGCGCGGTGCGCGCGGCGGCGGCCTGGTCGCCGCGGTCCGGCGGGGTGGCCGGCCGCTCGCTGGGCCGGGGCGGGCTCGCGGGCCGGGGCTGGCCGCCCGGGCCGGGCTGGCCCGCGGGCCGGGCCGGGCTGCCGGGCCGGGGCTGCGTGACCGGGCGCGTGGCCTGGCCGCCCGCGGGCCGGCGGTGACTGCCCGGGGCGTGGCCGGTCAGCCCGCCGGACCGGGTGCTGGCCGCCGGGCGGCCGGCATCCGGCGGCGCGGGCCGGGCGGAACCGGGCAGCGGCGGCGCGTCCCCCCGGGCAGGCCTGCGGCGGCCCCCGGCCGGGCGCCGCCGCACGGCGCGGCGGACACGATCTAGTAACCGCAGCGCCATGTCCGGCCACTCCCCTGGTCGCGTCAAGGCGCCAGGCTATGCCTGATCGGCGAAATCGTCATCATCCGTTACGCACCGTCAGGTATTACGGCCAGTCTGGGCAGGTCAGGAGGACTAGGCCGATTTACCAACGGGCAACCTGGGCAGCAGCTAGGCTGCGGCCATGCTCCCTCTGGACGTGCTGCTCATTCTCTTCGCGGCGGGCGTCTGGGTGTACTGCCTGATCGACGCGGTCATGACCCCCCGGGCCGAGATGCGCAGGCTTAGCCCGCTGAGCTGGGCAATCGTGATAACCCTGCTGCCGGTGATCGGCGCCATGGCCTGGCTGCTGCTGGGCCGGCCGGCCCGCAGCTGGCGGGCGCCGATGATGCCGTACCGGCTCGGCGAGGGCCCGCGGATCGGCCCGCAGGAGGCCTTGCGGCGTCACCCGTCGGGCCGCTATTCCGAGCTGGGCCCGGACGGCCTGCGGTCCGGCCCGCAGCCCTGCCCGGCCGCCGAGGGCCTGCGGCCGGTGGGCCCGGACGACGACCCGGAGTTCCTGGCCGAGCTCGACCGCCGCCTGCGCGGCGAGGGAGACGGCGACGGCGGCTGATAGCCGCGCCGGACGGCTGGTCAGCCTGGTCGCCGGGGCGGACCGGGCCACTCACCGTAATCCGGGAAATCGCGCTAGTGCGGCATGCCGGCGTAGCTGTGCAGGCCGGTCACCCAGAGGTTGATCCCGATGAGGTTGAACATCAGGCAGCCGAACCCGACCAGCTGGATGTAGGCCGCGCGGCGGCCGCGCCAGCCCGCGGTGGCCCGGGCGTGCAGGAATCCGGCGTACACCACCCAGGTGATGAACGACCAGGTTTCCTTGGGGTCCCAGCCCCAGTACCGGCCCCAGGCGTTGTCCGCCCAGATCGCGCCGGCCATGATGCCGAAGGTCCAGACCGGGAACGCGAACAGGATCGACCGGTAGGCCAGCCGGTCCATGACCAGCGCGCGCGGCAGGTGCTCCAGGATCCCGGCCAGCCGGGACGGCAGGCCGGCCGCCTCGCGGCGCTCGTGCCGTTCGGCGGCCAGGTACAGCACGGTGCTGACGGCGCCGACGATGAACAGCCCGGAGGCCACGATCATCGCGGTGACGTGGATCGCGATCCAGTACGACTGCAGGGCGGGGACCAGCGCGCCGGCCGGGGTGTAGATTACCGCGACCGCCACGCCGAGCGCGAACACCACCGGGGCCAGCACGAACAGGCCGATGTAGTGCGCCCGGTAACGGAGGATCGCGGCCACCATGGCGATCACCGCCATGCCGCTGATGGCCACGATGAACTCGTACATGTTGCCCCACGGCACCCGGTCCTCGGCGATGCCGCGCAGCAGGATCGCGGTGACGTGCGCGGCCAGGCCGGCGATGGCGATGGTGAGGCCGATCCGCTCCCAGCGCCTGGCGGGGCGCCCGGCGGGGCCCGGCGGGTCTGCGCCGTCGCCGGGGCCGGCCGGGGCGGGCCTGGCCGGGGCAGGGGCGGGGGCGTCCGGCAGGCCGCCTGATGCTGCGCCGCTGCCGCGGGCCGCGCCGACCGCGACCGGCTGGGCCTGGGCCTCGGCGGGCGCCGGGGCCCCCGCGGTAGCCGGGCCGGTCAGCCGCTGCCGCCCGAACGCGAAGTCCGCGGCGTAGGCGAGCATCGCCAGCGCGTACCCGACGATCGCGATCAGCAGCAGCCCATGGCTCAGGTCGGCCTCGGCGATGTTGATGTGCATCAGTGCCTCACTCCCCCGCGGACGGGACGTGACGGGGCCCGTGGCCCTCGGCTGATTCAGTATCGGGGCTGGCCGCGGCGCCGGGGCCGGGATCAGCGCGATCGCTGCCGCTGACCCGGCCGGCGTCGTCGGCGGCCTGCGCGGCGGCGTCCAGTCCGGTGTCGTCCAGCACGAGGGTGTCGTTGCGCAGGACGGCGTCATCCGGCGGCTCGGGAGCGGCGCCGGCGCCTTCCTGTCCGTGGCCTTCCTGGGCCCGGCGGAGCTGGCCGGACAGCTCGGCGAACTCGGTCTCGAACCCGCCGGCCGCGTCCGACCGGGCCAGGCCGCCGACGGTGACGGCCGAGCCGCCGGGCACAGAGCCGTCAAGCACAGAGCCGTCAAGCACGGGGGCGGCCCGGACGAACACCCGGCGGCGGCGGACGGCGAACGACAGCAGCAGCCCGGCGATGGCCAGGATGGCCGACAGCAGCGCGGGCACCTGCCCTGGGTCGTAGGTGATGGCCAGGCTGATCCACTGGCGGTAGCCGGTGAAGGTCAGCGTGCCGCGGTGGCCGGGCAGCGTGATCGAGTCGCCGGGGGCGAGCGGCCGCGGGGCCACCCGCAGCGCCTTCAGGTGCGCGGTGTTGAGCTCGTAGACCGACTGGTCCGGGCCGGAGTCCAGGCCCAGGTTGCCCGCGTAGCTGACCAGGCTGACCCGGGGCAGCAGGGGCGCGGGGAACCCGGAGGCCAGCTGCCCGCCGCTGTCCACCGCGGTGGGCAGGAACACCCCGGCGAAGCCCAGCTGGTCCGGCTCGGCGTCGGGGACCTTGACCACGCCTTCCGAGGTGAGCCCGTTCTGCTCGACCGGGATGAACGGCACCGGCTGGTTGAAGACCACGTGCCCGGTGCCGTCGGTGACCTTGAACACCGGCGCGTAGCCGTGGCCGATCAGGAACACCCGGACCCCGTCGACCTTGAGCGGGGAGTTGACCCGGAGCAGGTACGAGCGGGCCGGGGCGCCCGGCTGCGCCGAGTACCGGACCGAGGCGGCGTAGGTGATCGGCTGGCCGCGCTGCGGGCCGGAGGTGACGTAGCGGGCCTGGAAGCTGGTCATCGACATCGAGAACGGCTGCAGGTCGCCCGGGGTAACCAGGCGGCCGGGCCGGAACTGGTCCAGGTCGGTGACCGTGTTCGCGAAGGTCTGGCCGCTGATCAGCAGCCGGTTCGCCTTGTAGCCGAAGATCCCGCCCAGGCCCACCGAGGCCAGCAGGGCGAGCAGGGCCAGGTGGAAGATGAGGTTGCCGGCCTCGCGCAGGTAGCCCTTTTCCGCGGACACCCAGCCGTCGCCGGTGCGCAGCCGGAACCGCTGGCCCTTGAGCAGGGCGGCCGCGCTGGCCAGGGCGTCGTCCGGGGCCATCGCGGTCTGGTAGCGGGCGGCCATCGGCAGCCGGGTCAGGTGCCGCGGGGCGCGCGGCGGCTGCTGGCGGGCCGAGCCGGCCAGCCGGACCGTCCGCGGCAGGACGCAGCCCGCCAGCGACAGGAACAGCAGCAGGTAGATCGCCGCGAACCAGGGCGCGCCGAATACGCTGAACAGCCCCAGCCGGTCCAGGACCGGGGCCAGCGTGGGGTGCGCCTGGTAGTACTGCGAGACCGCCGCGGGGTCGATGCCCTCCTGCGGGATGATCGACCCGGGTACGGCCGCGAGGGCCAGCAGGAACAGCAGGATCAGCGCGGTGCGCATGGAGGTCAGCTGGCGCCAGCCCCAGCGCAGCCAGCCGGCAATGGTCAGCCCGCCGCCGCGCGGCGGGCCCGGCGGTGTGGCGCCCTGCTGAGCGGGAGGCGCGGCCGGGCCGCCCTTAGCCGGCGCCGCGGTCATCCGGGCCGCCCCAGCACGGTGCGGATCAGCTTGCCCAGCGTGGTGTAGCTGACCTGGCCGACGATCCGCGCGGCGACGTGGCCGGTGCGGTCGATGACCAGCGTGGTGGGGATCCCGGCGGGCGGCACCGTGCTCTGGAAGGCGAGCGCCACCGTGCCGCCGGGGTCGTTCAGGCTCGGGTAGCCGATCCGGAACTTCCGGTCGAACGCGGCCGCGGCCGGCGGGTTGTCCCTGATGTCCACGCCCAGGAACCGTACTCCGGCGGGCCCGTACCGGCGGGCCAGTGCGGCCAGCGAGGGGGCCTCGGAGCGGCACGGGCTGCACCAGGAGCCCCAGAAATTCATCACCAGGACGTTGCCGTGGTAGCCGGAAAGCGAGATTTTCTCCCCGGTCAGGCTGGTGCCGGTGACGTCTGGTGAGCGCGGCCGGCCGGTGGCCGGATACACCGTGGTGGCGTAGCTACCGGACACGAAGCTCTTGCCGTTGCTGGCCGGATCGTCCTGGCCGATCGCCCCGCCGCCGCAGCCCGCCAGCAGGCCTGCGCCCGCAGCAGCCAGCCCGGCCACCGCAGCGACCCGGGCCAAACGCGGCAGGCGAAGCACCGGATGATCTCCTACAGACAGTAGTATCCCGGGGATCTATTGTGCCGGACCCGCGGCCGCGGCCGGACACAGGGTCCGCGGAGCCGGCCTGTTCTCAGGCGATTCAGAGCCGGCGCGGGGCCGGTGCAGAGCTGGCTCAGAACCCGGGCTGGCCCAGAACCGGGCTGGCCCAGAACCGGGCTGGCTCCAGAACCGGGCTGGCTCAGAACCGGGCTTGGCTCAGAGCCGGCCGGGCGGCGGCCGGCGTCAGGCGCCGGCGACCCCGCGGCGGGCCGGGGCGGACGGCTCGGCGTAACTGACCGCGGTGACCCGGCCGCCAGTGTAGGTCAGGCTGGTCACGCTGCCCAGCGCGCACTGGCGGCGGGCCGGGTGATGCCACAGCCGGCGGCCCTCCGCGGCCCGCCGGGCCGTCCAGATCGGCAGCTGGTGGCTCACGCACACGGCCTCGTGGCCGCTCGCGGCCCGGGCCGCGTCCAGGCAGGCGGCCTGCATCCGGTCCGCCACGCTGCGGTAGGGCTCCCCCCAGGACGGGCGGAGCGGGTTGATCAGGTACGGCCAGTGCCGTGGCTGGCGGAGCGAGCCGTCGCCGACGCCGAACGTCATGCCCTCGAAGTGGTTCCACGGCTCGATCACCCGCTCCTCGACGACCGGGGTGAGCCCGAACTCCTCAGCGATCGGCTCGGCGGTCTCCTGAGCCCGCTCCAGCGGGGAGGTGAGCAGCACGGTCACGTCCCGCCCGGCCAGGAAGCCGGCCGCGGCCTTGGCCATCATCCGGCCGTCCGCGGACAGGTGGTAGCCCGGCAGCCGCCCGTAGAGGACCTGGCGGGGGTTCTCCACCTCGCCGTGCCGGACCAGATGAACGATGGTGCCGTCAGCGGGCGGCGCGGTAGTGCTCATGGCGCGGTCAGCTTACCGGGCACCGGCCACCCCGAGGCGGGCGAGTAGGCTGGCCACAGCACGTGGCTGCGCCTAGGGTTCCGTGCCTCGCCCGCCAGCTTCCACCCACAATCAGGGCGGGGCAGCCTGGACCGAGCGGCGCCAGGAACCTGCGGCCGGGCTGGGTAGCCCGGGAGCAGGCCAACACCTCACGGGACAGAAGCCTCGAGGGCTCTGCTAGCCGTGCCCGGACCCGGGCACAGAACCGGCAGGAGCCGCCGTCCGTGAGTGCCACCGCTATCACGCTCATTCTTATCGCCGCCGTCGCGCACGCCAGCTGGAACCTGTTCAGCAAGCAGGCCGCGCAGACCGGGGCGATCTCCTTCATCTGGCTCGCGGCCACCGCGGCCACGCTGCTGTACATCCCCGTGATCGCCCTCGCGTGGGCCGGCGGCTGGCTGCACCTCACCGCGCTGGGCTGGGTGTTCATGGCCGGTACCGGCGTGCTGGAGACGGCCTACTTCGTGTTCCTGCAATCCGGCTACCGGCTGGGTGACCTGTCGCTGGTGTACCCGGTCGGCCGGGGCACCGGTGCGCTGCTGGCCGCGGTGGCGGGCATCGCGTTCCTCGGCGAGCGGCCGGGGCCGGTCGCGGCCGGCGGGATCATCGCCATCGTGGCGGGCATCGTTCTGATCGGCGCCCCGTCCCCAGCGAGCACAAGGCCGCCGGCGCCGCCTGGACTGACGAACGAGGGCGGCGCGACGCGCCGGCAAAGCCGGCCAGCGAGCGCAGGGCCGCGGCGCTGTTTTCCCGACGAGCGACGCGGCGCGACGAAGGAGCGCCAAGGAGCGAGGAAGGGAAGGCAGCGCGGGCCAAAGGCGGCCTGGCGCTCGCCAGCAAGCACAGCGCCGGCCATCGGGTTCGCCCTCGCGACCGGGGTGTTCATCGCCAGCTACACGCTGTGGGACCGGTACGCGGTCGCCACCCTGGGCACGCCGGCGCTGCTGCAGGGATACGCGACGTTCCCGTTCATGGCGGTGGTGTTCGCCCTGCCCGCCTGCCGGGCGGCGGACCGTACCGCGCTGGTGTGGCACCGCTACCGGGCTCAGGTGGCCGGCGCGGCCGTGCTCATGCCGCTGGCCTACATCCTGGTGCTGGCCGCGCTGGCGTTCACCGCGGTCAGCGTGGTGGCCCCGGCTCGCGAGGTCAGCGTGCTGTTCGGGGTGCTGATGGGCGGCCGGCTGCTGGGTGAGGGCTCGGTGGCCAGGCGGCTGACCGCGGCCGTCGCGATCGCCGGCGGGATCATCGCGATCGCGGTCGGCTGACCGCTGCATTTGCCGGGCAGATAACCGCACTGGGCCGCAGAAAATGGCAATTTAGCTGCCGCAGCTAAATACATCCGGGCCCGGCGCCTGGCCGCCCGCGCCTAACCCGTGACTTAACTCCGTGACCAGCGGCACCGGTTGTTTTACTGAGACTAAATGTGACAGGCGGGCAAATGCGCCGGAAACACGCTTAAGTTGCTCCTGATAACCCAGGGGCTCCGGTGAAGAAGCGCGCGCCGCCCGGCCCAACGCGAGGCCCTGGTCAGGCCAGGGCGATGGCCGCGGCGCGCGCCGCGGCGGGCAGCGCCGCGGCGATCCGGCTGATCGCCTCGTCGTCGTGGGCCGCGGACAGGAACCACGCCTCGAACGACGACGGCGGCAGGTACACGCCGCCGTCCAGCATCGCGTGGAAGAACGCCGCGTAGGCCGCCGGCGACTGGGCACGGGCGTCGCCGAAGTCGCGCACCGGCATGTCGAGGCCGAGGAACACCGAGAACAGGCTGCCCGCCTCCTGCAGCCGGAACGGCACGCCCGCCGCTGTCAGCGCGTCCGCGGCCAGCTTGGCCACGGCCGCCGCCGCCTCGTCCACCCGGGCGTACACCTCGTCCGTGCAGGCCCGCAGCGTGGCCAGGCCCGCCGCGGTGGCCAGCGGGTTACCGGACAGCGTGCCCGCCTGGTACACAGGCCCGGACGGGGCCATCCGCTCCATGATCTCGGCCCGGCCGCCGAACGCCGCGGCCGGCAGCCCGCCGCCCATGACCTTGCCGAACGTCATCAGATCGGCGGCGGTCCCCTCCCGGCCGTACCAGCCGGACCGGGTGACACGGAAACCGGTCAGTACCTCGTCCATGATCAGCAGGGCGCCGTGCTCGGCGCACAGCGCGGCGAGCAGCTCGTTGAACCCGCCGGCCGGTGGCACCACGCCCATGTTGGCCGGGCACGCCTCGGTGATCACCGCGGCAATCTGCGGGCCGTGCTCGGCGAACGCCTGGCGGACCGCCTCCGCGTCGTTGTACGGCAGCACCAGCGTCTCGGCGGTCATCGCGCCGGTCACCCCGGGCGTGTCGGGCAGCGCGAAGGTGGCCACCCCGGACCCGGCCGCGGCCAGCAGCGCGTCCACGTGGCCGTGATAGCAGCCGGCGAACTTCACCACCAGGCGCCGGCCGGTGTACCCGCGGGCCAGCCGCAGCGCCGACATCGTCGCCTCGGTGCCCGAGCTGACCAGCCGGACCTTCTCCACCGGGGCCCGGCTGACGAGCTCCTCGGCCAGTTCGACCTCGCCGGGGGTGACGGTCCCGAACGACGTCCCGCCGGACAGCGCGGTGGCCACCGCCGCGGTCACCGCCGGGTGCGCGTGGCCCAGGATCATCGGCCCCCAGGAGCACACCAGGTCCACGTACTCGCGGCCGTCCACGTCGGTCAGGTACGCGCCGCGCCCCGAGGCCATGAACACCGGGCGGCCGCCGACCGACCCGAACGCCCGGACCGGCGAGTTCACCCCGCCGGGCGTCACCTCGAGCGCACGGGCGAACAGCGCGGCCGACCCGGGACCCCCGCCCTCGCCGGTCACCGCCGTGCCCCCTCGCAGGCGTCGGCCAGGACCTCGAGCAGCGCCACGCCGTCGGGCAGCGGATGGCCGCCGGGCTCGCGCAGCCACCGGGCCGCGCCCGCGCCGGGCAGCCGGGACGGCGGGGCGACCACGTAGCTGGCCCGGCAGTGCCAGCGCAGCCCGGGCAGTACGGAAAGCTCGGAGTGCTCGGTCACCGACCCCGGCTCGCAGTCCAGGTGGCAGGACCACCATTCCTGCTCATCGGCCGGGGCGCCGCGGGTCAGCACAAAGAAGAGAGCCCGGTCCCCCGCGCTCAGCGCGACGGGACCGGGCTGGATGTCCGCCCCGGCCATCAGGTTCAGGGCGGTGAGCCCGAGGGGGGCGGGTACGTCCAGTACGTCGAAGACCCGGCCAGTGGCCAGGATCACGTTCGCGTCCGGCCGGGCGGCCCACATCGCATCCGCCACCGCGGCCTCGGTCGTGGCCTCTACCTGCCAGGCCGCGGAGATCGGATGCGCGCCGGGGGCCGGGCAGCCGATCCGGTCGCACGAGCAGCCGCGGACCGCTCCCGCCCCGCGGTGCGGCCGGGCCGGCGGCGGGTACGCGCCCGCGCAGACCGGCCAGCCCATGGCCGCGTAGCTGGCCGCGGCGGCGGCCAGCCCGGCGGTCTTCCGCCCGGCCGCGCGCCGGCGGCCGCGGCGGCGCATCGTCTCGACCATCAGCTCACTCCGGTGTGCGAGGGGATCGTTGCATTCTGCAGTACCGGAGCAGCTCAGGCCAGCCGGCGGGCGGCTTCGGCGGCCCAGTAGGTGAGGATGATGCTCGCCCCGGCCCGCCGGATGGCGGTCAGCGTCTCCATGATGATCCGGTCCCGGTCCAGCCAGCCGTTCGCGGCAGCCGCCTCGACCATCGCGTACTCGCCGCTGACCTGGTACGCGGCCACAGGCACCGGCACGGCCGCGGCGACCCGGCTGATGATGTCCAGGTACGCGAGCGCGGGCTTGACCATCACGATGTCGGCGCCCTCGTCGAGGTCGAGCAGGGTCTCCCTGACCGCCTCGGCCGCGCTGCGCGGGTCCTCCTGGTAGGCGGCCCGGTCGCCGAACTGCGGCGCGCACTCGGCGGCCTCGCGGAACGGCCCGTAGAACGCGGAGGCGAACTTGGCCGAGTACGCGCAGATCGCCACGCTGGGGAAGCCGGCCGCATCCAGCGCCGCACGGATCGCGCCGACCTGGCCGTCCATCATGCCGCTGGGCGCCACCACGTGCGTGCCCGCCTGCGCCTGGGCGACCGCGATCGCCGCGTACCGCTCCAGCGTCGCGTCGTTGTCCACCTCGCCGTCCGGGGTGAGGATGCCGCAGTGGCCGTGGTCGGTGTACTCGTCCAGGCACAGGTCCGCCATGAGCACGGTGTCCGTGCCGAGGTCGGCGGCCAGGTCGCCGAGGGCCAGCTGGACGATGCCGTCCGGGTCGTCAGCGGCCGACCCGCGGCCGTCCTTGACCGCCGGGATGCCGAACAGGATCAGCCCGCCCACCCCGGCGTTCACCGCGTCGGCCGCCGCCTTGCGCACGCTGTCCCTGGTGTGCTGGACCACCCCGGGCATCGAGGACACCGGCTGCGGCTCGGTGCTGCCTTCCTTGACGAAAAGCGGCAGCACGAGATCCGATGGCTGCACGCTGACCTGCGCGACCAGCCGGCGCATGGCGTGCGATGTACGCAGCCTGCGGGGCCGGACGGTGGGGAACCCGGTAGTCACTTCGCACCTGCTTCCTGAGCCTGGGCAGAGGCTGGCCCGCTGCGAGAAAGGCGGGCGGGGCGGTCAGCGGAGCCGGCGTCTGGCCCCGCGGCGCCGCTCGCTCGGTTTGCGGAGAACCTCCCCGGCCTCCCGCGCGGCGTCGCGCAGCCCGGCACCGTACTCGGCCACGGCGTCGACCAGCGCGGTCACCGACGGGGTGGGGGCCATCACATCGACCCGGAGCCCGAACTCGGCCGCGGTCTTGGCGGTCTGCGGCCCGATCACCGCGATGACCGTGACCGCGTGCGGCTTGCCCGCGATGCCGATCAGGTTGCGGACCGTGGAGGACGAGGTGAACAGCACGGCGTCGAAGCCGCCGCCCTTGATCGCCTCGCGGATCGGCGCGGGCGGCGGCGCGGCCCGGACCGTGCGGTACGCGGTGACGTCCTCGGCCTCCCAGCCCAGGCTGGTCAGCCGGGCCAGCAGCGCCTCGGTGGCGATGTCGGCGCGGGGCAGCAGCACCCGGTTGATGGGGTCGAGCACGTCGTCGTAGGCCGGCCACACGTCGGCCAGCCCCTCGGCGGACTGCTCGCCGTCGGGCACCAGGTCGGGCATGATGCCGAAGGCCCGCAGCGCGGCCGCGGTCTGCTCCCCCACCGCGGCGACCTTGACGCCGGCGAAGGCCCGCGCGTCGAGGCCGTACTCCTCGAACTTCTCCCGTACCGCGCGGACGGCGTTCACCGAGGTGAACCCGATCCACTGGTATCGCCCGGTGACCAGGCCCTTGACCGCCCGGTCCATCTGCTGCGGGGTGCGCGGCGGCTCGACCGCGATCGTCGGCACCTGCTCGGGCACCGCGCCGTACTCGCGGAGCCGGTCAGAGACGCCGCCGGCCTGCTCCTTGGTCCGCGGCACCAGCACCCGCCAGCCGAACAGCGGCTTGGTCTCGTACCAGGACAGCGCGGGCTGCGCGGCGATGCCCTCGCCGACCACGGCGATCGCCGGGCCCGGCAGGGTCAGCGGGCTGATCCCGGCCGCCTTGAGGTCGGCGGGCACCGAGCCGAGCGCGGTCAGCACGGTCTGCTGCTCGGTGGTGGTGCCGTTCCAGGTGATCGCGAGCGGCGTGGACTCCTTCCAGCCCGCCGCGACGAGCATCTTGCCCAGGTCGGCCAGGCCCGCCTCGGCGCCCAGCACGACCAGGCTGCCCGGGCCCGCGGCGACCTGGCTGATCTCGGACATGTGGATGACCCGCAGGTCGCCCTGGCCGTCCGAGGTGAGCGGGATCCCGGCGTAGGCGGGGACCGCGGTGGCCGACGGCACGCCGGGCACGATCTCGATGCTGATCCCGGCCTTGATGCAGGGCTGGGCGTCGCTGGCCGCGTGGCAGAACAGCAGCGGATCGCCGGCGTACAGCCGGACCGCGAGCCGGCCCGCCCTGGCCGCCTTGACCAGCAGCTTCGGGTCCTCGGCGAGGGCCTGGGAGTCGGTCACCTCGGCGTCCGGGCCGATCAGGCGGCGGACCCGGTCAACCACGTCCGGGTGGCCGACCACCAGGCTGGCCTCGGCCAGGAGGGCAGCGGCGCGCAGCGTTACCAGGCCCTCGTCGCCCGGGCCGGCGCCGACGAAGGCCACCCGGCCGGCGCTGGCGCCCGGCGGCTGGGATGCGGGCTGGCTGCCCGCGGGTTTAGCGGTTGCGGTCATCGGGCTCACCTGTCGTCGTCCCGCGGCTGAACAATCCGTCTGTGCTGGCCATATGCTTCTCGGCCCCGCCGCGCCGCAGCTCGGCGGCTACCCGCTGGCCAAGCTGGGCGGCCTCGGCGGCCGGCCCGGTGGCGCAGGCCCGCACGGCCACCGTGCCGTCGGCGGACACCACCACGGCCGACAGCCGCAGCTGGGCCAGCCCTTCCCCGGCGGCGCCGGGCGAACCAGCCGGGGCCGCGTACGCCCCGATCGGCGCGCTGCACCCGGCCTGGAGCTCGGCCAGCACGCCGCGCTCGGCGTCGGTGGCCAGGTGGCTGACCGGGTCGTCCAGACGGGCCAGCAGGGCGGCCAGGTCCGTGTCGTCTGCGCGGCACTCCACCGCCAGCGCGCCCTGCCCGGGCGCGGGGAGCATCTCGTCCGGATCGAAGACCTGGGTGACCGCGTCGAGCCGGCCGAGCCGGGCCAGGCCCGCGTAGGCCAGCAGGACCGCATCGACCTCACCGCTGGTGATCCGGCCCAGCCGGGTGCCCGCGTTGCCGCGAACCGGGACCGGCTGCAGGTCCGGGCGGAGCACCCGCAGCTGGGCGGCCCGGCGCGGCGAGCCGGTGCCGATCTTCGCGCCGGCCGGCAGGTCGGCGAGCTTGGCGCCGCCCCTGGCCGCCAGCACGTCCCGCGGGTCGTCCCGGGGCGGGACCGCGGCCAGCAGCAGCCCGGGCGCGGGCGCGGCGGGCAGGTCCTTCAGCGAGTGCACGGCCAGGTCCACGTCGCCGTGCAGCAGGCTGGTGCGCAGCGCGCTGACGAACACCCCGGTGCCGCCGATCGAGGCCAGCTCCCCCTGGGTGACGTCACCGAACGTGGTGATGCCGACGAGCTCGACGGCCCGGCCGGTGCGGTCTGTGATCATCCCGGCGATCTGCTCGGACTGGGCGATGGCCATCGGGCTCTTGCGGGTCCCGAGGCGCAGCACGGCGGCGGTCACGGGGCACTCTCTTCCTCGGGCCTGGGAGCCAGGCCCGCATCAGCGCTCGCCACCGCCGCCACAGTGGCCGGATCCAGATCGAAAAGCACCCGCAGCGCGGCCTCGTAGGAGTCGGCGCCGGGCGAGCCGGCCAGCTCCTTGACCCGCACGGTGGGTGCGTGCAGCAGCTTGTCCACCACCCGGTGCAGCGCCCGGGCGACCTCGGCCCGGGTCCTGGGCTCCAGGTCCACCAGGCGGCTGGCCAGCCGGGCCAGCTCGGCGTCCACCACCTCGGCGGCCTTCGCCCGCAGCGCCACCACGGTGGGCGCGACCCGCGCGGCCCGGCCCGCCGACACGTGCGCGGCGAACTCGTCCGCGACGATCTGCCGGACCGCGGCCACGTGCTCGTCGTGGACCAGCGCGCCGGGCAGGCCCGGCGACCCGGCGTTGCGCAGGTCCTCGAGGCCGACCACGGCCACCCCGGGCAGCCGGCCCGCGTCCGGGTCGATGTCCCGGGGCAGGGCCAGATCCAGCAGGACGAGCGGGCGGCCCGTCGTCCTGGCCGCCAGCGCCTCGCGGGCCATGGCCACGGTCAGCACCAGGCCGGGCGCGCCCGTGCAGGACACCACCAGGTCCGCGGCGGCAACCTCGGCGGTCAGCCGGGACAGGTCGGTCCACCGGGCCGACACGGTGGCCGCCAGCTGCCGGGCCCGCTGCTGGCCGCGGTTGGCCACGGTGACCCCGGCCGGGCCGAGCTTCGCCGCGGTCGCGACCGCCAGCGAGCTCATCGACCCGGCCCCGACGACCAGCACGTTCAGCCCGGCGAGCAGTGCGGCGTCCGGGCCGCCCGGCCGCGGCTCCAGACCGCGGAGCCGGCCCGCGGCGGCGGCCAGGCCAACCGTGACCAGGCTCGCCCCGGCCTGGTCGATGCCGGTCTCGGCGTGCGCGCGCTTGCCGGTGCGCAGCGCCAGCGTCCCCAGCTCGGACAGCGGACGGTCCAGGGTGCGCTGCTCCCTGGCGATCTGCAGGGCCTGCCGGACCTGGCCGAGGATCTGGCTCTCGCCGACCACCATCGAGTCGAGACCGCAGGCCACCGCGAGCAGGTGCTGCACGGCCCGGTCTTCGTAGTGGACGTAGAGGTGCGGGGTGAGCTCGGCGAGCGGGATCCCCGAGTGCCGGGCGAGCAGGTCGCAGATGACCGACACGCCGCCGTGGAACTTGTCCACCTCGGCGTAGATCTCGGCCCGGTTGCAGGTGCTGATCACGAACACGCCGGCCACGTGCTCCGCGGCCCACAGGTCGCGCAGCAGCTTGGCCAGGTCGTCGCCGCTGACCAGCGCACGCTCCAGCAGGGTGAGCGGGGCGCTCTTGTGGCTGAGGCCGACCACGAGCATGCTCATGTCCCGACCGCCTGGGCTTCTGGCTTGCCCCAGCGCTGACCGGGGCCGCTGACCCCGTTGCCCGGCACTCTGATCACCGCCCGCCGCTGCGCGTGGAACGCGAGTATCTGCAGCTCAATGGACAAGTCGACCTTACGCACATCGACCCCGGCAGGCACGTTCAGCACGACCGGGGCGAAGTTCAGGATGCTGGTCACCCCCGCCGTGACCAGCCGGTCGCAGACGTCCTGGGCGGCCGAGGCGGGCGTGGCGATGACCCCGATGGAGATGCCCTGGCTCGCCACCACCTGCTCGATGCTGTCCGCGCTGCGCACCTCGTGGCCGGCGATCGTGGTGCCGACCGCGGTCGGCTCGGAGTCCAGCAGCGCCGCGACCCGGAACCCGCGGGACGCGAACCCGCCGTAGTTGGCCAGCGCCCGGCCCAGGTTGCCGGCCCCGACGATGACGACCGGCCAGTCCTGGGTCAGCCCGAGTTCCCGCGAGACCTGGTACACGAGGTACTCGACGTCGTAGCCGACCCCGCGGGTGCCGTAGGAGCCCAGATGGGACAGGTCCTTGCGGAGCTTCGCCGAATTCACCCCGGCCGCCGCGGCCAGATCCTCGCTGGACACGGTGGCGATGCCGCGGTCCGCCAGCGCGTACAGGGTCCGGAGGTAGACCGGAAGCCGGGCGACCGTTGCCTCCGGTATGCCTTGGCTGCCGCTGGGCGAGGCAGGACGGCGGGACATACGCCGGCACTCCTGGGGTAGACACGGCGGCGCGGGAGCCGGGTGAGGGCACCCGCGCGGGTGGTTGCGTTCTCACGCTACGCCCTTGTGAACACATGCACAAAGTCGGGTGAGGCCCCCGTGCCTGTCCGGCCTCCGGAACCCGCCCGGCGGGCTGCCTTAGGCGCCCAGCGCGGCGCGCAGCCGGGCCTCGCTCACCCACCAGAAGTCGTGCTGCACCCCGTCGATCAGCGTGACCGGGATCTGCTCGCTGTAAGCGGCCAGGTCGTCCGGCGACTGGGTGATGTCCCGTTCCTCCCAGGTCACGCCGAGGTCGGCGGCGACCCGCATGATCACCTCACGGGCATCGTCGCACAGATGGCAGCCGGGCCGGTAAAGCAGCGTGATCACGTGCCCGCCGGGCCCGGGTCCGGGTCCGGGGGCGCCGGGGCCGGCGGCGCCGGTCACGGCCGGCCCGACCCGTTCTGGTAGCCCCCGCTGCGGTGGCCGCCGTCGTACCCGCCGTCCTGGTCGCCACGGCGCGGCGGACGGCCGTTGCGGTCGCCCTGGTAGGGCCGGTCGCCACGGTACGGCGGTTCGTCCCGGCCCGGCGGGCCGTTGTCGTAGGGCGGCGGGCCGTCGTAGGGGTGCTGCCCGCTGGACCGAGGCGGGACGGCGTAGGGATCCTGCGGCCCGGGCCCGCCGGGCGACGGGCCGTACCCGGACGGCGGACCTGGCGGCCGCGGGCCGCCGGGCGACGGGCCGTCGGCGTAGGGCAGCGGCATCGGGGGGAACATGCCGCCGGGCGGCAGCGGCGCGCCCAGGGACGGCAGGCTGGCCAGGCTCCCGGACGGTGGCAGGCCGGCCGGCGGGCCGGCCGGGCGGCCGTGCCCGGACCCGCCGTTGGCGCTGGCCGACGGCACGCTGGCGGCCGGGGCCAGGCCAGGCCCGGGCCGGCCGGGCGCGGACAAGCCGGGCGCGGACAGGCCGGGCGAGGACAGGCCAGGCCTGCTCGCGCTGGGCAGGCTAGCCGGAGGGAGGGGCGCGGGTGGTGGCGCGGCCCCTGGGCCCGCGGCACGGCTGGGCGGGATGCCGGGCGCGGCCCCCATCGGCGGCAGGTCGGACAGCGGCTGGCTGAGCGCGGGCAGCGGCGGGCCCCCCGCGGGCCCCGGCGGGCCGAGCGCGGGCAGCTGGGACACCTTGGCCGGCTGCAGGCTCAGCTCGATCACGTTGGTGGCCAGCACGTGCTCCCGCCGGTCCTGCTCGAACCGCATCAGGTAGGGCTGCTGCTGGTGCGCCTGGTAGGCGTCCCGGTCCCGGTAGACCTCGTACAGGATGCGCTGCTGCGGCGCGGACGGCACGGCGTGCACGATGAACACCAGCGTGCCCGGCTCGCCCGCGCGGACCTGCTCGGTGACCGATCCGATCATCGCGTCGAAGACCGGGACGCTGCCGTCCAGCAGCGTGAAGATGACGATCTGGCCGACCAGCCGGGCCCACGCCGCCGGGTCGTCAACGGGCGGCATGGGCGGGCCGCCCGGCATGATCCCGCCGCCGGGCGGCTGGCCGGGGCCTGCCTCGGCGAAGGCCGGCTGCGGCAGTCCGGGCGAGGACAGTGCTGGCGAGGACAGCGCTGGCGAGGGCAGGCCGGGCTGGTAGGGCGGGAAGTTGCTGCTGGGCGGGTAGCCGCCGCCGTCTGTATAGGGGTCGAACTCGCCGGTGCCGGGGCCGCCGCTCCAGCTCCGCGGCCGCTCCCATTCGCCGGTGTCCTCCCGCGGGTAGTCCACGCCCTCGTGCACGACCTCCAGCCGCAGGCCGCTCACCTTGACCACCGACCACCAGGTCAGGCCCACGACGGCGATGCACAGGAACGGGAACGCGGCGGTCAGCCCGAGGCTCAGGCCGAGCCGGTCGCTGAGCAGCTTGCTCAGCGCGGGGGCCGCCGCGGCCAGCGCGGCCACGCTGCCGCCCGCGACCGCGGGCAGCGTGGCCCGCCAGGCCGGGTCCTTGCGGGCGCGCACCGCGGTGCAGGCCACGGCCACCAGCGCGGCTATCGTGACGAACGGGCCCAGGGCGTAGGACAGCAGCGCGTTGGAGATGGGCTGGTAGTGCACGGCCGCGGCGGGGAAGGTCTTGCCGAACGGCTCCTCGCTGAGCGGGTCGGTAGCCAGGATGACCACCAAGATCACGCCAAGACCGCTGACGGTCAGGCGGACCGCGAACCGGGCCGGGGCGCTCCGCCCGGCCGCCTCGCCCAGGCCGAGCACCAGCGTCAGCCCGCCGGCCGCCAGCAGGCCGATCTGGCTGACGCGGAAGGTCAGCGAGGAAAAGCCCGCGGCGAAGCCGGCGGCCTGCGCGGCCAGCGACAGGGCAACCCCGAACACGGCGCCGGTCCAGGCCAGCAGGACCAGCCTGGGCGCCCGCGCGCAGCGCATGACCAGCACGACCAGGCTGGCCAGCGCAAGCACGAGACCGGCCAGCGCCGCGAGGAGGGAGACAGACATCGCTGCCTATGGTGCCCGACGGCGGGCCAGGAAGCGAACAAACCAGTTACTCCTTTGCTACCTGCGTACCGTGGAGGCGCGCCGGGCCGCGGCCGGTTTTCTCCGTGCCGGCCGGGTCATGACCTGGTGATGACCGGCCGATGGCCAAGGTCTGCCAGGTCGCCTAAGCCCTCATGACACCGCCCTCCCCAGGTCGCCGGCGCCGGTAGGCTTGGCGTACATGAGGCAGCTGCTCAAGCCCGCCCGCGTCAGCGAGGCCGCGGCGGCGGCCGGCGCGGCCTCGGCGGCGGCTGCTGAGGTCATCGCGCCCCCGCCGGAGATGAACCCCGCCGCCGCCGCGTTCTTCGACGTGGACAACACGCTGATGCGCGGGGCGTCGATCTACCACTTCGCCCGCGGCCTGGCCGCGCGCAACATGTTCACCCCGCTGGATCTGGTCAAGATGACCTGGGTGCAGGTGGCCTACCGGCTGCACGGCAAGGAGCACAGCGGGCACATCGACGCGGTGCGGCAGTCCGCGCTGGCCTTCGTGGCCGACCACAAGGTGGCCGACATCGTCGAGCTCGGCGAGCAGATCTACGACGAGACCATGGCCCGGCGGATCTGGCAGGGAACCCGCGACCTGGCCCTGCGCCACCTGGCCGCCGGGGAGCGGGTGTGGCTGGTCACCGCGACGCCGGTGGAGCTGGCCAACATCCTGTCCAGCCGGCTCGGGCTGACCGGTGCGCTGGGCACGGTGGCCGAGACCAGGGACGGCGTCTACACCGGCCGCCTGGCCGGCGGCCTGCTGCACGGCGAGGCCAAGGCCGCGGCGGTACGCGCGCTGGCCGCCCGCGAGGGCCTCGACCTGACCCTCTGCTCGGCCTACAGCGACTCGGCCAACGACCTGCCCATGCTCCAGCTAGTCGGCCACCCGAACGTGGTCAACCCGGACAGCAGCCTGCTCGCCGAGGCCCGCCAGCGGGGCTGGCCGGTGCACGAGTTCCGGTCCGGGCGGCGGGCCACGCTGATCGCGCTGCCGATGGCCGCCGGGCTCGGCGCGCTGGCCGGCGGCATCGGGGCCGCGCTGGCGCTCAGGCGCCGCCGCTCCCGCTGAACGGCCGGCGGAGCCGGCCAGCTCGCCAGCCAGCACATCACAACTAGCCGAACGCGGGGCCCCGCTCGTCCACCAGCACGTGCAGTTTCTGCTGAATGGTGTCCCGTATCCGGTCGCTCAGCTCGGCAATAGCATCCTGATCGCCGACCGGGTAGCCATCGGTCGGAACCGGCGGAAGGAATTCGATAATCCAGTTGGACGGCAGCGGGATCGCGCCGAGCGGCCCGAGCCACGGAAATAGCGGGGTCAACGGGAAATACGGCAGGCCGAGGATTCTGGCCAGCGGCCTGGCATTCCCGATCATTGGATAGATCTCCTCGGCGCCGACGATCGCGCAGGGCACGATCGGCACACCGGCCTCGATGGCGGTGGCCGCGAACCCGCCCCGGCCGAATCGCTGCAGATGGTAGCGCTCGCGGAACGGCTTGCCGATGCCCTTGAACCCCTCGGGGAACACGCCGACCAGATCGCCGTCGGCCAGCAGGCGGGCGGCCTGTGCCGGGTCGGCCCGGGTGTGGCCGCTCTTGACCGCCAGGGTGGCCAGCCCGGGGATGGCGTAGACCAGGTCGGCGCCGAGCAGCCGGAGGTTGCGGTGCTGCGCGTGCGCGTCCAGCAGCCCGGTCTGCAGCATGATCGCGTCGAACGGGAGCACGCCGGAGTGGTTGGCGACGATCAGCGCGGCGCCCTCGTCCGGCACGTGCTCCACGCCGCGCATCTCGATGCGGAACCAGTTCCGGTACAGCGCCCGGGTCAGCGGCAGGATCACATGCGCGAGGAAATGCGGGTCGAAACCGGAGTCGTCGGTCTGGAATTCCCCGGCCAGCCGCTGCCGGGCGAACTCAGCAGCCCCGGCGGCCCACTGCCGCCAGCGGTCCTGCTGGCCGGCCTGCGACTGGCCGTTCCACTGACCCGTCTGCGGCCGGCCGTCCTGCTGGCCGGCCTGCGGCTGGTTCATCCCGCGCCCCCGATCTGCACCGCGACCCGCCAGCGCCGGGCCTGGCCGGGCGGGGGAAAACTCGGCCAGGCGGGGCGAGCGTGCCGCGCTACTTCTTGTTCCTGCGCTGCACCCTGGTCTTCCGCAGCAGCTTGCGGTGCTTCTTCTTGGCCATCCGCTTGCGGCGCTTCTTGATAACGGAACCCACGGAACCACCCTCGCTCGAAGTCATTGGCTGACCGGCATGCCCATGCCGCGGCCTGATACAGGGCGGCTTATACGGGTCAACGCAACAGCGTACCCCTTGGTGCCACGCAGCCGGCCATCCCGCCTGCCGCGAGGACCGGCCGCAGACCGGTCGCGGGGCCCGCGGGCAGGCCGGGCCGCGACCGCGCAGCGCCGTCTCGCGGCCCGGCCAGACGCCGCCCGCGGTGTCCGCCCAGGCCGCTCCGCACGCCGGTGAGCAGGCCAGACACAGCCCGCGGCGCGGGGCAGACGGCAGCGCGCAACCGCATGCGGACCGGGCCGGATTATCCGGTCAGGCCGCAGTGCAGGGGAAGATCAGACGTTAGCCACGAAGGCATCACGCAGGTACTGATTAACCGCCTGTTCCGGGACGCGGAACGAACGGCCGACCCGGATAGCCTCGAGATCACCAGAGTGCACGAGCCGGTAAACGGTCATCTTCGACACGCGCATGATGGTGGCCACCTCAGCCACAGTCAGGAACCTGACATCGCTGAGCGGGGAGGCGGTTGCTTCAACTGTCATGTGGGGACCTCTTCTGGCGGACCTGCGTGCGCCAAGCCGGATTTGGCGCACCAGTCACGTCCGTCTCCAGAGTAAGTCCTGTACGGAAAAGGGCAACCCCGGCGGGAGAACTCATATACGCCAGATCTGTCCTTTAACCGGATCCTGCCGCACACCGCAACATGGTTCACGTTCTATCCCAGTGCAGCTCAGAGGCCCCGCCAATGCGCCACAGGAAAGATCGCCTAACGGTATGACTGTGCTGGCTGGCTCGCGCCAGGCCGCCCTTTAGCCGCGCTGCCTTCCTCCTCGCTCCCCCGGCGCGCTGTGCTGGCTGGCGAGCGCAGGGCCGCTGGAGAGGCGCTGCCTTCCTCGGCGCTCCTTCGTCGCGCCTCATCGCTCGTCGGGAAAACAGCGCCGCGGCCCTGCGCTCGCTGGCCGGCTCCGCCGGCGGCTAGCTGACCCGCCAGCGGATTGCCTGACCTGGCTAGCCGCCGCCGAGTTCGCGGCCGCGATCCCGCGCGGCCTCGATCGCGGCCAGGAACGCGGCCCGCACCCCGTGCCGTTCCAGTTCCCTGATCGCGCTGATCGTGGTCCCGCCGGGGGAGGTCACCGCCTCGCGCAGGATCACCGGGTGCTCGCCGGTGTCGCGGAGCATGGTGGCCGCGCCGAACACGGCCTGGGTGACCATTTCCAGCGCGTTTCCGCGCGCCATGCCGAGCAGGATCCCGGCGTCGACCATCGCCTCGACCAGATAGAACACGTAGGCGGGCCCGCTGCCGGACAGCGCGGTGGCGGCGTCCTGCTGGGATTCGGGGATGCGCAGCACACGGCCAACCGGGCTCAGCAGTTCCTCGGTCCGGCGCAGGTGCTCCTCCCCTGCGTGCGCGCCCGCGGAGATCACGCTCATCGCCTCGTCGACCAGCACCGGGGTGTTGGACATCACCCGGACCACCGGCACCCCGGCGGGCAGCCTCGCCTCGATGAACGGCGTGGGGATGCCGGCCGCGACCGAGACCACCAGCCGCCCGGCCGGGATCACCGGCGCGACCTCCTCCAGCAGCGCCGCCATGTCCTGCGGCTTGACCGCCAGGATCAGGGTCTCCGCGCGTTGCGCGGCGGCCGCCGCGGTGGCGGTCTCCACGCCGTAAGCCTTCCGCACCGCCTGGGCCCGCTCGTCGCGGCGCACCGCCGCGATGACGCCCTCGGGCGGCGCGCCTGCCCGCAGGATGCCCGACAGCAGCGCCTCGCCCATCCGGCCGGTTCCGAGTATCGCAATCACGGCCCCGACCCTACCCGGGCCGGCCAACGGGTTTACCGCGTCGACGCCAGGGAGCGCAGGAAGAACGCCAGGTTGGCGGGCCGCTCGGCCAGGCGCCGGACAAGATAGCCGTACCAGTCCCGGCCGTAGGGCAGGTAGACGCGCAGCTGGGCGCCGCCGTCCGCCAGGCGGCGCTGCTCCGCCGGGCGGATGCCGTACAGCATCTGGTACTCGAAGCTGGCCGGGTCCCGGCCAGCCAGCGACGCCTGCGCGGCGGTGATGGCGATCAGCCGCGGGTCGTGGGTGGCCACCATCGGATAGCCCCCGCCGTGCATGAGCAGCCGCAGGCAGCGCGCGAAGGACCGGTCCACCTCGGCCCGGGTCCCGAAGGCCACGTCGTGCGGAGCCTGGTAGGCGCCCTTGCACAGGCGGACCCGGGACCCGGGCACGGCCAGCGCCGCGCAGTCCGCCTCGGTGCGCCGCAGGTAGGACTGGAGGACGCAGCCCAGCCGCGGGTACTCCGGCCGCAGTTCGGCCACGATCCGCAGGCTGGCCTCGACCCGGGTGTGGTCCTCCATGTCCACCGTGACCGTGGTGCCCGCGGCGGCCGCCGCCGCGCAGATCCGGGCCAGGTGCCCGGCCGCGGTCTTCTCGCCGTGCTCGGGCAGCCCCAGGCCGATCGCGGTGGGCTTGACCGACAGCTCGGCCCGGCCCCCGGCCGCCAGCCCGGCCTCGCCGAGCGCGTCGAGCAGCCGCACGTAGGTGCCGGCCGCTGCGGCCGCCTGGTCCGGGTCGGTGGTGCCCTCGCCCAGGTAGTCCACGGTAGCCAGCAGGCCGTCCGCGAGCAGCCGGCCGGCCGTGGCCAGCACGTCGTCCGTGGTGTCGCCGGCGACGAACCGGGCGACCACGTCGCGGGTGTACGGCGCGGTGGTGATGATCTGGCGGATCCGGTCACTGGCCGAAGCGGCCAGCAGTACACGGCGCAGCACCTCGTGAACCTCCAGGCAGACGGGCTGTCTCCGGCGGCCTAAGGCTACTCGCGGGCTACGGCCGGGCTCGCCGCAGGTCGCCGCGTGGACGGCGGAGCGTGATCTGCACGTTGGCCCCGGCGTCCGGCGGGACGATCACTTCCTGCGCCGCGGCCACGCCCGCCGCGGTCAGCGGGGCGTCCACCGGCACCGTTCGCTTGATCAGGCCCAGCGCGATCGGGCCCAGCTCGTAGTGCCGCGCGCTGGACCCGACGAAGCCCACCGTGGTCCCGCCGGCCTGCACCGGGTCGCCGTGCCCGGGCAGTTCGTCGGTGCTGCCGTCCAGGTGCAGGAAGACCAGGCGGCGCGGCGGGTGACCGAGGTTGTGCACCCGGGCCACCGTTTCCTGGCCGCGGTAGCAGCCCTTGCTCAGGTGCACTGCGGTCTCGATCCAGCCCACCTCATGCGGGATCGTCCTGTGGTCGGTGTCCAGGCCCGCCCGCGGGCGCCGGGCCGCGATCCGCAGCGCCTCGTGCGCCCACATGCCCGCCAGCACCGCCCCGCCCGCCTGCAGCTTCGCCACTGCCTCGGCAAGCTGCCTGCGCGCCACGATCAGATCTATGGAGTACGCATTGGCGATGGTGGCCGCCGGGGACCCGGCCAGGGCCTGCTGGGCGGCGGGCCCCTGGAGCGTGAGAACGGCGAACTCCCCCGTCACGTCCTGCGGGTCGACCCGGAGCATGAACCGCATCGAGGTCAGGAAGGCCAGCAGCGCTTCCTGGGTGCCCGGGGCGACGTGGGCCCACAGCGCGGTGCCGTCGTCGGTCAGCGTCAGGTGGTGCTCCACGTGCCCCTGCGGGCTGAGGATCAGCGTCTCCGCGGCGCTGCCGGGGGCCAGCTGCTCCACGTGCTGGGTGCTCAGGCTGTGCAGCCAGGACAGCCGGTCCTGGCCGGTGATCCGGATGACGCCGAGATGCGACCGGTCGACCACGCCGGCCGAGGTGTCGAGGGCGCGCTGCTCGGCGTACGGGTCGCCGTAGTGGGCGGCCACGCCGGCGTCCAGGCCGGTGGCCGGCACCGCCCCGGGCGCGGCGAGAAGAGGGCTGTCCATGAGCCCAGGCTATGCGGTCCGCGGTGGGCGGCAGCTCTCGCAACGGCCGAAGACGGTCAGGTGCCCGACGTCGGTCTCGAAGCCGAACTGCTCGTCCAGCGCGCCGGTCAGGCCGGCCACTGCGGCGGGCTCGACCTCGATGACCTTCTCGCAGTCCCGGCAGACCAGGTGCACGTGCTGAGCCTCGGCGGCCAGGTGATACCGCGGCGCGCCGTGGCTCAGGTGGGTGTGCGTGACCAGGCCGATCTGCTCGAGCAGCTCCAGCGTCCGGTACACGGTGGAGACGTTCACGCCGCGGGCGGTCTGCCGGATGTCGGCGAAGATCTCCTCCGGGGTGGCGTGCTCCAGCTTGGTGACCGCCTCCAGGACGAGCTGTCGCTGCGGGGTGACCCGGTAGCCGCTGGCCCGCAGGGTGTCGTCCCACGCCTGCGTCATAGCCAGAGTCTAGGGCGGCATGGCCGCCACCAAGGCCTGCTGTGCTGGCCCGCTCGCTCCGGGCCGCTGGGGAGGCGCTGCCTTCCGCTCGCTCACGGCAAAAGCCTGTTGCCCACTGCTCGGGGCGTGCCGTAGCGTTCAGATCAACGCGGGAAAGGAGGTGGTCCAACAGAATGCATAGATGTCGGACTCGCGAGGTGGCTGTCAGCTAGCCGCCGTCCCGCCGACGCACACCGCGGCTGAGCCGCGGGGCGCGGATCACCGGTAGACCAGCGCACGCCGGGAGGCGTGCGGCTGCGTGCCGCTCGACAGGCGGCGGCCGGCGAATTCACGGCAGACACCGACCCCCGGGCCGACCGGCCTTTGTCCAGCCGGTCCCCGCGACTCCGGTTGCGGGAGCAGGCCCGGGGGCTTTTTATGCCCTGCGTTCCGCTGCGGCGGCGCCCGGCTCCACCCGCTTTAGCTGCGCGGAGATGTGCGACTGCAGCGGCTGGCTGACCGCGGCCATGTCGTACGCCCAGCCCAGGTCGGCGCCGATCAGGCCGTAGAGCCGCCGGCCCCCGGTGTACTCCTTGGCCGACTCGGTGCGGACCACCGCGTCGGTGGCCATGTCGATCCTGGTGCCGTCGATCTCGCCCAGGTACACCTCGACGAAGCCGGTCGGGTGGGCGAGCAGCACCTCCAGCTTGCTGTCCGGCTGCGGGCGCCAGTAGCCGGTCTCGGTGGCCAGCGGCGCCCCGATCGTGCCGTCATTGTCCAGCCGCCAGGTCCGGCTGGTGTAGATCAGGAACGGCTTGCCGTTGTGGCTGAAGGTGATCTCCTGGCCGAAGTGGAAGCTCTCGATGGTCGGGTAGCCGCCCACCCCAGCGCCCTCCCAGCGGCCGAGCAGGAACAGCAGCGGGGCCAGGCTGGGGTGCGGCTTCACGTCGTCCATGACGGACAAGGTTAGGACCTCCCCAGCCGGTCCATCCCTGCTCCCCCTGCTTCCGTCTGCCTGCTCCTCCCCCGCTTCCTCATGGGCGCGAACCAAAGCAATCGGAGCCGAGGAAGCGGATGCCCCCACGCACCAGGCCAGCGCTACGGCGTGCCGTCGGGCTTCGCGGGGGCTGGCTCAGAAACGGCCGGAGCCTTAACGGGGGCTGCCCGGGGGCGGGGCGGCGGGGCGGCCGGCGGGCGGCGGATGGACGGAGCGCTGAGCGCGACCAGGCGCCAGGCGAGGACGGCCCCGGCCACCGCGGCGACGGCGAACACGGCCACCAGCAGGATTCCGCTGACCTGTGCCGGCATGGGGCGAGTGTAGGCCGCCCGGCCCCGGGCCCGGCCGGTGACCCGCCGGGCTGGCGGGTTCCGGCAGGTTAGGGTTGCTCATGCCCGCTCACGCCCTGGTCGTCAAGATCACCTCGGGCACCGAGGATCCCGAGCGCTGCAACCAGGCGCTCACCGTGGCCGCCGCCGCCATGGCCAGCGGTCTCGAGGTGTCGCTGTGGCTCACCGGCGAGGCCGCCTGGCTGGCGCTGCCGGGCCGGGCCGGCCAGCTGGCCCTGCCGCACGCGGCGCCGCTGGCGGACCTGCTGGACGGGATCCTGGCCGCGGGACGGGTCACGCTGTGCACCCAGTGCGCGGCCCGGCGCGATATCACCGAGCAGGACGTGATCAGCGGGGTCCGGATCGCCGGGGCGGCCACCTTCGTCGCCGAGGTCACCGCGGACGGCAC
>DASVBE010000202.1:0-7883 GCA_036375995.1 Streptosporangiaceae bacterium | reverse complement strand
CGGCGTAGATGTGCAGGTAGTGGTCGCTCTCGCGGAAGCCGCGGCATCACGTCGTCGAAGTACGCAGTGCCCAGGAAGGACAGCACGCGGCACCGGAGCCAGCCCTGCTCATCCGCTGGCTGGTAGTCGCGAACCTGGACGGGCATGGCCCGATCCTGATGCCGGAAAGGCAGCCGGGGCAATCGCATTCCCGGCGCTGCCGTGCTCACGAAAGCGCTGGGCGCGGCCTCCGGTGCTCGGCGCGGCGGGCTATGGCGCGGAGCAGCTCCAGGCGGATGAGGCCGGCGCCGCCGGCCCGGATGAGCCGCCAGTAGCGGGCGAACGCGCGCCGGGCAGCCGGGTCGGTGGCCAGGACCCGGGTCTCGGCGGCGAGCAGGGTCCTGCCGCCGGGGAGCGGGGTGAGCTGGAGGCTGAGGGCGGCCTTGGCCCAGCCTGGTTCGGCGAAGCGGGCGAACCCCTCCGGCGTGCGGGATGAGGCTGGCCCGGCTACCGGGTGGGGGGTCCAGTACCGGGCGACCTGGCCCAGCACGGCCTCACGGGCTTCGGCCTGGCCGAGTACCGGCATGCGCAGCCCTTCGGCCAGCGGGCCGTTCAGCCGGGCCCGGCCCGCGGTCCGGACGGACATCAGCAGCTTGGTCAGCGGCAGTTCCCGGTAGGTGACCGTGCGCAGGGCAGCCCACACCTGAGGGGGTTCCGCGGCTATCTGCCGGGCGTAGCGGCTGCGGAAGTCCCAGCCCGGAAGCAGTTCATCGATCAGCCAGTCCATCGCGCACCTCATTCTGTACGGTTCCGTACAGAATGATACTGTACGCCACCGTACAGAACTGCCGCCCGGAGGTCTCTTATGCCGCGCCCAGCGCGCTTCACCCGCGACGACTGGGCCGCGGCCGCGCTCGCCCTGCTAGCCGAAGGCGGCCCCGCGGCGGTCGCGGTGGAGCCGGCCGCGGCCCGGCTCGGCGCCTCGAAGTCCAGCTTCTACTGGCTGTTCCCGAACCGGCAGGCCCTGCTCGAAGCCGCCCTGCTCACCTGGGAACAGCAGCAGACCGACGCGGTCCTCCCCGGCCTGGCCGCGATCAGCGACCCGGCCGAACGGCTGCGGCGCCTGGCCCGGGCCGCCTTCGCCGCGACCCAGCCCGCCGACCTGGCCCTCCGCCTGCTCACCGAGCCCGATCCCCTCGTTCAGCCCGTCGCTCAACGCGTCACCCAGCGGCGCATCGCCGTCATCGAAGCAGCCTTCGCCGAACTCGGCCAGCCCGCCACCCAGGCCCGCCACCACGCAAACGCCCTCTACGCCGCCTACCTAGGCACCGCCGCCCTCCGCCGGGCCAACGCCGCCCCCACCGACCAGAGCGGCTACCTCACCACCCTGCTCAAGGCCTTCGGCATCCCCCCGCAAGCCAACTCAGAGCAGCCGCCCTAACGAGAGCAGGAACTTCCTGCCGCGTCCGGCCAGCCCAGCCAGCCAGACCGTCGGCTTGCCTGCTGAGGACAGGCTGTCTGGGCTGGTCCCTTAGTCGGGGAGGGCGTCGAGGCGGCGGAGGATGACGCCTTCGCGGAGGGCCCAGGGGCAGATCTCTACCTCGGGGAGCTCGAACAGGTCCATCGCGGCGTCGGCAACGATCGCACCGGCCGCCAGCTGGGGTGCGCGGCCGCGGGAGACGCCGGGCAGCTGGGCGCGGTCGGCGGCGGTCAGCCGGGACAGGCGGTCGGCCAGTTCGGTGACGTCGGAATGCCGCAGGAACCGCCGCACGTAGGGGCCGTCGCTGGACGGGGCCGCGCCGCCGATCCTGGCCAGCTGGCGAAAGGTTTTCGAGGTGGCGACCGCGTGGTTGGGCCGGCCGTCCCGCATGACTGAGCCGACCGCGGTGGCGATCTCGGCCCGGACGTGCTTGCGGAGCTGCCGGACCTCGTCCTTGGACGGCGGGTCGCTGCTCAGCCAGTCCCTGGTCAGCCGGCCCGCGCCGAGCGGCAGGGAGACCGCGACGACCGGTTCCTCGTCCACCCCGGCCGCGATTTCCAGCGAGCCGCCGCCGATGTCCAGCATGATCAGCCGGCCGGACGACCAGCCGAACCAGCGGCGGGCCGCGAGAAAGGTCAGCCGGGACTCGTCGGGGCCGGGCAGGACCCTGATGTCGACCTCGGTCTCCTTCTTGATCCTGGCCAGCAGCTCGTCACCGTTGACCGCGTCGCGGACCGCCGAGGTGGCAAACGCCATCAGCTGCTGCACGCCCTTGTCCTCGGCGACGACCAGGGCCCGGTCGACGAACGCGCGCAGCTGGGTCGCCGCGCTCTCGTCCAGGCGATTGGCATCGTCCAGATGCTCGCCGAACCGCAGCTCTTCTTTCAGCGAGAAGGCCGGCACCGGGCGGGCCCCCTGGTACGCGTCCACCACCAGCAGGTGGACCGTGTTCGACCCGACGTCCAGAACCCCTAGTCGCATAGCTGCACGCTACTTCGCCGCCCCCGATTCCGGCCCGGCTGACCGCGGGAATCCCGCCGCACCGCCGGGATGTTGCGGCTAATCAGAGCACAGACGGACACGATGAGCCCGCCGAGGCGGGATGGACACCTGAGGAGGCCGGCAATGGCGGAGGACCACCGGGGCAGGGTGCGGATCGAGCCGGGCCACAAGCGGGTCCGGGCCTACCTGGACGGCCACCTGGTCGCCGACACCCGGCGGCCGCACCTGGTCTGGGAGATCCCTTACTACCCGACCTACTACGTGCCGGCCGCGGACGTGGTCGCCACGCTCACCCCGAACGGCAAGACCGAGCACTCCCCCAGCCGCGGCGACGCCGAGCTGCTCGACGTGACAGCCGGCCCGGCCACCGCCCCCGGCGGCGCGCTGCGCTACCCGGACTCGCCGCTAACCGAGCTGCGCGACCTGGTCAGGCTGGACTGGCCGGCGATGAGCGAATGGCTGGAAGAGGACGAGCCGGTCTACACCCACCCGCGCGACCCGTACAGCCGGGTCGACATCCTGGCCAGCTCGCGGCACGTGCGGATCGAGGTCGACGGCGTCACCGTGGCCGACTCGCGGCAGCCGCGGATCCTGTTCGAGACCGGGCTCCCGCCGCGCTACTACCTGCCGCTCAGCGACGTGCGGATGGACCTGCTGCGGCCGTCGGCCACGCAGACCCACTGCCCGTACAAGGGCACGGCCAGCTACTGGTCGGTGGACACCGGGCAGGGGGACAGCCCGCACCAGGACATCGTGTGGATCTACCGCACCCCGCTGCCGGAAAGCCAGAAGGTCGCCGGGCTGGCCTGCTTCTACGACGAGAAGGTCACCGTCTACCTGGACGGGGCGAAGCAGGAGCAGCCGCGCACGAAGTTCAGCTGACCGCCGGCGCCGCGTCCAGCTCCTCGATCCGGGCCGTGGCCGGCGGCCGCGCTTTGGACAGGACGCCCGCCGCGTCCTCTGCCTCGCGCAGCACGCGCAGGATGTTGCCGCTGGCCAGAGCGGCGCGGTCGGCCTCTGACCAGCCGCGCCGCCCCAGCTCGGCGAACAGCGCCGGGTAGCACGACACGTCGCCCAGGCCCTCGGGCAGCTGGCCGGTGCCGTCGTAGTCGCCGCCCAGGCCGACGTGCGCCAGCCCGGCGACCTCGCGGACGTGGTCCACGTGGTCGGCCACCTCGGCCAGCGTGGCCACCGGCCGCGGGTGAGTGGCCGCGTACTCCGCCTCGAGCTCCTCGTACCCGGTCGCCGCGAGCGGGTCCACCCCCCGGCGCTCAAGCTCGCTGTCCAGCTCCTGGTCGTAGTCCCGGCAGCGCTGCGACACGAACCGGGGCACGAACGTGACCATGCACACCCCGCCATTGCCCGCCAGCCGGGCCAGCACGTCGTCGGGCACGTTGCGCGGGTGGTCGCACAGCGCCCGGGCGGATGAGTGCGAGAAGATCACCGGCGCTTCCGCGGCGGTCAGCGCGTCGTGCATGGTGGACGCCGCGACGTGGGACAGGTCCACCAGCATGCCGAGCCGCTGCATCTCGCCGGTCACCGCCCGGCCGAACGCGGTCAGCCCGCCGGCCGCGGGCTCGTCGGTAGCCGAGTCCGCCCACGGCACGTTCCGGTTGTGGGTCAGGGTCATGTACCGCACGCCCAGCGCGTACAGCCCGCGCAGCACGCCCAGCGAGCAGTCGATCGAGTGCCCGCCCTCGGCACCGAGCAGCGAGGCGATCCGCCCGGCCGCCATCGCCCCCGCCACCTCGGCCGCGGTCCTGGCCGGCGCGAGCGCATCCGGGTAGCGCCGGATCAGGTCGTGCACCAGGTCGATCTGCTCCAGCGTGGCGGTCACCGCGGCCTCGCCGGACAGCTCGGCGGGCACGAACACCGACCAGAACTGGGCGGCGACCCCGCCGGCCCGCAGCCGCGGCAGGTCGGTGTGCGTGCCGTCGATCCCGGCCGCGAACGCGTCCCGGCCGTCCGTACCGGGCCGCTTCCGCAGTGCCCACGGCAGGTCGTTGTGGCCGTCGAGAACGGGGAACCGCGGACCGCCGGTACTGTCCGCCGCGCTGCTGATCGCCATGAGGCTCAGGGTAGGCCGGCCCTTTTACCGGCCAGCACGGAGCTCGCCGATCCGGCGGGCGATGAAGGCCCGTTCCGGGGCGGTCGGCTCCAGCTCCAGCGCGGCCCGGTAGGCAGCCACCGCGTCGGCGGCGCGGCCCAGCCGGGCCAGCAGGTCGGCCCGGGCCAGGTGCAGCTGCGGCCAGCGGCTGAGCTGGGGGTGATGCCCGACCGCGTCCAGGATCACCAGCCCGGCGGCGGGCCCCTCGGACATCGCCACCGCGATGGCCCGGTTGGCCTCCACCACCGGCGAGGGCTCGAACCTGATCAGCTCCCCGTACAGCGCGGCGATCTCCCGCCAGTCGGTGCCCGCCGCGTCCGGGCTGGTGGAGTGGCAGGCGGCGATCGCGGCATGCAGCTGGTACGGGCCCGGCCGTCCCGCTCGCAGCGCGGCCACCAGCAGCCGCTCGCCCTCGCTGATCATCGCCTGGTCCCACCGGCTGCGGTCCTGGTCTTCGAGCAGGACCAGCTCCCCGCCGGGCCCGGTCCGCGCGGCCCGCCGGGCGTCGGTGAGCAGCAGCAGCGCCAGCAGGCCGGTTACCTCCGGCTCGCCGGGCAGCAGCGCGGCCAGGCCCCGGGCCAGCCGGAGGGCTGCGTCGCATAGCTCGCCGCGGACCAGGTCCGGGCCGCGGCTCGCCTTGTGCCCCTCGGTGAACACCAGGTACGTCACCCGGAGCACGGCGGCCAGCCGGGACGGCAGTTCGTCCGCCGCGGGCTGCCGCAGCCGGATGCCCGAGTCGGCGATCTTGGCTTTGGCCCGGCTCAGCCGGCGCGCCATCGTCGCCTCCGGGACCAGGAACCCGGCCGCGATCTGCGCCGTGCTCAGACCGCACACGCAGCGCAGGGTCAGCGCAACCCGGGCCTCGAGCGCGAGTGCCGGATGGCAGCACATGAAGACCAGCCCGAGCTCGTCACCGCCGGGGCCACCGAGCCCGGCCGGCCCCGGCGGCGGCTCCGGCTCGCCCAGGCTGGCCAGGTCCCGCACGGCCGCCGCCTCCTTCCGGCTCCTGGCCGCTTCCCGGCGGATCAGGTCCACGGCCTTGTGCCTGGCCACCCCGGTCAGCCAGGCCCGGGGCTGATCCGGCCAGCCCCGGTCCGGCCACTGGGCCAGCGCGGCCAGGCAGGCTTCCTGGACCGCGTCCTCGGCCACGGCGAGATCCCCGGTCATCCGCAGCACGCTGGCCACCGCTGCCCACCAGTGCGCGCGGAACTCGGCCTCGGCCCGATCCCGCAGTCCAGGACCGCCGCCGCAGCCGCAGCCGCAGCCGCCGCCGCTGCCGCCGCTCAGCGCGGCACCTCAGCGCGGCGCCGGGGCCGGGGTGTCGGCGACCGCCCGGACCTCGATCGACCCGATCTGCGCCGCCGGTATCGTGGCCGCCCACTTCAGCGCGTCGTCCAGATCGGCGCACTCGATCAGCGCGTATCCGCCGACCTGTTCCTTGATCTCCGCGGCGGGCCCGTCGGTGAGGAGGGTCTCGCCGTCGCGGACCCGCACCGTGGTCGCCGAGGACCAGGCCCGCAGCGGCGCGCATTCGATCAGCACGCCCGCCTGCGCCATCGCGCCCATGGCCGCGGTGTAGCGGGCGTGCATGTCCGCGTACTCGGGGCTGCCAGCGTCCGGGGGCAGGCCGTCGTCGGGGGTGTGCAGCAGCAGCAGGTACTTCATAGCTGACCTCCCAGCCGGTGGTGCGGGCCGGCGCCCGCGCTACCGGTAGTCGAACGGGCTACCCCGGGAAGGACAGCCTGGCACGAAAATCCGCGCCGGATCTGCCCCCGTCAGGCCGGCCGCAGGTGGGTGTAGAACCAGGCCAGCGCCTCGTCCACGGCCGGCCCCACGAAGCCGGGCACGTCGTACAGGTCGATGTGGTTGCTGGTGTCCAGCCACACCAGCTTCTTCGGCTCGCCCGCCCGGGCGAACGCCGCGGAAGCCTGCTCCGGGGTGGTGTACGCGTCCTGGCGGCCGTGCACGATCAGCAGCGGCGTGGGCGAGATGACGTCCGCCCCCGCGGCCAGGTCCACGGTGATCAGTTCCCGCACCGACAGCGCCGTGAGCTGGTTGGCCCAGCCCGGGCTGGCCGCGCGCGGCGCCAGGTAGTAGCTGGCGGGCTCCTCGCCGCCCATCACGGCTGGCCGGCCGTCTTCGGCGTCCACCGCCGCCCAGTACTCCTGCTCCCCGCTGGCCTCCTGCCGCTGCTCGATCTCCAGGAACATCGAGAGCTGGGCCCGGTAACCCTCGGCGCCCATCGCCGCCTGCATCAGGGCCGGGGAGTTGTACCCGCCGGCGATCCCGGCCACGGCCTTGATCCGCGGGTCGAACGCGGCGAACTTCAGCGCGTAACCGCCGCCCAGGCAGATCCCGCAGCAGCCGATCCGGTCCGCGTCCACCTCGGGCTGGGCGGCCAGGAAGGTGACCGCGTGGGTCAGGTCGCGCAGCTTCCCGGCGGCGTCCTCGTGCTGCCGCGGCGTGCCCTCGCTGGCCCCGAAGTTACGGTGGTCGAAGGCCAGCGTGACGTATCCCGCCGCCGCGATCCGGTCCGCGTACAGGCCGGCGACCTGCTCTTTCACCCCGGACAGCGGTCCGGTGAGGACGACCGCCGGATGCGGGCCGCGGTGCTCGGGCACCCGCAGATGCCCGGCCAGCATCAGCCCGTCACTGGCGAACGAGACCTCCCTGAGCTGCATTCCGTCCCCTCCCCTGGCAGCCCCGTGCGCCGGCGGCGGACCCGGGCGCTTACGACGGGTATCCACCAGTATGCCCAGCCAGAAAGCGGATGAGCGGCTGATCACCAGGGCTCATCAGCGGCTGCGCGCGACGCGGGTGAGGAGGAAGGGTTACGCACTGGCGCCAGCGGGCCACGCCCCCCGCGGGGGCCCTCCGGCCGGTGTGACAGAGTGCCCGCATGGGTGTGGATCTCGCGCAACTTCTCTCCGCCCCGGTCTACCGGGCGTACGACGTCGACGAGGCCGGCCGGATCCTGGCCGGCACCGATGAGAACGGCTCGATGCAGCTCGCCGAGCTGTCCCCGGACGGGTCCAGGCAGCCGCTGACCGCGCTTCCCGGCCCTTGCTGGGGCCGGTATCTGCCCGGCGAGCGGGTCGTCCTGGTCGGCCACGACGACGACGGCAACGAGCGCGGGCAGCTGTCCCTGCTCCGCCTGCCGCTCACCGGCGGCCGGCCGGCCGGGCTCGCGGACCTGGAGCCACTGGTCCACGACCCGCGCTTCATCCACATGGTGGCCGACCTGGTGCCGGGCCGGCTGTGCTACCTGACCAACCGGCGGGACGGCATCCGGTTCGACGCGGTGCTGCGGGACCT
>DASVBE010000178.1:0-3598 GCA_036375995.1 Streptosporangiaceae bacterium | reverse complement strand
GGTGGCCCTGCTCACCCCCAGCAGCCTGGCAGGCCGCTGTTAGGGCGCCATGTCTGGCATGCAACAACAGCGTTACGGCCGGATCGCCGAACAACACGCCGGCACTTCCCTGTCCCGGAAGTGACAGGCAACCCTCGCGGTCAGGCGCGCCGGGGGAACTGGCTGAAATCCGGGGTGCGCTTCGCCTTGAACGCCTCGCGGCCCTCCTTGGCCTCCTCGGTGCCGTAGAACATGAGGTTGGCGTCGTGGGCGAGCTGCTGGATGCCGGCGTAGCCGTCCTCGGAGGCGTGGAAGCTGGCCTTGAGCAGCCGCAGCGCGAACGGCGACAGCGCGAGCATCTCGCGGCACCAGCGGATGGTCTCGCGTTCCAGGTCGGCGACCGGGACGACGGCGTTGACCAGGCCCATGTCGAGCGCGGCGCGGGCGTCGTAGCGGCGGCACAGGAACCAGATCTCCTTGGCCTTCTTCAGGCCCACCAGCTGGGCCAGCGAGCTGGCGCCGAAGCCGCCGTCGAACGAGCCGACCCGCGGGCCGACCTGGCCGAACTTTGCGTTGTCGGCGGCGATGGTCAGGTCGCAGACCACGTGCAGCACGTGCCCGCCGCCGATGGCCCAGCCGGCCACCATGGCGATGATCGGCTTGGGGCAGCGGCGCATCTGCACGTGCAGGTCGGTGACGTGGAACCGGCCGACGGAGTGCTCGTCGGTCTGGTAGCCGGTGTCACCGCGCACCCGCTGGTCGCCGCCGGAGCAGAACGCCTTGTCGCCCTCCCCGGTGAGGATGATGACGCCGACCGCCGGGTCCTCCCTGGCCACGGTGAGCGCCGCGGAGATCTCGATGATCGTCTGCGGGCGGAAGGCGTTGTGCACCTCCGGCCGGCAGATGGTGATCTTCGCGATGCCGTCGTCGCTGGTCTCGTAGCGGATGTCGGCGTACTCGCCGGATTCCTTCCAGGCGATCCCCGTGCTGTCAGTCCCCGTGCTGTCAGTCTCCGTGCTGTCAGTCATGACCTTCATTCTGCCGACCGTCACAGAAAGTTTTCCGGCGGGGACCGAGAGGCCGGCGGCCAGGCTGGAGTCGTACTCGGTGACATCGGCTCCTGCCGAGGGGCCGTGCTGCCAAGGAGGACACAATGGCCAGCCCAGTCGTTCATTTCGAGATCAGGTCCGCGGATCCGGACGCCAGCAGGAAGTTCTACGGCCAGCTCTTCGGCTGGACCTTCCCGGACGGGGGCATACCGGGTTACAGCTACGTCGAGACCGGCACCGAGGGAGCGATCCCGGGCGGGATCAGCCCGCTGCAGGACGGCGCGCCGCTGGTCACGTTCTTCGTCGGGGTCGCCGACGTAGCTGGCACGCTGGAGGCGGCGGTGGCGGCGGGCGGCCGGGTCGTGCAGCCCGCCACGCAGGTCCCCGGCGTGACCTTCGGCCTGCTCGCCGACCCGCAGGGCCAGGTCGTCGGGGTCGCCTGCCCGGCGGGCTGAGAACGACCAGACGTACGCGGGCGCCGCCTGGCCACCAGCCCAGGCTCAGCAGGAGGGGGACGCAGATGCCGGGGTCACCGCCGGAGGCGGAGCTGCTGAGCCAGGCGGCCGCCGGCGACCAGGCCGCCTTCGCCGTGCTGGTCGAGCCGCACCGCCGGGCCATGTTCCGGCACTGCTACCGGATGCTCGGCTCCGGCGCGGACGCCGAGGACGCCACCCAGGATGCGCTGGTGCGGGCCTGGCGCGGGCTGGCCGGCTTCGACGGGTCCGGTGCGTTCGGCGGCTGGCTGCACCGCATCGCCACCAACGTCTGCCTGGACCTGCTGCGCGGTCAGCAGCGGCGGCTCGACCCGCTGGCTGAGGGTCCGCCGGCCGGCCCGGGCGCGGCGCTGGTCGGCGGCGGACCGGGCCGTCGTTTCGTCGAGCCGGTCAGCGACGTGGACCTGGCCGGCCCGGCGGTGCTCGCCGGACCGGCCGGGACCCAGGCGGGTCAGCCGGAGCTGGCCGACCCGCAGCAGCAGGTGGTCCGGCGGGAGGAAATCAGCCTCGCCTTCGTGGCCGCGCTGCAGCGGCTGGCGCCGCGCCAGCGGGCCGCGCTGCTGCTGCACGACGTTCTCGGGTTCGCGCACGCTGAGGTAGCCCAGGTGCTCCAGATCAGCCCGGGCGCGGTCAACAGCCTGCTGTCCCGGGCCCGGCATACGGTGCGGAGCAAGCCGTGGGCTCCGCCCGCCGACCCGGCCAGCCCTGCGGTCAGGGACCTGCTCAGCCGCTACCTGCGGGCCTGGCAGCTGGCCGACATCACCGGGTTCGTCCAGGTCGTGGCCGATGACGTCCGGATGTCCATGCCGCCGCTGCTGACCTGGTTCGACGGCCGTGATGCGGTCGCCGCCTTCGTCGAGGCGGAGATCTTCGCCCGGGCCCGGCCGCACGGCGTGCCTTTGCGGGCCGGCTGGTGCAACGGCCAGCCCGCGTTCGCCACCTACCAGCCCGACGGCGAGGGCCGGCTGGCCGCCAGCGGCCTGCAGGTACTCGAACTCGCCGAGCGCGGCGGCCGGCTGCGGATCACCGCGATCGTTTCGTTCCGCAGCCCGGCCCTGGCGGCCCGCTGCGGCCTGCCCGCCCGGCTCGGCTGAGCAGCGCGGATGGCCGACCGGCGCAGGATCGCGGCCGGGCCGGGTGACCTGGGAAGGAATGGCAGCGGAAAGGTAAAGAGATGGCTATCCGGGCGGCGGGATTGCTGACATAGTGTGCGCCAGGATCGTCATTTTGGCCGGGCGGGGGGCTGAACTTGCTGTCTCTGGCTTGCGTAGGACCCGGGTATGAGACTTAACACGCCGCTCATCACGCTGCTGGCCGGCGCGGCGCTCGGCGTGGCACTGCTGATCGCCAGCACGATGGCCACACCCCCCGCGCAGTCGCCGTACGCGGCGGCGGCCACGCCGGGCGCCACGGGGGGCACGAGCGGGGGGACGGCCACGAACGCGACCACGTCGCCGTCGCCGTCCGTGCCGCCCAGCCCGGCCGGGCCGCGCGTTCCCGGCCGGGCCGACTACACCGGCCCGGTCACCGGCGGCGGCGCGACGGTGGCGGTCTCGGTCCGCGGCGGCAAGGCCATCGGCTTCGTGTGCACCACGTCCGGCACCGCGACCTGGCTGAGCGGCGCCACGGGGGCCGGCCTGCTCCAGCTGTCCGGCCCGGGCCAGGCCCAGCTCACCGGCTCCTACCTGGACCACCTGGCCACCGGCCGGGCCCGGGCGCACGGCACCCCGTACAGGTTCGCCATCCCCCGGGTGCACCAGGCCGGCCTGCACGCGGCCATCGTCAGCCGTACCGCGGCGGCCTGCCAGCCACCGGCCGCTCCCGCCGGCGGAGGCGGCGGCGGCAACGACGGCGGGGGCGGCGGCAACGACGGCGGCGGCCACCATCACGGCGGCGGCTGACCCACGGCGGACACGGCGCGGCTGAACCGCCGCGGCCAAGCGAGCGATTACAACAGAGAGCCTGACACGGGGAGACGACCATGACCGCACAACCGGGCGCGGAGGCGCCGCTGCCACCCCAGAGCGCCAGCTCGGGCGCGGCCAAGCTGGTGATCCCCTGCCTGATCGGCGCGCT
>DASVBE010000101.1:0-3825 GCA_036375995.1 Streptosporangiaceae bacterium | reverse complement strand
TCACGCGCGGCGATGGGCTCGTAGGCTCCCGTCACGGCCTGGCTTAAGCCCAGAATACGAGCGCGAGTACGTCTAGTGAAAGAGTACACCTGCAAGCGCCGTGCGCGGCCCCGCGCCGGGCCCGGCCCGGTCGCCGTCTGGGCAGGTCACAAAGGGTATGCCGGGAGGGTCAGCGGGGCGGCTTGCGGCCGCGGACCAGGGCTGCGGGGCGCACCGTGTCCGGGCCGAAACGGCCGGCGATCTGGTCGATGGCCTGCTCGGCCTCCCGCCAGGCGGCGGGCCGGTCGCCAAAGGCCAGCTGAGCCTGGGCGGTGGCGGCCGGGAGCAGCCCGGACGCGCGGACGCCGACCAGCCGCAGCCGGGCCCCGCCGGGCAGCCCGGCCGCCTCGTGCAGCGCGCACGCGGTCGTGTAGATCAGCTGGGCCACGTCGGTCGGCGCGGGCAGCGTGCGGGACCGGGTGATCGTGGTGAAGTCGGCCAGCCTGAGCTTGATCACCACGGTCCGGGCCACGGCGCCCGCCGAGCGCAGGCCCTGCGCGGTACGCCCGGACAGCCGCAGCAGCTCGCGCCGGATGATTTCGGGGTCGCCGATATCGGTATCGAACGTCTCCTCGGCGCCGATGGACTTCTCCGTCACCCCGGGCACGACCTGGCGCTCGTCCCGGCCCCAGGCCAGCGCGTGCAGGTGCGCGCCGGCCGCCCGGCCGAGCGCGCGCTCCAGCGCGGCCTGCGGCACCTGCGCGATGTCGCCGACCGTGCGCAGCCCGAGCCCGGCCAGCCGCCGCCCGGTCTGCTCCCCCACGCCCCACAGCGCGGACACCGGCAGCGGGTGCAGGAACGCCAGCGTGCCGCCGGCCGGGATGACCGCCATCCCGTCCGGCTTGGCCGAGACCGAGGCCAGCTTGGCCACGAACTTGGTGGTGGCCACCCCGACCGAGCAGGTGATCTGCTGCTGGGCCCGGACCTGGGCGCGGATCAGCTCGCCGATCGCGGCCGGGCGGCCGAGCCGCCGCACCGCGCCGGACACGTCAAGGAACGCCTCGTCCAGGGCGAGCGGCTCGACCTCCGGGGTGATCGTCCGGAACAGGGCCATGACCTCACGGGACACCGCGGAGTACAGCCCGCGGCTGGGCGGCAGGACGACGGCCTGCGGGCACAGCCGCCGGGCCCGGGCCATCGGCATGGCCGAGGTGACCCCGTAGGCACGGGCCGGGTAGGTCGCGGACAGCACCACGCCGCGGCCGCCGCCGCCCACGATGACCGGGGCGCCGGCCAGCTCCGGCCGGTCCCGCAGTTCCACGCTGGCGTAGAACGCGTCCATGTCCACGTGCAGGATGTGGCAGCCAGTGTCGTCCGGCGTACCCGACTCGTCTGCCACGAGCCGACTGTAACCCCAGGTCCGGACAGTCCCGGTCAGGCAGTCCCGGTCAGTCCTCCGGCCCGGGCCCGCCGTCCGCCCCGGCCTCGCCGCCGGGCTCAGCCCCGGCTGCGGGCCCGGCCTCGCCGTCCGGGCCGTCGCCGGCTGCCGGGCGCAGCTCGGCCAGCCGGGCCAGCAGCCCGTTCACGAACGCGGGCGAGCCGTCGGTGGACAGGTCGCGGGCCAGCAGCACGGCCTCGCTGATGGCCACGCCGGGCGGCACGTCGCCGGCCCAGAACAGCTCGTAGGTGCCGATCCGCAGGATGTTGCGGTCGACCGCGGGCATCCGGTCCAGTGACCAGCCGCGGGAGTGCCCGGCCAGCATGCCGTCGATCTCCGCGCGGTGCGCCTGCACCCCGCGGACCAGCACGGCGGCGTACTCCGGCACCGGGGGCTCGGACCCGGCGGCCCGCTCACCGAGCAGGCGCAGCACGTCCACGCCGCGGATCTCAGCTTCGTACAGGAGGTCAAGCGCCCGCTTGCGGGCCTTACTGCGGGCGGGCACGGCGGGCACGGCAGCGAGGACGAGGGCGGGTGATCCGCGGGCGAGCCTGCGGTGGCCTCACGCCCGGCCGAGGTAGTCGCCGGTGCGGGTATCCACCCGGATCTTCTCGCCGGTGGTGATGAACAGCGGGACCTGGACCTGGGCGCCGGTCTCCAGGGTGGCGGGCTTGGTGCCGCCGGTGGACCGGTCGCCCTGCAGGCCGGGGTCGGTCTGCGAGACGGTCAGCTCGACCGCGGCGGGCAGCTCCACGTACAGCGGGGTGCCGTCGTTGAACGCGATCGTGGCCATCTGCTCTTCGAGCAGGTAGTCGGCGGCGCCGCCGACCGTGGCGGCCGGGATCCGCGGCTGGTCGTAATCCTGGGTGTCCATGAAGACGAAGTCCTCGCCCTCGCGGTACAGGTACTGCATCTCCCGCTTGTCGACGTTGGCCACCTCGACCTTGACCCCGGCGTTGAAGGTGCGGTCGACGACCTTGCCCGTCATCACGTTCTTCAGCTTGGTGCGCACGAACGCGCCGCCCTTGCCCGGCTTGACGTGCTGGAAGTCCACCACCCCCCAGAGCTGGCCGTCGAGGTTGAGGGTCATGCCGTTCTTCAGGTCGTTGGTCGTGGCCACGGTTTGCCGTTTCTCCTGCGGGGGTTGCTTGCTGCGGGGCGGGTGTCCTGGCTACAGGACGAGCAGGTCCCTGGTGCTCGTGGTGAGCAGCTCGGCCGCGCCCGGGCCGGCCCGCACCACCAGGGTGTCCTCGATCCTGACGCCGCCCTTGCCCGGCAGGTAGACGCCGGGCTCGACGGTGACGGGAACGCCGCACGCGAGTCTACCGGTCCCTACGGCGCTCAGCATGGGGGCCTCGTGGATCTCCAGGCCCACGCCGTGCCCGAGGCCGTGGCCGAAGTGCGCGCCGTGCCCGGCCGCGGCGATCACGTCCCTGGCCGCCGCGTCCACCGCGGCGGTGCCCGCGCCGTCGGCCGCGGCCTGGATCCCGGCCTGCTGCGCCGCGGCGACGAGCACGTACAGGTCGCGCTGCCAGGCCGCAGGCGGGCCGAGTGCGACGGTCCTGGTCAGGTCGGCGTGGTAGCCGCCGAAACGGGCCCCGCAGTCGATCGTGATCAGGTCGCCGTCCGCCAGCGGGCGGCCGCCGGGCGAGTGATGCGGGGTGTCCCCGTTCGGCCCGCTGGCCACGATCGTGTCGAAGGCCGGCTTGTCCGCGCCGCGGTCGGTCATCTCCCGCTCCAGCACGAGCGCCAGCTGCCGCTCGGTCAGCCCGGGCCGGACCTGCGCCAGCGCCGCGGCCAGCGAATCGTCGGTGATCTCGCAGGCCCGCCGCAGCAGCGCGATCTCGTCCTCGTCCTTGACCGTGCGCAGCTCCTCGACCAGCCGCCCGGCCGCGGTCAGTTCCCGCTCCCCGGCCAGCTCGCGGTACTGCTCCACGGTCAGGTGGTGCTCCTCGACCGCGACCGGGGCCAGCCCGCGGGCGGCGGCCACCGCGATCAGCGCGGGCGCCGTGTTCCGGTCGGTGACCAGCTCCAGGTCCGGGCAGTCGCGCCGGGCGATGGGCGCGTACCGGGAGTCGGTGGCTAGCACCGGGTCCCCGCCGGCCGGGATCAGCAGCGCGGCGTTGGAACTGGCCAGGCCGGTCAGGTAGCGGACGTTCACCAGGCCCGTGATCAGCGCAGCGGCGGCGCCCCGGGCCGCGGTGAGCTCCCGGGCCCGGGCGAGCCGCCCGGCGTATCGGTCGATCATGCAGGAAACATTACGGAATCTGGGGCGCGGGCCGTCGGCCGCCAGGCCGACCTATGCGAGCGGAGGTGCCGCCGGCGCTGTTTTCCTGACGAGCGATGAGGCGCGACGAAGGAGCGCCGAGGGAGCGAGGAGGGAAGGCAGCGCCTCTCCAGCGGCCCGC
>DASVBE010000050.1:0-2408 GCA_036375995.1 Streptosporangiaceae bacterium | reverse complement strand
GCAGAGCGAACCCCAGCAAGGCGAACCCCCAGCAGAGCGAACCCCCAGCAGAGCGAACCCCCCGACCTGCACCATCAACCACGTGCGTCACATCAGCACCATCCATCCCTGCAGTGTCGCCGGCCCCTGTCCGGGGGGCGCTACCGCCGGAGGTAAACCGTCGCAATGTGACATCGCAACGGTCCTGTAAGCGTTCCGCATTTACCTGAGTTCTGGGCGTGTCGCGTGCCAGGATGCTGGTATGGGCCTGAACAGGGAGCTTGTGACGGCGATGGGGCCGGAGCTGGAGTTGCTGCTGCCGGAGCTGGATGAGAAGGCGCGGCGGCTGGTGCTGGGGGCGGTGGCGCGGGCGGCCGGGGACGGCGGGATCGGTGCGGTGGCCAGGCTGTCCGGGGCGTCGTGGCAGACGGTCGCGGACGGCGCGGAGGAGCTGGGCTCAGGCGAGGTCGCGCCGCGGGGGCGGGTCCGCCGTCCGGGAGCGGGCCGCAGGCCGCTGTCCGATGCTGATCCGGGGCTGGTGCCGGCGCTGCTGGCGCTGGTGGCCGATTCCTCGCGGGGGGATCCGGAGTCGCCGCTTTTGTGGACGACCAAGAGCGTGAAGCGCCTGTCCGGGGAGCTGCGGCGGCAGGGGCACGGCTGCAGCCCGCAGACCGCGTGGCGGCTGCTGCGGCAGCAGGGGTTCTCCACCCAGGCCAACGCCAAGGTCACCGAGGGGAAGCGGCACCCGGACCGGGACGCCCAGTTCCGGTACATCGCCGCCCAGGCCAAGGAGCACCTGGCAGCGGGGCAGCCGGTGATCAGCGTGGACGCCAAGAAAAAGGAGAACGTCGGGGAGTACGCCCAGGGCGGGGCCGAGTGGCGGCCGGCCGGCGACCCGGTGAAGGTCCGCTCGCATGACTTCGCGGACCGGGACGGCGGGCACGCGATCCCGTACGGCATCTACGACGTGGCCGCGAACACCGGGTTCGTCAACGTGGGCACCGATCACAACACCGCGGCGCTGGCGGTGGAGTCCATCCGCCGCTGGTGGGACCTGATCGGCAAGGACGCCTATCCCGGCGCGGCCCGGCTGCTGGTGACCTGCGACGCGGGCGGGTCCAACGGGTGGCGCAACCGGGCCTGGAAGGCCGGGCTGGCGGCGCTCGCGCAGGACACCGGCCTGCAGATCACCGTGTGCCACTTCCCGCCGGGCACATCGAAGTGGAACCAGATCGAGCACCGGCTGTTCTCCCAGATCACCCTGGCCTGGCGCGGCCGCCCGCTGACCAGCCACGACGTCGTGGTGAACACCATCGGCGCGGTCACCACCGCCACCGGGCTGACCGTCACCGCCGTGCTGGACGCCGGCTCCTGCCCCGCCGGGACCAAGATCAGCGACGCCCGGATGGCTGACCTCGAAGCCCGCGCGTTAACCCGGCACGGCTTCCACGGCGAGTGGAACTACGCCCTGCTGCCCGTCCCGCGGCCCGCGCCGCCGCCCCCGCCGCCGCCGGCCCCGCCCGGCCTGTGCGACCCCGCCGCCCTGAACCACCCCGCTCTGACCGGCCTGGACCCCGCCGCCCTGGACGCCCTGGCCGCCGCCCTGGACCTCCCGTCCCGCGCCCACCGCGAGCAGCACCGCTACCTGCGCACCGGCCGCCCCCGCACCCCCGCCGCCCGCGGCGGCGGCTGGAACCGCAAGCTCACCCTGCCCGGCCACCTGCTCGCCACCCGGCTCCGCGCCCACCTGGACCTGCCGCCCCCCGTCATCGGCGCCCTGCTCGGCACCCACGGCACCACCATCAGCCACGCCACCACCCGCACCGCCGCCCTGCTCGCCGCCCTGCCCCCCAGCAAGCACCCGCCCGCCGCCCCGCCCCCCGCCATCACCTTGCGCACCCTGGACGACCTGCGCGGCTACGCCGCCCGCCACGGCATCACCATCCCCCCGCCCGCAGCCGCCACCACCCCGCATGACACGCTAACGCCCCCCGCCACACCGTAAACACACCTAATTTTGGAACGCTCACCTGACCGGCGCAACGCCACATTGCGACGGTTGGCCGTTTCCACTCATTGACTCGAAATGGTGCACGTGGGAGCGGTGAGGCTTGAGAGGTTGAGTATCTCGTACACGGGTGCATGGACAACTCGGCGCCGGAACCGGAGGCGGAGGCGGGCCGGAGGCGGAGGCGGCCCGGAGGCGGAGGCGGCCCGGAGGCGGAGGCGGCCCGGAGGCGGAGGCGGCCCGGAGGCGGAGGCGGGCCGGAGGCGGAGGCGGCCCGGAGGCGGAGGCGGCCCGGAGGCGGGCCGGTGTGGGAACGGAGGCGGAGACCGGGCGGGACCGGAGGGCTCGGGGGGAGCTCGCTCGGGTAACGTCTGCGCCATGGATCTTTCCCCGCGGCTGCGCGCTGTCTGCGATCTCGACG
>DASVBE010000026.1:0-12437 GCA_036375995.1 Streptosporangiaceae bacterium | reverse complement strand
CCTAGCGGCCCAGCTCCAGGCCCACGCCGAGGCGCTTGGCCAGCAGGCCCGCACGCTCGCGGTCCTGGGCGCTGAACTCCCCGGCGGTGCGGGTGAAGCCGATGTGGTGCAGCCCGCCGCCCAGCGGCAGGCCGTCCTCGTGCACCAGCCGGATCCGCTTGCCGCCGGGCCAGGTCAGCTCCGCGGTCCCGGCGCGGGCCGGGCCCGGCTGGCCGTCGGGACTGTGCTGACCTTCAAGAACGTCGCGGAACAGCCGGACCGCGCCGTCGAGGTCACCGACGTGGTGCTCGATCAGGCTGAAGCCGGCCGCCGGGCCCGGCCCGGGCAGCCCGGCGGGCGGCGGGGAGACCGGGGATCCCTCCTGCTGGGCCAGCTGGATGACGATGCCGTGCGCCTGGCGCGGGTGCAGGAAGGCTTCCTTCCAGCGGGGGTTGTCCAGGCTGACGCCGACCGGCTCGATCCCGAACGCCCGGGTCCTGGCCAGCGCCTCCGTGATGTCGGAGACAAGGAAGTTGAAGTGGTGCGGGCCCGCGCCGCGGCTGGCCAGGAAGCGCTCGAGAAACGCGGCGTCCGGGCCGCCGGTGGGGGTCAGCAGCTCGATCTTCGGGCCGGTGGCGAACTCCAGCTGGCCCCACCAGTACCCGGGGGAGTCGCCGCCGTAGGCCCAGGTCCCGCCGAGAAGGCCGCCGAACAGCTCCCAGCCGTCCGTCAGGGCTGGCGTGCCGATGGCGAGGTGATCGAGGTCGGTGGTCATGGAGCTTCACGCTAGCCCGCAACGGATCAAGCCGGCTAAGCGCCCGCCTAAGCCGGGTCCCGCCCGGAAGTAAGGCATCCGTCCGATGGCGCGCCGGGGTCTTACGGCGATGCTCAGGATATGGCCGCAGTGGCGGCGGAACAGAGAGGAGAACGGCAATGAGGATCTCGCGGATCGCGCGGCGCGTGGCCGGCGTGGTGAGCGACATGAACTACGCGCAGCGCCGCAGCGTGGAGCTCCTGGCCGGCCTGCGCGGGGACCAGCGATAGGCCGTAAGGTCGGCGCCTCCCGCTAACCTGCCTGGGGCAGGGAGGGAGGCGCCGGTGCAGGATCTCGACATTGCCCGCTGGCGGCTGCGCACGCAGCGCCTGGCCCGGCCGCACGCAGAGTCGGCGGACGAGGTCGTCGGCTCGCTGCTGGCGGTGCAGGCCGAGAACCCCAGCCAGGCCGCCTGGGCGGTAGCCGCCCGAACCGAGAATGCGGACCGGGCCGATCTGGCTGCCCGGCTCGATGACGGCGCTATCGTCCGCACCCACGTGCTGCGGCCCACCTGGCACTTCGCCCGGGCCGCGGACATTGCCTGGCTCCTGGACCTGACCGGCCCGCGGCTGCGGCAGGTCACCCGCCGGGTGCTGCGCAGCATGCACGGCCTGGACGAGCACTCGATCGGCCCGGCGCTCGTCACCCTCATCGGCATTCTGGACCGCCGGGGGCACCTCACCCGCACGGAACTGGCCGGGGAACTGCGGCAGGCCGGCCTCGACGGCAGCGGCCACATGGTCATGATGCTGGTGATGCACGCCGAGCTGGAGGGCCTGATCTGCAGCGGGCCGGTGGCCGGCGGCGAGCACACCTACGCGCTGATGGGCCGGCGCGTGCCCAGCCCGCGCCGCCTCGGTCGCGACGAGGCCCTGGCCGAGATCGCCCTGCGCTATTTCACCGGGCACGGCCCGGCGACCGAACGGGACCTCGCCTACTGGGCCAGCCTCACCGTCGCCGACGTGCGGGCCGGCCTGGCCCAGGTGCGGGACAAACTCGGCTCGTTCGGGCACGACGGCCGCACGTTCTGGCACGCGCCCGGCGAGGAGCCGCCCCGCGGGCCGCAGGAGCCCGCGGGCCACCTGCTGCAGATCCTGGACGAGACCTACCGCGGATACCAGGACTCCCGCTGGATGCTCGACGCCGCCGGGCACGTTCCCCGCACCAGGGAAACCGCCATCGGCATGGCCCTGGCCGGCGCGCAGCTCGCCGCCGCCGTGAAGCGCACGGTCACCGGCGACCAGGTGCGGTTCGATCTGCAGCCTTACCGGGTCCTGTCGCCCGCGCAGATCAGCGCCCTGCAGGAGGCCGCCCGCCGGTACGGCGAGTTCCTGAGCCTCGAGCCCCGCGTTACTGGAGCCCGGTCCGTACCGACGTGATGCGCTGCGTGCTGAAGCCGAGCCAGTGCATCCGGCCCAGGTAGCGCGCATGCTCGATCTTGAGGCAGCGGTCCATGACCACCGGCAGCCCGCCGTCCACGGCGATCTGCGCGCCTTCCTCGCTGATCACGCCGAACTGGCACCACAGGGCGCCGGCCCCGGTTTCCACCGCCTCCCGCGCGATCGCGGGCACCGCGTCCGGCGTGCGGAAGACGTCCACCACGTCCACGTGAACGGGGACGTCCGGCAGGCCCGGGTAGCACTTCTCGCCGAGGATCTCGGTCTCGCGGGGGTTGACCGGGATGACCTGGTAACCATGCCGCTGCAGGTAGTACCCGACGAAGTAGCTGGCCCGCAGCGGGTTCGCGGACAGCCCCACGATCGCGACCGTGCGGGCGGTGTGCAGCACGCGCTGGATCGTCAGCGGATCCTGATACCGGCTGAGGTCGGTCATGCCGTCGCTACCTCCGCGTCCGCCGCCTCGGCTGTCGCGGTGACGCACGCGAAGCCCTGTTCCAGGTCCCAGATCAGGTCCCCGGGCGTTTCCGTGCCCACCGACAGCCGGATCGACCCGGGCCCGACGCCGGCCGCCTGCAGCTCCTGGTCGCTCAGCTGGCGGTGCGTCGTGCTGGCCGGGTGGATGATCAGGCTCTTCGCGTCGCCGACGTTGGCCAGGTGGGACCAGAGCCGCACGCCGCTGATGAGCTGCTGCCCGCCGGCCCGGCCGCCAGCGCAGTCGAACGAGAACACCGCCCCGGCCCCGCGGGGCAGGTACTTCGCCACGAGCGGCTCGTATCTGCTCCCCGGCAGGCCGGGGTAGGTCACCTTCGACGCGAGCTGGTGGGACTCCAGGAACGCCGCGACCGCCTGGGCGTTCGCCACGTGGCGCTCCATCCGCAGCGACAGCGTCTCGAGCCCCTGCAGGAACAGGAAGGCGTTGAACGGCGACATCGCCGCGCCGAGGTCACGCAGGCTCTCGGCCCGCAGCTTCATCAGGTAGCCGTACGTCCCGAACGTCTCGTGGAACTGCAGGCCATGGTAGGCCGGCGAGGGATCCGCGACGACCGGGAACCGGCCGTTGGACCAGTTGAACAGGCCGGACTCGGTGACCACGCCGCCGATGCTGGTGCCGTGGCCGCCGATGAACTTGGTCGCGGAGTGGATCACGATGTCGGCGCCCCATTCGATGGGGCGGCACAGGTACGGCGTCGCGAACGTGTTGTCCACGATCAGCGGCAGCCCGTGGGCGTGCGCGATCTCCGCCACGGCCTCGATGTCCAGCACGTTGCCGGCCGGGTTGCCGATCGTCTCGCCGAAGAACGCCTTTGTCGTGGGGCGGACCGCCTGCCGCCACGCGTCCAGATCGTCGGGATCGACCCAGGTCAGCTCGACGTTCATCTTCCTCAGCAGGTGCTTGAACTGGTTCACCGTGCCGCCGTAGAGCGCCGTGGACGAGACGACGTGGTCCCCCGGCTCCAGCAGCGTGAAGAGCGCGGCGGCCTGCGCGGCGATCCCGCTGGCGAACGCCACCGCGCCGCAGCCGCCCTCGAGGTTCGCCACCCGCTCCTCGAACACCGCCACGGTCGGGTTCATGATGCGCGAGTACGTGTTCCCGTACTCCTGCAGGTTGAAGTAGGCGGCCGCGGACTCCGGGTCCTCGAACACGTAGCTGGTCGTCTGGAAGATCGGCACCGCCCGGGCGCCCGTGTTCGGGTCGGGCCGTTGCCCGGCGTGCAGCTGCCGGGTCTCGAAGCCGAACTCGCGGTCTTCCTCAGGACGGGACGGGTGGCCGTTCACGCGGGCCTCTTCCTGGACATCATCCGCCCATCCTGCCCTCGGCCAGGAACCGGCGGATAATCGGGATCTGGCGTGCCTCCTCGAGCAGGAAGCAGTCGTGGCCGTACGGGGCCTCGATCACGTGCAACTCGGCCGGCTTGCCGAGGGACCTGAGCGCCTCCTCGACGTCGGCGGACGCGGACGGGGGGTACAGCCAGTCGGAGCTGAAGGCGATCAGCAGCGTCCGCGCGGAGACGTCCCTGAGCGCATCCTTCAGCGACCCGCTGCCGTACTGGCGGGCCAGGTCGAAGTAGGTCAGCGCGCGCGACGTGTACAGGTAGGTGTTGGCGTCGAACCGCTTGACGAACGAGGCGGCCTGGTGGCGCAGGTAGCTCTCCACCTCGAACTCCGGCTCGGTCATCGTGTACCGGATGTCGTCGGCGAACTGGAGCCGCCGGCCGAACTTGCCCTCCAGGCCCGGCGCGGACAGGTAGGTGATGTGGCCGACCATCCGGGCCACGCCCATGCCGGCGTCGGGCGCGCGGCCCGTGCCGTAGTAGCGGCCGCCCTGCCAGGCCGGGTCGCCCATGATCGACTCGCGCGCGATCGCGTTCCAGGCCACGCCCTGGGGGTGCAGGGCGTGCGTGCTGGCGATCGCCACGATGGAGTCGACGTGGTCCGGGTAGCGGACCGCCCACTCGTACGCCTGCATCCCGCCGAGCGAGCCGCCGGCCACCGCGGCCAGCCGCTCGATGCCCAGCGTGTCCAGGAACGCCCGCTCGGTCCTGACCATGTCCGCGACGGTGATCACCGGGAAGTCCGGCCCGTACGGCTGGCCGGTCGCCGGGTTGGCCGACGACGGCCCGGTTGTCCCGCGGCAGCCGCCGAGCAGGTTCGTGGAGACGACGAAGTAGTGATCGGTGTCGAACGCCTTGCCGGGGCCGATCATCCCGTCCCACCAGCCCAGGCCCTTGCGGACGGAGCCGTCACGGTCGTCCGCGCCGAACCCGTCGCGGGTGCTCTCCGCGGGTGGCATCGTCGCGTAGCCGGCCGCGTGGGCGTCGCCGCTGAGGGCGTGGCAGACCAGGATGACGTTGTCGCGCTGGGGGGACAGGGTGCCGTAGGTCTCGTAGGCCACGCGCACGGGAAACAGCTCCCGTCCGCAGTCCAGTTGAACCGGATCGGGCAGATCAACGTATTGTGTTTCGACAGTGCCGACTGAGCCGGCCGCCGCCGGGGCTAGCTCTGACATGGGGGCCATGGTATCCCGGTGGTCAGTATAATCTCGACCAGCCAAGTAGGGATATCCCCCGGGGAAGGGTCGAGGAGACTCAGAAATGACTGCAGTTACCAACGGAGTGAACGTCCAGGCGCTGCTTGACGCGCGCGAGGTGCTCAAGGGTGCGCCCGAGGCCGCCCAGTTCACCTGGCGTGCGTCCGCCTCGTGGCAGAGCGGCGTGCACAGCCAGATCAAGGTCGAGAGCTTCTTCGGCCTGGGCGAAGAGCAGAACCACCAGGCCGAGTCGGTGTTCGAGGCCGACCACCCCGCGATCTTCGCGGCCACCGACAACGGCATCACGCCGATCGAGTACCTGCTCGTCGGCCTGGCCAGCTGCCTGACGGCCGGCGTGGCGTCGGTCGCCGAGAACCGCGGCATCCAGCTGCGCTCGGTCGAGTCGAAGCTCGAGGGCGCGCACGACATCCGCGGGATCCTCGGGGCGGACAGCGACGTCCGCAACGGCTTCAACGACATCAAGGTCACCTTCACCATCGACGCGGACGCGTCGAAGCAGGAGATCGAGGCGCTGGTCGCCCAGTCGCAGAAGCGGTCCGCCGTGTTCGACGCCCTGTCGAACCCGACGAACATCACCGTCGAAGTCGCCTGAGGGACCGGTCATAGAACGCACTGCCGCGGTCGTTATCGGCGCGGGGCACGCGGGCCTCGCCGCGAGTTACTTCCTCAGCGACCGGTCGATCGACCATGTCGTGCTGGAGCGCGGTGAGGTCGCGAACTCCTGGCGGAACGAGCGCTGGGACTCGCTGCGGCTGCTCACGCCCAATTTTCAGAGCCGGCTGCCGGGCCTTCGCTATGAGGGCCAGGACCCGGACGGCTACATGACAATGGGCGAGGTAGCCGACTTCATCGAGGCGTTCGCCAAGGTCTCGGGTGCCCCAGTGCGGACCGGCGTGACCGTCACCTCGGTACGGTCGGCCGGCGGTGGCTTCATGATCACGCACAGCGGGGGCGAGATTCACTCCCGCACGGTCGTGATCGCCAGCGGTGCGTGCAACCTGCCGTCGGTGCCGCCTCTGAGCGAGGCGGTACCGGCGGGGGTCGTTCAGCTGACGCCGCTGCGCTATCGCGGCCCGGCCCAGGTCCCCGACGGCGGCGTGCTCGTCGTCGGGGGCTCGGCGACCGGCGTGCAGCTGGCCGCCGAGCTGCGGCAGTCGGGCCGGCCGGTCACGCTCTCGGTTGGCGAGCACGTCCGGCTGCCGCGCACCTACCGCGGCCGCGACGTGCTCTGGTGGATGGACGCCTCGGGCGTCTGGGACCAGCGGCACGACGAGGTCGAGGACCTCGAGCGGGCCCGGCGCCTGCCGTCGCCCCAGCTGGCCGGGACACCCGGGCGGGCCACGCTCGGCCTCAACGAGCTCACCTCGATGGGCGTCGAGCTGGTCGGCCGCCTGGCCGCGGTCCGGGACGGCCGCGCGCTGTTCTCCGGTGGCCTGCGCAACGTGATCTCGCTGTCCGACCTCAAGATGGAGCGCCTGCTCGGCACGTTCGACGAGTGGGCCACGGCGGACGGGTGCGCCGCCGAGGTCGGGCCGCCCGAGCGCTTCGAGCCCACCCGGGTGCCCGAGCGGTCACGGCTCCAGCTGGACCTGGCGAGCGGTGAGATCCGGACGATCGTGTGGGCGACGGGGTTCCGGCCCGACTACAGCTGGCTCGGCGTGCCCGTGGTCGACGCCAAGGGCCAGCTGCAGCACGAGGGCGGCGCAGTGACCGGCAGCCCGGGGCTGTACGCGCTGGGCCTGCCCGTGCTGCGCCGCCGCAAGTCCACGTTCATCTGCGGCATCGAGGACGACGCACGTGAGGTGACCGGTGAGCTCGCGCGGCACCTGGCCAGTTCAGGCTGACCGCGCGGCGCTGCCCAGGATCGTGGGGCGCACGTAGGCCGGGGCCTTCGGCAGGGCCGTGTGCTCCACTTCGGTGACGGTGAAGCCGCTGCGCCGGATCGCGTCGAGCGTGCGGCGGTTGCAGTCACAGCCCACCATCAGCCGGTTGAGCCAGTTCACCCGGTCCTGCAGCCGGGCCGTGCCCGGGTCCGCGGACCGCACGTGCTCGAGGAACAGCAGCCGGCCACCGGGCCGCAGCACCCGGCGCAGCTCCCGCAGGGCCCGGGGCTGGTCGCCGACTCCGCACAGGACCAGCGTGGAGACGGCCGTATCGAAGCTGCCGTCCTCGAACGGAAGGTCCTCGGCGGGCGCGCGGAGCACCCGGGTGGCCGGCCCGTGCCTGAGCGCACTGTGCTCGCGGACCCGGCGCTCCAGCCGCCGCAGCATAGGCGGCTCCGGCTCGGTGATCGTCAGCGACCCGACGGCCGGGCCGTAGCAGGGCAGGTTCGCCCCGGTCCCGCCGCCGATCTCCAGCACGTCACCGCTGGCCCCGGCGAGCAGCCGTTGCCGCATCGCGCGCAGCCCGGCGTCCTCGGCCCTGGCGAGCTGCCGGTCGTAGATCAGCGCGAACAATCTGGTCCGCAGGCTCATGATGTCCCCGTTCCCGCGATGCCGAGATTAGCGCCTGCGCAGATCATGAAGCGTTCCCGGCCGGCGCGGCCCTGCTCAGCATCCCGTGGGCGCTCGCGGTCGCCCGCAAGCTAGCCCCCGCTGAGCACTAGCCCGCCGCGGGCGCGCGGCGGCGGATCAGGCTGGGCTCCAGCTCGGCAATGGTCCTGGCGCCGCACAGCTGCATGGTCATCCGCAGCTCATCGGCCAGGATGTCGATGCAGTGCCGCACGCCGGCCTCGCCCGCGGCGGCCAGCCCGTACAGGTGCGCGCGGCCGATCAGCACGGCGCGGGCGCCCAGCGCGAGCGCGGCCGCGATGTCACTGCCGCGCCGGAAGCCGGAGTCGACCAGGACCTCCAGCCGGTCCCCGGCCGCGTCGGCAATGCCGGGCAGGACGTCGATGGTGGCGGGCAGGTGGTCGAGCTGCCGGCCGCCGTGATTGCTGACGATCACCCCGTCCAGTCCGTGCTCGGCCGCGGCGATGGCCTCCTCGGGACGGAGCACGCCCTTGGCCAGGATCGGCCCGTCCCACAGCTCGCGGATCCAGTCCAGGTCCCGCCAGCTGACCGTGCCGTCGAACATGTCCGGCATGACCGACAGCGACCGCTGGTCCGGCGGCCCGATGTTGGGGAAGCTGATCGCCGGGGAGGTCATGAAGTGCCAGGACCAGCCCGGGTGCAGGGCGCCTTCCAGCAGCGTGGTCACCCGCAGGTCCGGGGTGGGCAGCTCCAGCCCCGCTTGCTTCTCCCGCTCGCGCTTGGAGCGAACCGTGGTGTCCAGGCTGAACAGCAGCGCGCGGAACCCGGCCGCCTTGGCCCGGGCAACCGCCTCCTTGATCGCCCCGCGGTCGCCCCATACGTACAGCTGGAACCACAGCGGCGTCCCGGTCTGCGCCGCGACGTCCTCCACCGCGGTCGTGGCCAGGGTGGACAGCCCGTAGGGGAGGCCCGCGTGCCGGGCGGCGCGGGCGACCGCCAGCTCGCCTTCGTGGTGGAACATCCGCGGCGCGCCGACCGGCGACAGCACGATGGGCAGCGGGATCCGCTCGCCGAGCACGGTCACGGCGGTGTCCACCTCGCTGACCTCGCGCGGCTGGCGGGGCAGGAACTCCAGCGGGTCGAACGCGGCCCGGTTGCGCCGCAGGGTGTACTCGCCTTCCCCGCCGCCCTCCAGGTAGGCCCGGGCGCCCAGCGGCAGCCGCCGCCGGGCGACCCGGGCCACGTCCTCGATGCTGTAGCAGCGGGCCAGCCGGCCGGCCCCGTACGGGGCCGGCGGCCGGGCCACCCTGAGCATGGAGAGGGTCTCTGTCAGCCGCATGCCGCCGTCGCTACCCTCACGATGGGCGCTGAATCTAGTCACCGGGCCGGGCGTCATGATGAAGTTGGAACACGTTCTCGCGGAAGGCTTCTGGGGATGACTGTTGCCGGGATTGACCTGTCGGCTATTGAGTTCTGGGGCCTGCCGCTCCCCGAGCGCTCCGCGGCGTTCGCGGTTCTGCGCGCCCAGGGGCGGCCGCAGTTCTTCACCGAGCCCGAGGCCCCGTTCGCGGTGAACCCCCGGGGCTACTACGCCCTGGTCAGCTACGCCGACGTGGTCGAGGCGAGCAAGAACACCGAGGCGTTCTGCTCCGGGCAGGGCGCGACGAGCATCGCCGACCTGCCGGCTGAGTTCAACGAGTACTTCGGCTCGATGATCAACATGGATAACCCGCGGCACGCCCGGCTGCGCCGGATCGTCTCCCGTGCGTTCAGCCGGCGGATGGTCACCCGGTTCGAGGAGGACGTGCGCCAGGCGGCGGCCAGCGTGGTGGACGGCCTGCTGGCGGCCGGTCCCGGCGACTTCGTGTCGCAGGTCGCGGCCCGGCTGCCACTGAAGATCATCTGCGACATGGCCGGCATCCCCGACAGCAAGTACGACATGGTGCTGGCCAACAGCAACATCATCCTGTCCGGGTCCGACCCGGAGTTCATCAGCGAGAACCCGGACCAGGCGGTCGGCCAGCTGCTCGGCGCCGCGCAGGAGCTCACCGACCTGGTCACCAGCCTGGCCGCGGCCCGCGCCGAGGCGCCCGGTGAGGACCTGATCTCCCTGCTGGTCAGCGCGAACATCGACGGCGAGCAGCTGACCAGCCAGGAACTCGCCTCGTTCTTCATCCTGCTGGTCGTGGCGGGCAACGAGACCACCCGCAACGCCCTGTCCCACGCGCTCATGCTGTTCACCGAGTTCCCCGAGCAGCGCGCGCTGCTGCTGGCGGACTTCGAGGGCCGGATCGCCGGCGCGGTCGAGGAAATCGTCCGCTACTCCTCGCCGGTCCTGTTCATGCGGCGCACGCTGACCCGGGACTACACGCTGAGCGGGCAGGACTACCGCCAGGGCGACAAGTTCATGCTGTGCTACTACTCGGCGAACCGGGACGAGTCGGTGTTCCCCGACCCCGACCGGTTCGACATCCTGCGCTCGCCGAACCCGCAGGTCGGCTTCGGCGCGGCCGGGCCGCACTTCTGCCTGGGCGCCCACCTGGCCCGCCGCGAGATCACGGTCATGCTGCGCGAGCTGCTCACCCGGGTGCCGGACATCACGGCCGGCGAGCCGGACCGGCTGCTGTCCAGCTTCGTCAACGGCATCAAGCACCTGCCCTGCCAGTTCAGCGCCTGACCGGCTTCCCCGGGCACCTGCTGCCGCCGGGAGTCCGGTCCCGGTTCGTCCCGGACGTGAACGGGATGGCGATGCACGTCCTGGAGGCCGGCTTCGAAGAGCCCGGCCGGCCTCTCGTCCTGCTCCTGCACGGGTTCCCCGAGCTGGCCTGGTCCTGGCGCAAGGTCATGCCGGCCCTGGCCGCGGCCGGCTTCCGCGTGGTCGCGCCGGACCAGCGCGGCTTCGGCCGCACCACCGGCTGGGACGGGGCTTACGACGGGGACCTCACCTCGTTCCGGCCCGTCAGCCTCATGCAGGACCTGCTCAGCCTGGTCTTCTCGATGGATTACGGTTCCGTCACCGCGGTCATCGGCCACGACTTCGGCTCGCCCGTGGCGGCTCATTGCGCCCTGATCCGGCCCGGCGTCTTCACCTCGGTGGTCATGATGAGCGCGCCGTTCGCCGGGCCGCCCCCGGCCGGCCCCGCGCCCGGGCCGGCCGCGGACGTTTACGCCGCTCTCGGCCGGCTCACCCCGCCGCGCCAGCACTACCAGGAGTACTACTCGACCCGGCGGGCCGCGGCGGACATGGCCGGCCCGCCGCAGGGCCTGCATGACTTCCTCCGCGCCTACTTCCACGTCAAGAGCGGCGACTGGCCGGGCAACAAACCGTATCCCTTAAATTCCTTTAACCCCGGTGAGCTGGCCCGGCTGCCGGACTATTACGTGATGCCCGGCGGGGCGACGATGCCGCAGGCCGTGGCGCCGTACCTGCCGCCGCCGGCGCAGGCCGCGGCGTGCCCGTGGCTGACCGAGGCGGAGCTCGGCGTGTACTGCGAGGAGTTCGCCCGCACCGGGTTCCAGGGCGGCCTGCAGTGGTACAGGTGCGCGACCAGCGGGCTGGCCGCCGCGGACCTGAGGCGGTTCGCGGGCCGGACGATCGACGTGCCCGCCGCGTTCATCGCGGGGGAGGCCGACTGGGGGACCTACCAGGTGCCCGGCGTGCTGGAGAACCTCGGCCGGGTCTGCCCTGAACTGCGCGGGCGGTACCTGGTGCCCGCCGCCGGGCACTGGGTCCAGCAGGAGCAGCCTGCCGCGGTGACCGCGCTGCTGCTGGACTTCCTGGCGTCGCTCTAGGCGGGCGGCGCGCTTATCGGCCGGGGCGGTGCGCGCCGCCGGCCCCGGCATGTGAGCATGCAGACTGTGCCAAAGCAAAGCGCCGCCGAGGCGGCCCGCAGCCCGGCGGACCGGGGCGGGGCGGCGGGAACCTCGCCGGTTCCCCCGCCCGGCGCGCCGGTATCCGCGCTCGCCCGCGAGTCGGTGGCCGAGCGGAAACGTCAGCTCGCCGCGGCGCGCCGCCGGGCCACCGCGCTGCTCGCCGGGGCCACGGTGGTCTTTGCGGTGGTGACCGCCGTCGGCGCCCACGGAACCCTGCTCGGCTTCGTGCAGGCCGGCGCGGAAGCGTCGATGGTGGGCGGCGTGGCCGACTGGTTCGCGGTGACCGCCCTGTTCCGCCGGCCGCTCGGCCTGCCGATCCCGCACACCGCGCTGATCGTCGAACGCAAGGACCAGTTCGCCGCCACCCTCGGCCAGTTCGTGCAGGAGAACTTCCTCAACGAGGACGTGATCGCCGAGCGGATCCGGTCGGCCGGGCTGGTGCCGCGGCTGGCCGTGTGGCTGACCGACGGCGGCAACGCGGCCCGGTTCGCGGGCCGGGCCGCCGACCTGGCGGTGGCGGTGGCCGGAACGCTGAAGGACGAGGATGTGCAGCGGGTTCTCGCCGCCGAGCTGACCCGGGTGGTCGAGGCGGTCGACGTGGCTCCGCTGGCCGGGCGGGCGCTGCGCGGGGTCATCGCCAGCGGCCATCACACCGAGCTGTTCAATACGTTTCTCACCGCGGCCGACCGCTACCTCATTGAGCACTACATGGAGCTCCGCGAGCAGTTCGAGCGGGAGGCGCCGCGGTGGGTCCCCGACCTGGCCTACCGCCGGGTCTTCGACCGGCTGCACACCCGGCTGCGCGAGCGGCTGGCGGCGATGGCGGCCGACCCCGACGACGCGACCCGGCG
>DASVBE010000386.1:0-3560 GCA_036375995.1 Streptosporangiaceae bacterium | reverse complement strand
CGACGAAGCCGTAGGCCGGGTCGCTGGCCGGGAAGAACCGCAGCCAGGCCGCCCCGGCGGGCTTCCCGCCGAGCTCGGCGACCAGGCCCAGGTCCCCGGGCCGCGGCCAGCCGTCGATGTAGTGGCCGAGCAGCGGGTCGGCCAGGGTGTCGGCCCGGCTCCGCTTCCCCTCCGGCCGCCAGTTGGCCGCCTCGACCAGCATGTCCGCCAGGAATCCCGCGTCCGCGGGTCCCGCCCGCCGGATGGTCAGCCGTGCGTCCTGGCCGGTCACTGTCCGGCCGCGGCCAGCGCGCCGCGCACGGCGAGCTCGTCGGCCCGTTCGTTCTCCGGGTGCCCGGCGTGCCCGCGGACCCAGGTCCACTCCACGTCGTGCCGGGAGTTCGCCTCGTCCAGGCGAGTCCACAGGTCGACGTTCTTGACCGGCTTGCGGTCCTTCGTCTTCCAGCCGCTGCGCTTCCAGCCCGGCACCCACTCGGTGATCCCGCGCAGCACGTAGCTGCTGTCGGTGTGCAGCTTCACCACGGACCGCCGGGTCAGGCTCTCCAGGCCCATGATCGCGGCCATCAGCTCCATGCGGTTGTTGGTCGTGGCCGGGTCGCTGCCCGACATCTCCTTCTCCCTGGTGCCGTACCGCAGGATCACGCCCCAGCCGCCTGGCCCGGGATTGCCCTTGCACGCGCCGTCGGTGAAGATCTCGACCACCGGCCGGCCATTGGCGCCCGGCTCTTTGGTGCTCTGCTTGTTGCTCATCGCCGGTCATGCTAGCGGCGATGAGTTTGCCGTGCCGGGGCGGCCGGGAAGGGGGAGAGCGCAGTCCGTGACACCCGGGAGGGGCCCATGACCAGCAAGCCGTTCACCACCTGCCTGTGGTTCGACACCCAGGGCGAGGCGGCCGCGCAGTACTACACCAGCATCTTCAAGAACTCCCGGATCGGCCGTGTCGGCCGGTACAGCGAGGCCGGGCCGGGGCCGGCCGGCTCGGTGATGGCCGTCGAGTTCGAGATCAACGGGCAGCCGTTCGTGGCGCTGAACGGCGGGCCGCAGTTCACCTTCAACGAGGCGATCTCGCTCCAGGTGTGGTGCGAGGACCAGGCCGAGGTCGACTACTACTGGAACGCGCTGTCCGAGGGCGGCCAGGAGGTCGCCTGCGGCTGGCTGAAAGATAAGTACGGCCTGTCCTGGCAGATCATCCCGTCGGTGTTCATGGACATGATCAGCGACCCGGATCCGGCCAGGTCCGCACGGGTGACGGCGGCCATGATGAAGATGGTCAAGTTCGACATCGCCGCCTTGAAGAAGGTATACGGAGAGTCGTAAGCGGGCCGGGCCGGTAAGGCCCGCCTCAGCCGGGTGGCCGGCCCGCGGCCATCGCCTCGGTGATCAGTTCCGCGACCAGGGCGGGTTGTTCCAGGTAAGGCTGATGGGCGAAGCCGGGCAGCACCTCATGCTGGCCGCGCGGCAGCCGGCTGGCGAGCTCCCGGGACCGGCTGACCAGGAACGGCACGTCCAGGTCGCCGCAGGCCACGGTGACCGGCACCCGGATCTCGCCGAGCCGGTCCCACGCGCCGGTGTCGGATCCGCCCCGGTCTTCTGAGTCGCCGAAGCCGATGATGGTGGCGTTCATGTCCAGCGCCAGGTCCCGGGCCGGGCCGCCGACCCGGCCCTCGGGCTGGGCCGGGCCGTCCAGCCAGATCCAGGTTTCCAGCCGGTTGATCTCGGCGGCGTCATTTGCGTCGATGGCCTCGTCGAGCAGGTCGCTGAGTACCTGCGTGGCCGGGTCGATCTCCGGCTCGGGCGCCCCGGTCACCGCCGGCGCGATGAGGATCAGCCCGGCCACCCGCTCCGGCGCAAGCAGCGCGGTGTCCAGCGCCAGCCCGCCCCCGGCCGACGCGCCGACCAGCCACGCCGGCCCGTCGGTGAACCGGTCGAGGACGGCCAGCAGATCGTCGACATGGGTGTACGGCGCCGTACTGGGCCCGGTCCGGCCGTACCCCCGCCGGTCGTAGGCGACCACGTCGGCGGAGGCAGACAGGATCTCCGCGGTCTGCCGCCAGCCGCGGAGGTCGGCGACCCCTTCGTGGAGCAGCACGAGGACCGGGCCGTCCCCGGGCCAGCGCTCCCCGTGCAGTTCGGCCCCGTCCAGCTTCAGCGTGAAGGACTCGCTCACGTCCCTCATCCTGGCCACTTCGGCCGCCGAGGCCAACAGGTATTCGCCCACCGCTGAACCCCGGCCCAGCCCAGCTGGGGCGGGGCCCGCTCCCCCGGCTGCGTAACCCTTGGAGACGATCAGCGGCGGGACGGGGCGGGCCCTGGGGCGCGGGGCGGGCCGCGCTTGCCTGGTCAGGTACGCGCGCGGCGGCGGCCGGCTAGCCAGTAGGCGCCGGAGCCCGCGGTGTTGGCCGCGCTGAGCACCCGCCACAGCTTCTTGCTCCCGCGGATCTGGTCCTCGGGCCGCTGGCGGATGTCCCGCCAGGTCAGCGTGACGACGGTGAGGTGGACCACGCCGATGGCGGCGAGCACGAATTTGTTCGGCCTGCGCTTCATGGCTGACCATTGTGGCCTTTCCGGCCGCCGGCCACCATTGTTTCCCGGCGGCACGCCGGAGGCGGACCTGGTGGCCTGGCCGGCCGCGTGCTCCGGGCTCCGATACGATCCGGCCGTGGCCGACGACCTGGCGGGTTTCACCCGTACCGACGATGTCCCGGCGGCGTTTGACGAGCGGACCGTGCTGACCACGATGCTCGACTACGCGCGCGACACGGTGCACGTGAAGTGCGCCGGGCTGAGCGAGGAGGACGCGCACCGGGCGCCGCTGCCGGGCTCGCCGCTGATGACGATCGCCGGGGTGGTCAGCCATCTGCGCTGGGTGGAGTACTACTGGTTCGACGTGATCCTGCTGGCGAAGTCCGACGAGGCGCCGTGGACCGACGACGACCCGGACCGGGAGATGCGGATCGCCGCAGGTATCCCGCTGGCGCAGCTGCTGGCCGAGTACCGGGACAGCTGCGCCGGCTACCGGGAGCTGGTGGCGGGACTGGACCTGGACACGGAGTCGCGCGGTTCCCTGTCGTGGCGGACCGAGCCGCTGACGCTGCGGTGGATCCTGCACCATCTGGTCGAGGAAACCGCCCGGCACAACGGGCATCTCGACATCCTGCGCGAAATGGCCGATGGGGTCACCGGCACCTGATCCGCCCGGCTAATTCCCGGCCCGGCCGCGGGCCCACGGGCGAGCGCGATGGCATCTGCTCCGGAAGGACGCCGAGGCGGCGCTCGGCAGCCGGGCGCAACCGGAGGTTACCGGCCGGGCGCGGCGGGCGGCCGGTCAGGGGCCGATGGCCGGTCAGCGGCCGGCGGCCGGCAGACCAGGTAGGCCGTCGATGCTGGCGGCGTTGACCGTGGCGCGGTACTCCACCATGCCGTCCGGGCCTTTGTGCTCGGCGTGCAGGCGGAGCAGGTCGCGCTCGCCGACGAGATCCATGACCGGTACGCCGTAGCCGCAGGAGTCGCTGACCCTGGTGATGTCCACCACGATCACCGCGCGGGTGCCGGGGTGGTCC
>DASVBE010000385.1:0-8837 GCA_036375995.1 Streptosporangiaceae bacterium | reverse complement strand
CGGCCCGGCCTTGGCCGCGACGTCCGGCGCCGAGGTGTAGAAGAGGACGTATTTCATGCCGGCCAGCTTGCCAGTTAACCCGCGCTAGGGTGCAGCAGCGGCCGGTAGCCCTGGGCGAGAACGGCCACCGACGACGGCGGGGTGAGCACTTCGACCAGCTCAGGCCCGGGGACCGTGCTCCGGGCCGCGTAGCCGCGATGAGACCATTCGAGCAGCTGGCCGCCGCCCAGCAGCCAGAGCCGCCCGTCGCGGCGGATCATCACGCCGTCGGGCAGGTCGCCGGCCCGCACCTGGGTGGTCCGCTGCCGCTTAGTCGTCCGGTCCACCCGCTCGGGGTGCAGCTGGGCGTCCATCTCGACGGCACGGGGCGGTTCGGCCAGGCCGGCCGCCTGCTGCCAGGCCCGGCGGTAGGCCTGGTAGTCGTCGTTGCGGCAGTAGGCGCAGGGCCGGTGCCCGGCGGCCAGCGCGGTGGCCTCGTCGAGGAAGAACAGGGCCGTCCACCGGCCGGGCGGCATGACGTCGCGGCGCACGCCCTGCCATTCGAGCACGCAGCAGATCCACAGCTTGCTCCGCCACCGGGCGGTGCGCAGACGGCGGTGCTCGTCGTGCAGGCAGCCGCGGTTTCCCATCAGCGTGCCCCGGCCGGGGTCCGCGACGATCTCCTGATCGGGCCGGACCCGGTTCTGCAGCGGGCTCGGATGGGGGCTGGGGCCCGGGGCCCGCGGCGCTGGCTGTCGCACAATGGGAATCATGGCCGGCCCTTCCGACACGCAGGATCGCGCCCCGGGCGACGGGGATGCGGCCGGGGACGGGCTGCCGTTCCGCCGGGCCGGCCGGGTGATCCTGCTCGACCCGGACGGGCGGGTGCTGCTGATGCGGTACGACGACCCGCTGCCGAACGGCCCGCACTGGTCCACGCCCGGCGGCGGGCTGGAGCCAGGCGAGGACTACCGGACCGGGGCGCGGCGCGAGCTGGCCGAGGAGACCGGGTGGACCGACATCACCCTGGCCGGCGAGATCCACCGGCGGACGATCGTGCTGCGGCTCGGCTACGGCCGGCTGGTGCGCCAGCACGAGCGCCTGTTCCTGGCGCGGACGGCCGAGCCCGGCCGGGAGATCACCGGCGTGGACGAGATGCACACCGCGGACGGGATCGCCGCCTGGCGCTGGTGGTCGCTGGCCGAGCTGGAGTCCACGACCGAGAAGATCTGGCCCGTGGGCCTGGCCGGGCTGGTCCGTGCCGCGCTGGACGGCGGGGAAACGGAGGAGGGCCGATGACGCGACCGTGGATGAAGCTGACCGCGACCGTGCTGGACGCGCCGGACGCGAACGAGCTGGCCGCGTTCTACCAGCGGCTGCTCGGCTGGCCGGTGGTCACCGACGAGCCCGGCTGGGTGACGCTGCGGCCGGATGGCGGCGGGGCCGGGCTGTCGTTCCAGACCGAGGACGCCTACGTCCGGCCGGTGTGGCCCGCCTCTGGCGGCGACCCGCAGATGATGACGCACCTGGACATCGAGGTGACCGACCTGGCCGCGGCGACCGGGCACGCGGTCGCCTGCGGGGCGGTACTGGCCGGATACCAGCCGCAGGAGCTGGTCCGGGTGCTGCTCGACCCGGCCGGGCACCCGTTCTGCCTGTGGATGGCCGGAACCCCGTAACGGGGCTGGGTGTTGACTACGGTTATGACGATCGAAGGAGAGTACGGGCCCAGCCCGGCCCAGTGGGTCAGGGACCAGGTGGAGCTGTACGAGAGCTCGGGCGGCACGCAGGGCACCACGCTGCGGGACACCGGGCTGCCGGTGGTGGTCATCACCAACCGCGGTGCGGTCACCGGCAAGGTGCGCAAGACCCCGCTGATGCGGGTGGAGCACGACGGGCGGTATCTCGCGGTCGGCTCCCAGGGCGGGGCCCCGCAGGACCCGAAGTGGGTGGCCAACTTCCGCGCCCACCCCGCGGTGGAACTGCAGGACGGCCCGGTCCGCCAGCCGATGATCGCCCGGGAGATCAGCGGCGAGGAGCGGGACCAGTGGTGGCAGCGGGCCGTGGCCGCCTTCCCGCCGTACGCCGACTACCAGAAGAGGACCTCCCGGGTGATCCCGGTGTTCGTACTGGAGCCAGCCCGGCGATGACCGGGTAGGGCAGGTGCCGGGGATGCACGAGCAGGGCCCTGGCCACCTGGCGGATCGTCAGCCGCAGCGGCAGCAGCACGGCCTCGCTGTGCCGCCAGGCCGCGGCCTCGTCCCCGGCGAACCGGGCGGGCAGCCCGGCCCGGAACCGGCGGGCGTCGCCGCCGTCGCCCTTCCAGGTGGCCAGCCAGGCCCGCAGGTCGTCGTCCTTCTCCAGCATGGTCCAGGCGCGCAGCCGCTCGGCGATCTGGCCGGCCGCGTCGATCACGAACGACTGGCTGCCGCCGCCCTCGATGGCGTGCACCCGGCCCTCGCTGCGGTGGCCGTGCCGGATGCTGGCCGAGCTGAACCTGGCCCCGGTGGCCAGCGCGGCCACCGCATGCCCGGCCTCGTGCCAGGCCACGGTGACGGCGGCGATCCGGGCCTGGCCGAGGGTGCCCGCGCAGCCGCAGTCGTAGCGCTGCCGGGCCCACACCTCGTGCACCACCGACTCGTCGTCGTACCGGGCGGCCCGGGTCAGCTCCGCCTGGACCGCGGCCAGCGTGCGCTGCTCCGACGGCCGCATCAGGGCGGCCGCTACCCGTGGAACCGCGGGGCCTCCGCGGCGATGGTGGTCTGCGGGCCGTGCCCGGTGCGCACCACGGTCTCCGGCGGCAGGCCCATCAGCTCGGTTCTGATCGACGTCATGATCGTCGGGTAGTCCGAGTAGGACCGGCCGGTGGCGCCGGGCCCGCCCTCGAACAGGGTGTCCCCGGAGAACACCGTGCCCAGCGCAGGCGCGTACAGGCAGACGCTGCCCGGCGAGTGGCCCGGCGTGTGCAGCACCCGCAGCGGCGTGCCCGCGATCTCGATGACCTCCTCGTGGCCGAGGTCTCCGTCGGGGAGCTGGTCCGGGTACGTCAGCCGCCAGAGCACCAGGTCGTCCGGGTGCAGCAGGACCGGTGCCCCGGTCTGCCTGGCCACCTCCGGGGCGGCGGTGATGTGGTCGTTGTGGCCGTGGGTACACACCACCGCCGAAAGCCGGCGGCCGCCGACCGCGGCCAGCACCGCGGCGGCGTCGTGCGCCGCGTCGATGACCACCACCTCGTGGTCGTCGCCCACCAGCCAGACGTTGTTATCCACGGCGAAATCCTGGCCGTCCAGGGAGAACGTGCCGGACGTGACGATCTGCTCGATCCGCGCGGTCATGGCCCCGATGATCTCACCCCGCCTTCCCTGCCGCGAAAACAGCCCGCGTCCGCGGACCCGGCGGTGCGGGCCGGGCGGCTGGGCGTCGAGGCGATGACCTGGTGGTGCCCGGCCGGCACGATGGCCGGTCAGGGACGGCCCTGCACCGCCGGCGGCTGACGGCCCGGCCGGGCCGCGGCGAGGGCCGGAAGCGCGCCGCCGCACGCATTCCGGCGCCAGGAACCGGGCGGTATGGTCGGCCCCATGCCCGAAGAGACCCCCTTCACCGCGGCTACCCCGGCGGGCCCGGTCGCAGGCTCGCACACCGGGTCCGGGCCGGCGCTGCTCCTGCTGCACGGCGGCCCGGCGCTGACCGACTACATGGACCTGCTCGCGCCGGAACTGGACGGCTGGCAGTCCATCCGCTACCAGCAGCGGGGCCTGCCGCCGTCCGCCGAGGACGGGCCGTTCACCGTCGAGCAGCACGTCGCCGACGCCGTGGCCGTGCTGGACGGACTGGGCCTGGACCGCGCGGTGGTGCTCGGCCATTCCTGGGGCGGCCACCTGGCCCTGCACCTGGCCGTGGCGCACCCCGGCCGGGTGGCCGGGCTGGTCATCGTCGACCCGCTGGGCGCGGTCGGCGACGGCGGCGTGGGCGAGATGGGCACCGAGCTGGCCTCCCGGCTGAGCCGCAGCGCGCTGATCCAGCTGGAGGCGGTCAACGCCCGGCTGGCCACCCCCGCCGCCAAGGACGCCGACGCGCTGGCCTCGCTGCGGCTGCTGTGGCCCGGCTACTTCGCCGAGCCGGCCGCCGCCCCGCCGCTGCCCGACGGCATGCGGATCTCGCTGGCCTGCTACGAGGGCACGTTCGGCTCGATCGCCGGGCACCTGGACGCGGGGTTCGGCGGCCGCCTGAAGGAGATCACCGCGCCGGCCGTGTTCGTGCTCGGCGAGCGCAGCCCGATGCCGGTCGGGCAGGGCGAGCAGACCGCGGCGCTGCTGCCCGGCGCCGAGGTCCGCGTGGTTCCCGGGGCGGGCCATCTGCCCTGGCACGAGCGGCCCGGCTGCGTGGCTGACGCGGCCGGCTGGATCCGTGGGCGGGCGGCCGGCTGATCCTCTCTTGACATCCGGCTCCCGCCGCGTGGGAGGGTAACGGACAGATGTCCGCAGTGCGGCGGAACGAGCGGAGCGGAGACCCGGCATGACAGCACCTGACCTGACCGCAGCTGACTTCTCCCCCGGCCGGCCGGTGGTGTTCCGCAACGCCACCGTGCTCACGATGGACGCCGCGCACACCGTGCTGACCGGCGCGGATGTGCTGATCACCGGCGAGACGATCGCGGCGGTCGGCCCCGGGCTCGCGGTCCCCGAGGGCACGGCCGAGATCGACGCGTCCGGCGGTATCGTCATGCCCGGCATGATCGACACGCACCGGCATATGTGGCAGACCGCGATGCGCGGCTACGGCGCGGACTGGACGCTGACCCAGTACTTCGTCTGGTACTACCTGCAGTGGGGCAAGTCGTTCCGGCCGCAGGACGTGTACGCCGGGAACCTGCTGTCCGCCCTGGAGGCCATCGACTCGGGCGTGACCACGACCGTGGACTGGTCGCACGGCCTGCAGACCACCGACCACGCGGAGGCCGCCGCCGACGCGCTGGAGGAGATCCCCGGCCGGTTCATCCTGGCCTACGGCAACATCCAGCAGGGCCCGTGGGAGTGGTCGGCCACCCCGGAGTTCCGCGACTTCTACGTCCGCCGGTTCGACGGCAAGGGCGACATGCTCGGCTTCCAGATGGCCTTCGATGTGCCCGGGGATCCAGCGTTTCCGGAGCAGGCCGCGTTCGAGGTAGCCCGCGAGCTGGCCGTGCCGGTGACCACGCACGCCGGGGTGCGGGGCGCCACCGGCGACAGCGGCATCCGGCTGATGCACGAGCACGGGTTCATGGGCCCGGAGACGATCTACGTGCACGCCGCCACGCTCAGCCCGGACTCCTACGACCGGATCGCGGCCACCGGCGGGTCGGCGTCGGTGTCCACCGAGAGCGAGCAGAGCGCCGGGCAGGGCTACCCGCCCACCTGGAAGCTGCGCGACCACGGCATCCGGGTGTCGCTGTCGATGGACACCAGCGTGTGGTGGAGCGCGGACCTGTTCTCCGCGATGCGGACCACGCTCGGCGCGGACCGGGCCCGCGATCACCTGGAGGCGCACGCCCGCGACGAGACCGTCACCCACTGCCGGCTGCGCGCGGAGACCGTGGTCGACTGGGCCACCCGCGGCGGCGCGTCCGCGCTCGGCCTGGACGGGGTGACCGGCAGCCTGGAGCCGGGCAAGAAGGCCGACGTCGTGCTGATCAAGAACGATGCGTCGCCGGCCATGTTCCCGATCCTGAACCCGTACGGGCACGTGGCGTTCCAGGCCCAGCGCGGCGACGTGCACACCGTGGTGATCAACGGCCGGGTGGTGAAGTACTTCCACCAGCTGGTCGGCCAGGACCTGGCCAAGGCCCGGGACGCGGTCGGGCAGACGGTCGAGTACCTGCGCGGCGAGCTGGGCGAGGAGGCCTGGCGCGACGGCATGCACCCGGAGATCCCGGAAAGCAAGGTCCGCGAGAACCCCTACACGTATACCTACACCGACGGGGACGGTCCGGCCGCCGGGAAGGGCGAGCCGGCGCCGGCCTGAGCCGGGGCCGCAGCCGGGCGGCGGGGGCGGCCGGCCCGCCACGCCGCCTCCGCGTGCCCCATCGGGGTGGACGGCGGGGCCTGCACGAACGGCCAGATCTCCTCGGCGATCCGCCGCCAGTCCGCGGTCGCGTGCAGCTGGCCGAGCACAGCGAACAGGCCCAGGTTGATCCGCTGCAGGATGACGTACGAGCGGGGCACCTTCATGTACGGCGCGAGCGGGCTGCGCACGTCGAAGAACTGGCGGACCACCGACGAGGCGTAGTCCTCGGTGATGGTCAGCGCCCCGGGCGTGCGGATCGTGGCGTAGAACACGGCCAGCCGCTCGATCACCTGCTCGGTGCTGACCGGGGCGCCCGGGGTGAGGAAACCGGCCAGCTCCAGGTTGCGCCGGAATCCCTCCTCGTCGCGCTCCACGCACAGGTGGCGGGCCATCTGCATGAGCGGCCACAGCTCGTCGCCGGTGAAGTGCTTGACCAGCCCGAAGTCCAGGAACGTCACCCGCCCGCCGGGGTGGAACAGGTAATTACCGGGGTGCGGGTCGCCGTTGAACGCCTGCACCTCGTACAGGCTGCGGAACACGAACCGGTAGATGGTCTCCGCGGCCAGGTCGCGCTCTTCCTGCGGCCAGGTGGCCAGCTCGGCGAACCGGACCCCGCCGGCCAGCTCGCTGGTCACGATCCGCCGGGTGGACAGCCCGGGGATCACCTCGGGTACGTGGATCGTCGGGTGGCCGCGGTAGTAGGCGGCGATCCGCTGCTGGCTGGCCGCCTCGCGGCGGTAGTCGAGCTCCTCGCGGACCCGCTCCCGCAGCTCGTCCAGCAGCGCGTCCACGTCCTGGGCCGGGGCGACGAGGCGCAGCATCCGGCGCAGCAGCGCGGCGTTGTTCAGGTCCGCGGCGATGGTCTCGGCGATCCCCGGGTACTGCACCTTCACCGCGACCGCGCGGCCGTCCCTGGTGATCGCCCGGTGCACCTGGCCGATCGACGCGGCCGCGATCGGCTCCGGGTCCCACTGCGCGAAGACCTGCTCCGGCGGGCGGCCGAACTCCTCGGTGATCATCCCGGCGGCCAGTTCCTGGCTCATCGGCGGGACGCTGTCCTGAAGGCGGCTGAGCGTCTTGCGGACCGCCGGGTTGAGCCCGTCGTCGATGAAGCTGGCCATCTGGCCGAGCTTCATCAGCACGCCCTTCATCTCGCCGAGGGTCTCGGTGACGTCCTCGGCGGTCTGCAGGGCCAGGTCGTGGCGGAGTTCCTGGCGGGTGTCGCCGGCCGCGGCGAACAGCTTCGGCGCGCTGGCCGCGTAGCGCATCCCGCCGCGGACGGCCAGGCCGGCCGCGGCCAGCCCGCGGCGGAGCCGCAGCGACGATGGCCGGCGGCGGACCGCGCGGACGGCAGTGACGGCGGCGGTGCCCGCGAGCAGGCTGGCGGTAATGACGGCGGCGGCCTTCCTGACCCGTCGCCGTGGTGCGGCGTTGCTCATGACCGGGCCGCGCTCCGCATCCGCAGGGTGATCCGCTGCCGGGCCTCGAGCACGCCGGGCTCGCCCAGCTGGACCGCGTCCAGCACGCCCAGCGCCTGGCGGATCTCGGTCCGCCGCTCCGGGGTGAGCGGCGGCGGGTCGGCGAACCCGTGCAGCTCCCTTGCCCAGGCGGGCAGCGCGAGCACGGCCGCGTCCCTGATGTCCTGCCAGATCTCGGCGATGTCCTCGTCCAGGCCGGGCGGGTCGAGCAGGTAGGCCATCGACTCGCGGGCCGCCGGGCTGGCCTGCAGCACCGGCCGGACCGAGGCGATGTAGGCGTCCAGCGCGGCGACGGAGTCCGGGGCCATCCCCTCCGGGATCCCGACCAGCACCGCGGCGGCGGTCATCTCCGCGACGTAGCGGTCCGCGTCCTGGTCGCTCAGCGGATTGCCCAGCAGCGCGGCCGTGGCCAGGCCCGCGTCGACCAGCGCGGCGTGCACCCACAGCAGCAGCGCCGGGTCGTCGGCGGCGTACGGCTGCCCGGTCACCGGGTCGGTGCCGCGGACATGAGTATGGATCTTGCGCACCCGGGCCGCCGCGCGCTCGGCGTCGGCCTTCGCCCCGTAGCTCACGATCGTGACGTACGCAGCCGTGGCCGCGAGCCGCCCGACCGGATCCTCCCGCCATCCGCTGTGCTCGTCGACCCCGGCCATGGCCAGCGGGTGCAGCGACTGCATCAGCAGCGCGCGCAGCCCGGAAACCGGGCCGGAAAGGTCCCGCCCGAGCCGCCAGGTGACGCTGCCGGGTCCGAAGTACCCGTCGTCGGCTGGATCTTCAGGAACTCCGGAAACGAACGCCGCGGCGGTCCGCTCGACCAGCCCGGACGCCGTGGCGAACGCATCTGCTGTCATATCGTCCACGCTACCTTCGGCCGGCCCGGCCATCGCGCAGCGGCCGGGCTTCCGGGGCCGGTTCAGAGCATGGTCAGAGCGGGCTGAGCGCGGCATCATGGGCAGCCTCCGGGCCGCCCGGCGCGGCCCGCACGCCCGGATCAAGGAGCTGCCGTGACCGGAACACCGCCCGCGATGACTGGTTTCCACCACTTCTCCCCCACCGTGTCGGACGTCGAGGCCAGCGCGGCCTGGTACGAGCGGGTGTTCGGGATGAGCCGGGTGCCCGTCACGTTCCCGCACTACGGCGACGAGCAGGGCGGCTACGCGGTGCTGATATGGACCCGAAGTCCGGCGTGACCATCGGGCTGATCTACTTCGCCAGCTGAGGCCGCGGCGGCCGGCCCCGGCCGCCGCCGCGGTCAGTCCGGCAGCGTGCGCGGGAAGCCGAACCAGCCGAGCGCTGCGCTGTCGAACCGGGTCAGCGCGCAGATGCGGTCGCCGGCCA
>DASVBE010000214.1:0-24999 GCA_036375995.1 Streptosporangiaceae bacterium | reverse complement strand
GGCCGCCGTCACCGAATCGAGCGTCGCGAACAGGGTGACGTCGACCCCCCGGGCGACCAGCCCCTCGGTGAGCAGGCTGGTGATCGATTCCCACGGCCCGTAGTGCTCGGGCGGTGTGCGCCAGGCAATGGGCGCGAGCATGGCGATCTTCACCGGGGACCGCGCCGCCGCCGGCCAGCATCCCTGCGCATGCGCAACTCCCCGGGAAAGGGCCGGCCCGCCAAGGCGGGTTCAGCTGGCCGGCGGCGGGCCTGCAGCCGCGCGGGGCTTGGTCGGATCGGGAGTTCGTTCTTGCTGCAGGGCTGAAGTTCTGCGGTCAGCATACGTGAGCGGCCGCTCCGTGCTGATCGGCATCACATCCGCACGGGCACCGTAGTATCCGGATCATGGCCGGCCGGGCCGTGGCCGCCACTGGTCCCCGGCTGGCCGCAGACGTCAGGCCATTGGCGGGTTAGGGGCTCCGATGACGGTGCGCTGTGCGGCCGAGGCCGGCGTGCTGCGGGTGACGATCGACCGGCCCGAGGTGGCCAACGCCGTCGACCGGCCCACCGCGCAGGCGCTGGCCGGTGCCTTCCGGGAGTTCGAGGCGGATGACGGGCTGGCGGTGGCGGTGCTGGCCGGCGCGGGCGGGACGTTCTGCGCGGGCGCCGACCTGAAGGCGCTGCGTGACCCGGACCGGGCGAACCGGCTGGCCGCGGACGGCGATGGGCCGATGGGGCCGACCCGGATGCTGCTCAGCAAGCCCGTGATCGCCGCCGTGGAGGGGTACGCGGTGGCGGGCGGGCTCGAGCTCGCGGTCTGGTGCGACCTGCGGGTGGCGGCCGAGAACGCGGTGTTCGGGGTGTACTGCCGGCGGTGGGGCGTGCCGCTGGTGGACGGCGGTACGATCCGGCTGTCCCGGCTTATCGGGCACAGCCGTGCGCTGGACCTGATCCTCACCGGGCGGGGTGTGTCCGGCGCGGAGGCGGTGGCGATGGGGCTGGTCAACCGGCTCGTGCCGGCCGGTTCGGCGGAGGCTGCGGCGACCGCGCTGGCCCGCCAGCTGGCGGCGTTCCCGCAGGGCGCGCTGCGCGGCGACCGGATGTCGTCCTACCAGCAGTGGGGCCAGTCGCTGCCGGAGGCGCTGCACACCGAGTACCGGTACGGCACCGCCGCCATCGGCACCGGCGAGATGGCCGACGGGCTGGAGCGGTTTGCCGAAGGGGCGTGGCGGGCCGGACCGCGGCCTGAGGACCCGGGCTAGGCCAGCTCGGCGGCGCCTTCCTCGGCGGCCTCGAACTCCAGGACGGTCCAGACGGCGGGCTGGTCCGGGGTGGTGCCCCCGGCCTGGTAGCGGCTGATCTTGCGGACGGTCAGCCGCAGGTCGTCCAGCGTGGTGGGCGGCCTGCCTGGACCGGGCACACCAGAGGCCGGGACCCGCGCACGCGGATACCGGCCTCGGGAGCGAAGCAGTCAGGCCTGGCGCACGGCCGCGGTGAACGCAGCCCACTCGCGGCGGTTAAACGAAAGACGCGGGCCATCCGGGTCCTTCGAGTCCCTGACCAGGACCATTTCCGGGGTGTCGAGCGACGGGGCCGAAGCGACCTCGACGCAGTTGCCGTTGGAAAAGCTATGCGTGGACTTGCGCCACACGGGGTTAGTGGGGTTCATGGGCCGACAGAGTAGCGTGCGAGTCGCGTGCAAGTATCACTGTTAGAGGCAATACGCCACATGAACCCCAGAGTTCACTTTCGCAAACGTGGCACATCGCGTAATAGCCACCCACACCTCTCCATCGGACCTTCCGGTCATGACCGCCCGGAAGCCCGCGAATGCCGTCCGAGGGCACGGAAGGGCCAGCTGGGCTTGTTCGTGAGCTTGCCGAGCGGACGCGGTCCGGGTCACCCTGGCCGGCCAGGGACCCAGGACCCGCTGACCATCCGCCGGTTCCCTGGGCCCGCACCGGGGCGGCGCATGGCCGCCAGACGGCGGTGGTATACCAGTACCGGCGCGACGCAACGGAAGCCGGTGGGACGTGGCTGTGGGTGCGGAGGAGAGCCTGCTCGGGAAGATCGGGCGGGTCACCGTTTCTATCCCGGCCGACGGGCCCGGCGAGGTGCTGCTGCCGGTCCGCGGCGGCACCGAGGCCTTCGCCGCCTGGTCCGATGAACCGATTATGCGCCACCGCCGTGTGGTCGTCGTGGACTCGATATCGGCTCGCTCCGTGTTCGTCACCCCCGTCCCGTAAACCACCCGCAGGGCATCCGCCCAAGAGAGAGCCCGCCATGCTTTTCTGGCATGTTCCAGCCCCCAACGAAGCCTTGCTGATCTCCGGCTCCAAGAGCCGCCGCCAGGCCACTCAATTCCGCATCGTGACCGGTCACGGCTGTTTCGTGCTTCCGGTCAAGCAAAAGGCCCGGGTCCTTTCGCTGGCCCTGCGCGAGGCCGAGATCGTCGAGGAATGCATCACGAACCAGGGCATCCGGCTGAACGTCCGCGCGGTCGCCGCGTTCAAGGTCGGCGACGACCAGGCGTCGATCGCCAACGCGGCCCGCCGCTTCCTGTCCGAGCAGGACAGGATGGAGATCCTGGTCGGCCGGGTGTTCGCCGGGCACCTGCGGTCGATCGTCGGCGGGCTCACCGTCGAGCAGATCATCCGCGAGCGGGACCGGGTCGCCCAGGAGATCAAGGACGGCAGCCACGCCGAGATGGAAAAGCTCGGCATCGTGGTGGACGCCCTGGAGATCCAGGAGATCGAGGACTCCTCCGGCTACATCAGCAACCTGGCCGCCCCGCACGCGGCCGCGGTGGCCAGCCAGGCCAGGATCGCCAAGGCCCGCGCCGACCAGGAGGCCACCGAGCGCGAGCTGGCGGCGGCCGCGCTGACCGCCCAGTACGAGCGGGACACCGAGATCAAGCGGGCCGGCTTCCTGGCCGAGACCGAGCAGGCCAGGGCCCGCGCCGCCCAGGCCGGACCGCTGGCCGAGGCGCAGGCCTCGCAGGAAGTCATCCAGCATCAGACCGCGCTGGCCCAGCGGCACGCCGAACTGGCCGCGCAGCGCCTCGAAGCCGAGGTACGCCGCCCGGCGGACGCCGAAGCGTACCGGAAGCGCACGCTTGCCGAGGCGGCCAGGGACCAGGCCCGGTTCGAAGCCGACGCGCAGGCGTACCGGAACGTCACGCTGGCCCAGGCCGAGGCGCAGGCGGCCCGGGTCCGCGCCGAGGCCAGCGCGCACGCGGAGCGCACCACCGGCGAAGGCCAGGCCGACGCGAACCGGGCCCGGGCCGAGTCGCTCCGGGACGGCAACCAGGAACTCATCGCCGCCGATCGCCTGGTGGAGGTCCTGCCCGCGATGGTCGAGGCGGCCGCCCGCGGCCTGACCGACGCCAACCTGACGATCCTGAACGGCACCCAGGGGGTCAGCGAGATCATCGCCGGCCTGGTCGGCCAGGGCCTGTCGATCTTCGACACGCTGGCCCGGTCCACCCCGGTCAACGGCCACAGCCGGCTCGCCGCCGCCGGGCCAGCACCGGACCAGAAATCCACCGCCCCCGCCCCGCAAGGCTAGCCACGCCGCACGGCCCAGCACGATCAGGAAGGAATACGGTGCCCGCGGCGCGAGCCGCCGGCCCAGCTCCAGCCGCCCCGGGCGCGGGCCAGCGCGCTGGCCGCCACCGCTACGCCGGCCCCGCCCGCCGGGAACTAGCACGCCGGCCAGCGTGGCCAACCTGCGCAGATCAGGCCGGATCTGGCCGCCGGGTCAGCAGCACCGCGGCCAGCACCAGCGCCACCGTGGCCGACCCGGCGGCGAAGGCCACCGTCACCCGGGTCAGTGCCATCCCTGGCCCCAGCGTGACCGCGGCCAGCACGCCGGCCCCGGCCAGCCAGGCCAGCACCTGCCCGGCATGACGGGCCTGCGCCTGCGCGCCCTGGCCCAGCACCAGGGCAAATAGGTAGGCCAGCACGCCGAGGCCGAGCCAGCCGAACCCGGCGCGGGGCAGCACCGCGTGGGCGCCGAACAGCACCCGGATCAGCCCCGGCCCGGCCAGCGTGAGCACCACCGCGCCGGTCACCCCCAGCACCAGCACCGCCGCGCAGGCCCGGCCCAGCAGCAGGCGGAACCGCGCCCGGTCGTCCACCGCCAGCGCGCCGCACAGGCCGGGCAGCAGAGCCGTCTGCACCGGGGTGAACACGAACAGCGGGATCCGGGCCAGCACCATCGCCGCCAGCAGGGCGCCCACCACGGCCGGCCGCCCAGGGGACAGCACCCGGATGTTCAGCACCGCCGCGCTGATCACGACCTGGGCGAGCAGCATGGTGGCCAGCAGCAGGGCCAGCCGCCCGCGCACGTCCCGCCAGGGCAGCTCCGGCCCGGGGCGCAGCCCGGCCAGCAGCGGCCGGGCCGTGCCGGCCGCGGCCAGCAGCGGGGCCACGGTGAGGATCAGCCCGAACGCGGCGGCGGACCGGATTCCCGCGGCGCCCAGGCCCACCGCAAAGATCATCCGCAGCCCGCCGTCGGCGGCCAGCTGGCGGCCGTACACGTCGAACCGGCCCAGGCCGGCCAGCGTGCCCCGGCTCACCGAGGTGACCGCCAGGGCCACCGCGGCCGCGCCGGTGACCGGCACCAGCGTGGCGTCGCCGCCGAACAGCCGGCCCGCCAGCGGCCCGGCGGCCAGGGTCAGCGTCACCAGCACGGCGGCCAGCAGCACCGCCGAGGCGGCCGCCCCGCGCCGGACGACCGGCGCCGCGCCCTGGCCGGCCGCGGTACGCGCGGCCACCAGCCGGGACAGCTCCTGCTCGACCGGGAAGAACACACCGAGGCCGAGCAGGTAGACGACGGACCACAGCACTGACATCTGGGCCATCTCGGCCACCGGCAGGGTGTGCCCGGCCACCGCGAGATGCGCGTACGAGCCGGCCCCGAGCACCGCCAGCCCGGCGCCCACCCCCACGGTCCCCGGCGGCAGCAGGGCCAGTACGCGGCCCAGCACGCCGCCAGCCGGCCGGCCCGGCGCAGCAGCCTGCCCCGGTCCGGCCACCGGACCAGCGGCCAGGGCGGCCCCGGCCACCCTCCGGCCGCCCGCGCCGCTCACGCCGCCCGCGCCGGGCGGGCCGGCGGGGCCGGGTGCGGCAGCTCTCCGCCGTCCGGTCGTGACGGTCAGGGCCGAGCGGACACGTCCGAGGTCAGGCATGGGCATCCGCGCCCTGGTAGCCGGCGAACCGTTCGTCGACCTGCTCGCCGGTCAGCCCGAAGTCGGCCAGTGCGTACCGGTGCACCGGCCGGCCGCCCGCGCCGCCGCCCGGGCCGGCCGCGCCGCCCGGCGGCTCGCTCACCAGTGCCCGCATCGCGTCCGCGGCCGGGCCGTCCAGCGTCCGCCCGAGCCAGGCGTACACCCGCTCCATCGTGCCGAGCGGATCAGCCACGAACGCCCCGTAGTCCACGTCGAGGAACCGCGCCGGATCGCACGAGGCCCGCGCCGCGGTGAACAGGTCGAGCCCGCGCGCCCACAGCTCGAGCTGATCCCGGCCGAGAACCTCACCGGCGAACACGTCCGACCATCCATCCGACGCCTGCGCCGCCAGGCTGCAGACCGACGCGATCGCGGTCCGCGGCGCCCGGTGCGTCTGGATGATCAGCGCGTCCGGGTACACCTCGAGCAGCGCGGGCAGCGCGAACAGGTGACTGGGGTTCTTCAGCACCCAGCGGCGGCCCTGGTCCGGCAGGCCGATCAGCTGCAGGTTGCGCCGGTGCCTGCGGTACGCCGCGGTCCAGTCCTGCCCGGCCAGCCACGACGAATACGACGGCAGGTGGGCCAGGCACTCCCAGGACACCGAGCGCATCGACTGGCGCAGCAGCTGCCAGCACTCCTCGACCTGATCCGCGGCCATGAAGTGGACACCCATGAACTCGGGATGGGCCACCTGGTGGCGCTGCACGCCCGCCTGGATCGCCTGGAACACCGGGTCGCCCGGCCAGCCCTCCCGGGGCGGGCGCGGCTGCGGCACCTCGGCCAGCCACAGCTCCAGCCCCTGGTGCGCCGGGTCGGCGGTGAGCAGCCGGTGCAGCGCGGTGGTGCCGGTGCGCGGCAGCCCGGTGACGAACACCGGGCGCTCCACCGGCACCGCGGCGTGCTCCGGGTGCCGGGCACAGCCGGCCTCGCTGAACAGCCGGGCGGTCAGCGCGCCGCGTACCAGCGCGCGGCTCACCCGCACGCCGCGCGGGGTCAGGCCGGCGTCGCGGGCGTAGGACTCGAGAAGCACGGCCAGGCCGTCGCGGAAGTCGTCCGCGCCGAAGTCATCAAGCCCGGTGAGCGAGGTGGCGGCCGCGCACAGCTCGGCCACGGTGCCGGGTCCGGGCTCGCCGCTCATCGCCATCCCCGCTAGTGGTGGAACTCGCCGCAGTTTACGTCGAGGCACTGGCCGGTGATGGCGCGGGCCATCGGCGAGGCCAGGAACACCACCGCGTCGGCGACCTCGTCCGGCTCGGGCAGCCGCCGCAGGTCGGTGGTGGCCGCGGTCTCGTCGTAGACCACCTGCCGCGGCACGCCGCGCTGGTCGGCCAGGTGCCCGAAATACCACTGCAGCGTGCCGCCCCAGATCCAGCCGGGGGCGACCGAGTTGACCCTGATGCCCTGCGGCCCGAGTTCGGTGGCCAGGCTCTGGGCCAGCGCGAGCAGCGCGGACTTGGACATCTTGTAGCCGCCGAACGTGACCCGCGAGTGCCGCAGCACCGCCGAGTTGATCATCACGACCGAGCCGTCGTGCTCCGCCAGCGCCGGGGTCAGCAGGCGGGTCAGGTTCAGGGCCGCCATGACGTTTGTTTCGTACGCTTTCCGGAACGTGCCCAGATCCGCCTCGGCCAGGCTCGTCATGGGCGGGATCACGAAGGCGTTGTGGATCAGCGTGTCGACGCGCCCGAAGGCGGCGACCGCGGCCTCGGCCAGCCCCGCGGCGGACACCCCGTCGGTGATATCCGCCGGTATCGCCGCGGCCCGCCGCCCGAGCGCGGTGACCTCCTTGGCCACCTCGTCCAGGCGGGCCGCGGTCCGCGCGGCGAGCACCAGGTCCGCCCCGGCCCGCGCACAGCGCAGCGCGATCGACCGGCCCAGGTCCGGGCCGACCCCGGAGACCACCACCACGGTGCCCTCCAGCAGCGCCATCAGCCCAGCATCCGGTCGGCGACCGCGGCCTGCCGGGCCGCGATCCGCTGGGCCCACTCCGCGGGGGTCACCCGCGCCTGGCCGGCGTAGGGGAGCCGGGCGGGCAGGTCCGCGAACGGGACAACCTCGACCTGCGGCCCGTCGTCCGGGCCCAGGTCCCTGGTCAGCTGCTGCCAGCGGATCTGCACGTAGCCGCGCTGATGGCCAGTGGTCTCCAGCCAGTTCGCCAGCCCCGGATCCCGCTCGCAGATGACGAACCGCAGCAGGCCGTCCGGGCTGGCCACCGCCTGGTCCGCGGTCAGGCTGGTCTGGTGGTTGATGTAGTCCAGCGAGACGTACCACATGCTGCCCAGCTGGATTCCCTGGTAGGGCGCGACCCCCCGGGGTGCCGCGGGCACCGTCACGATCATGGCCTCGTCCCCGGCCAGCCGGTAGTGGCCGGCCGAGGAGAACTGGGTGGCCAGGCCGCCGGGGGTGCGCCGGGGCGGGGTCATCGTGTTGACCGGCAGGTTCAGGTAGAACCACTCGGGGAAGGCGAGGAACGTCCGCAGCCGGGACAGCAGGATCTTGCCGGCCGCACCGTACCGCTTGGCCTGCCGGGAGACGTCCTCGGGCGGCGGCGCGCAGCCCGCCCGGTCCGCGCGGCGGATGCTGATCGTGCCGCGCCGCTCGGCGGCCCAGTCGCTGTACACCTCGCGGACCACCAGCATCGAGGAACCCGGGGCGAGCGGGTAGTACTGCGGCCCCGGGTCCGGCACGGGCGGGCCGAACCGCAGCTCGAATGTCCCGTCGGCGGCGATGTCCAGGGCCCGGTCGTCGAACGCGGTCAGGCTGTCGGGCACCTCGGCCGGGGTGTAGTCGCCCTTCAGCACCTGGAAGCTCAGGTCGGTGGTGCTGCCGCGGCGGCCGGTGACCACGTACTCCGCGTCGTCCCGCAGGTAGGAGTGGAAGTACAGGGCGTCCGGGTTGTCCAGGCCCATCTTCGTGTACGGCCCGGTGGACGCGATGAAGTACGGGAAGTCGAGCTGGTAGGCCCAGGCCAGCTGGAGCGACCCGCGGATGTTCCCGGCCAGGTAGTCGTACCCTTCGGCCAGGTCCGCGTCGCTGCTGATGTGCGGCGCGGCGGAGATGATCTGCTCGGCCTCCGCGACCGCCGCAGCGAACGACTCGGTGAGCATTTCGTCACACTAGAACGCGTTCTAGAACTGCGTCAACGAGCGGCAGCTCAGGAGGCGGGCTGCGGGGCCCAGCGGTTGGCGGTGAAGCGCAGGCTGGGCAGGTCGTCCAGGGACATCATCAGCTCGTAGGTGCGGGTGTAGCCGGTGTGGGCGATCCGCCACCGGCCGTCCCCGCTCCGCTCGTAGCGGTCCTCGTAGAACGCCGCGCCCTTGATGACCAGCCGGTGCTCGGCAACGATCACGGTGTCCTCGAAGCACCAGGTGCCAGCAGCCGTGTCGCCGTCGATATCGATCTCCGGCTGGCTGGCAAAGTGAACCGTGGTGATGCCGGGGCCCAGGTTCTCCCGCAGGAACCCGATGATCGCGTCCCGGCCGTCCAGGTCCAGCGGCTTGCCCAGGGCGGGTGTGCCGTAATTGGCGGTGGCGCCTTCGGTGAAGACCTCCGTCATCTCGTCCCACCGCTTCAGGTCGACGCAGCGCAGGTAGCGGTACTTCACCCGGCGGATTTCCTCGAGCGCGGCAAGGTCCATGCGCTCAGCCTCGCCAGCAGATTGACTTTACGCAAGAACCTGTTCTACTTTTTTCAGGCTGCCGACGGCGGCCTGGCTTGCATGCCCGGAGGTCCGTTGCGCTTTTGCTACGCCGAGTCGATGACCGACCCGTCGTTCTACCCCGCCCTCGCGCAGGCGGCGGAGGACGCGGGCTACGACTCCATGGTGATCCCGGACAGCATCTGCTACCCGCTCGAGTCGGACAGCGTGTACCCGTTTAACCCGGACGGCACCCGGGAGTTCCTCGAGGACAAGCCGTTCCTCGACCCGTTCGTGCTGGCCTCCGCGCTGGGCGCGGTCACCCGCACGCTGCGGTTCGTGACGTTCGTGCTCAAGCTGCCGGTGCGCAGCCCCGTCCTGGTGGCCAAGCAGGCCACCTCGGTCGCGGTGCTGACCGGCGGCCGGCTCGTGCTCGGCGTGGGCAGCAGCCCCTGGCGGGAGGACTACGAGGTCCTCGGCGTGCCGTGGGACGGGCGCGGGCGGCGGATGGACGAGGGCATCGAGATCATCCGCGGCCTGGCCGCCGGGGGGTACTTCGAGTTCCACGGCACGGCCTACGACCTGCCGCCGGTCAAGATCGCCCCGGTCCCGGACCAGCCCGTCCCAATCTGGCTGGGCGGGCACGGCGAGGCCGCGCTGCGCCGCGCGGCCCGGCTGGGGGACGGCTGGCTGCACGGCGGCGGCGACCTCGCGGACCTGCCCGGGCTGCTGGCCCGGCTCACCGCGCTGCGCCGCGCGGAGGGCACCGCGGACCGGCCGTTCGGGATCGGCGTGATCTCGCCGGACGCGTACACCACGGACGGGCTGCGGCGGCTGGAGGAGCAGGGCGTAACCGACGTTATCGTGGGGTTCCGGTGGCCGTACCACACCGGGCCGGACCCCCAGCCGCTGGCCGAGAAGCTCGGCAACCTGCGCCGGTATGCCGACGAGGTGATCGCCAAGATGAGCTCCTGAGGGCGGGAGAACCTACCGGTGAAGACGCTGTCGGCGTGGGTGCGAGCGGCCCGCCAGGACCCGGCGGGGGATACCGCCGGGAGCGCGCCCGCCGGCGCCGGCGACCCGGCTGCCCCCGCGGAGGCGCCCAGCGACAGCGGCTGGCTGCGCGGCAACCGGGTCACGCTGGTCGCGGTCGCCCTCATCGTTATCCAGCTGCTGTGGATGGCCGCGCTGCTGTCGCGGTCCTTCTTCCGCCAGGACGACTTCTTCGACTTCGACCGTGCCCTGGCCAGCGGCTTCACCTGGAAGTACCTGATGCTGGTGAGCGGCGGCCACCTGGCCCCGCTCGGCTTCGCGCTGTCCTGGGTGCTGGCCCGGGTCGCGCTGTACGACTGGATCCTGACCTCGCTGGTCATCCTGGCCCTGGTGCTGGCCGCCTGCCTGGCCCTGCTGCGGGTGCTGCGCACGCTGTTCGGCAATCGGCCGGCCATCCTCATCCCGCTGATGGTGTACCTGTTCAGCCCGCTGGCGCTGGCCGCGGTGGACTGGTGGACGGTCGCCGCGCAGACGCTGCCGCTGGAGATCGCCATCTTCATGGCGGTCGACTCGCACGTCCGCTACCTGCGTGCGGGGCGGGCCCGCCAGCTCGCGGCCACGGCCGGCTGGCTGCTGCTCGGCCTGGCGACCGGGCAGCGCGGCGCGGTGGTGCCGCTGCTGCTGTTCGGGCTGACGTCCGGGTTCTTCACCGAGGGGCGCTGGCTGGCCGGGATGGTCCAGGCCGCCCGGCGGTTCTGGCGGGCCTGGGTCGTGTACGGCGCGCTGCTCGCCGGGTACTGCGTGCTGTTCTTCAGTGTGCTGCCGGGGTCGACCACTCCGGCCGCCACCCCGGGCTCGGCCGAGCGGGTGCTCAGCTTCATCTCGGCCCTGGCCGGGACCACCCTGGTGCCCGGAGCGGTGGGCGGCCCGTGGCACTGGGTCGTGGCGGGCGCGGGGAACGCCGCCGCCAGCCCGCCCGGGGCGCTGCGGCAGCTGTCCTGGGCGCTGGCCGTGGCGGTGATCGCGGTGAGCATCGCCGCCCGGCCCCGGGCGGGCCGGGCCTGGGTGCTGCTGGCGGGCTGGATCGCGGCCGCGGACGTGCTGCCGGTGCTCATCGGCCGGCTGGCCGTGACCGATCCCGGCTTGCTCGGGCTGCAGGCCAGGTACGTGACGGACGCGACCGCCGTGCTCGCCCTGGTCCTGGGGCTGGCGTTCCTGCCGGTGGCCGGGCAGCCCGGCGGTTACCGGTTCGCCGGGCCCGCGCTGGCCCCCGGCCGCCCGGCCCGGCTGGCGACCGTGGCGGTGCTGGCCGTGTTCCTGGCCGGCTCGTTCTGGTCGCTGCAGTCGCTGGCCGGGGTCATCGACTCCCGCGCGGCCCGGTCGTATATCGCCACCGCCCGGGCCGCGGTGGCGCAGGCGCCGCCGGGCACGCTGATCGTGGACGGGTACACCCCGGCCGCGGTCATGGACCCGGTGTTCTTCCCGGCCAGCGGGACCACCTCGCGGGTGATCGGGGCGATGGCAGGCGGCCCGCGGGCGAGCGGGCTGACCTGGATCAGCCCGCCGCGGGGCGCGCTCCCCAGCCTGATGATCTTCAGCCCGCAGGGCCAGCTGCGGCCCGCTGTCCTGGCCGGCCGGTCGTCCGGGCCGCCGCCGGGCGGGCGGCGCTGCTGGCCGCTGAGCGCCGGCGCGGCGGTCAGCATCCCGCTGGGCGGGCCGCTGTACCGGTGGGGCTGGACCGTGGGCCTGGCCTACTCCGGCCCGGCGACCGGGGCCGAGGTGCAGTTCGGCAGCCAGTGGGTGCGGGCCGACCTGCCCGCCGGGCAGAGCACCTTCTACCTCCCGCTGACGGGGTCGGGGGACGCGGTGCTGATCGAGCTGACGGCCCCGGCTCCGGGCGGGTGCCTGACCGGCCTGACCGTGGGGACCTGGCAGCCGGCCCAGTCCGGGCCGGCGATCCCCCGGGCCCCGGTGACCGGGTAGCTGCCCGGTGACGCGGCGGCTGGACGGCGGCCCGGCCGCCGGGCGCACCGATCCGCGCGGCGGCCCGGCCGGCCCGGCCCGGCCCGCGCCGGGCGGCCGGGCCGGCCGCGCCCTGGCGATGCGCCGGGCCTGGCCCGCGGCGGCCGGCCTCGGGCTTGGCCTGCTGGCCCTCGGCCCGGGGCTGCGGCGGGGCTTCCTGCTGAACTACGACATGGTGGCCGTGCCCCGGCAGCCGTTCGGCGCGGCCATGTTCGGGCTGACCGGTGGGCCGGCCCGGGCGGTGCCCAGCGACGCGGTGGCGGCCGCGCTGTCCCGGGCGATCCCGGCCGACCTCGCGCAGAAGGGGCTGCTGCTGACGATCTTCGTACTGTCCTGCGCGGGGGCGGCGGCCCTGCTGGACCGGGAGCCGTGGTTCGCCCGGCTGGCCGCCGGGGTGTTCTACACCTGGAACCCGTTCGTCGCCGAGCGGCTCATCATCGGCCAGTGGGCCCTGCTGCTCGGCTACGCCGGCCTGCCCTGGGTGCTCCGGGCCGCGCTGGCCCTGGGACCGGGCCCGTCCTGGCGGGGAGCGGGCCGGCTGGCGCTGGCGCTGATACCCGCCGCCGCGGGCGGGTTCGCGGCGCTGGCGGTCACGGCCCTGGTCGCGGTGCCGGCCGCGGCCCTGGGCGCCGCCGGGCCGGCCACCCGGCGGCGAGGGACTCCGGGCCAGGCCCTGAGGTCCGTGGCCGTGGCCGGGGCCGTTCTTGCGGTGGCCAGCCTGCCCTGGCTGGTCCCGTCGCTGCTGCGCCCGGTATACGCCGACCCGGCCGGCGTGGCCGCCTTCGCGGCCCGGGCGGACACCCCGTTCGGCTCGGTGGGCAGCCTGGCCATGCTCGGCGGGCTGTGGAACGCCCGCGCCGTGCCGGCCGGCTACGGCGGCGCCTGGTCGGCACTGTGGCTGGCCGTGGTGGCCGTCGCGGTGGCCGGGTTCGTGCTGCTGGCCGCCCGCCAGCGGCGCTGGCCAGGGCTCGGCCTGGCCGCGGTGGCCGGCCTGGCCCTGGCCTGCCTGGGGGTGACGGCTGCCGGCCGGGACCTGCTGCGGGCGGCCCAGTCGCTGTGGCCGGGGTTCGCGGTCCTGCGCGACGGGCAGCAGTTCGCCGCGCCGCTGGCGCTGGCCGAGGCCCTCGGCGCCGGCCTGGCCGCCGCCTGGCTGGCTCGCCCCGCGGCCCGCCCGGCCCCGCCCCGCCCGGGCCGGCCCTTCGTTAGGGAGGGGAGCGGGCCGGACCGGGCGGGGTGGCTGCTGGTGGTGGCGCTGGTGCTCGCGCCCGTGCTGCTGCTGCCCGGGCTGGCCTGGGGGGCGGCCGGGCGGCTGCGGCCGGCCTGGTATCCGGCGGCGTGGCTGAACGCGGCCCGGCTGATCGACCGCGACCCGGCCGCGGGCAAGGTGCTGGTGCTGCCCTGGGCGTCCTACCTGAGCCCGCCCTGGAACGGCGGCCGGACCGTGCTCGATCCCTGGCCCCGGCTCCTCGCCCGGCCGGTGATCTGGAACGACGGGCCCCAGGTCGGGCCGGTTGCGCTGCGGCCGGACGACCAGGAAGCCCGCGCGCTGGACCGGGTGATCCGCGGCGGCGGGCCGCTGACCGGCGCACTGCGGGCGGCCGGCGTCCGGTTCGTGATCATCGACGGCGGCGGGAGGGCGGACCGCCTGCCGGGAGCCGTGGTGCTGACGGCTTCGCCGGGCCTAGCCGTATACCTACTGCCGGGTAGCACCGGAAAATAGAACGTGTTACATTCGCAGGACCATGCCGGGCTGGCGGCTTTCCCCCCGAAGCCGCCGGCCTGCTCCGGCCGTTGTGAAGGAGCTCCATGGCGCGCTTAATCATTGCCGTCATCGTCGGGCTGGTGCTCGCCACGGGCGGATCGGTGCTGGCCGTCCGGGCCCTCACCCCGGTCGCCGACGGGCATCCCACCCAGGCCTCGCTGTTCCAGTACGGCATTCGCTGACCCCGGCCTGACGGTGGTGACTCAGCCGCCAGCGGGCCCGCGCCGGGCCTCCCCGGTCGCCGTCGAGATCGTGGTGCCAGCCCGCAACGAGGAACGCAGGCTGCCCCAGGGGCTCAGCGTGCTGTGCGCCAGGGCCGCCATGCTGCCGCTGCGCACCGCGGTCCTGGTGGTCGACAGCGCGAGCACCGACGGGACCGCTGACGTCGTGCGGAACTGGCCGGCCGGCCCGGTGCCGGTGCGGCTGATCGGCTGCGACCGCCCGGGCAAGGGGCGCGCGGTGCAGGCCGGGCTGCTCGCCACCGAGGCCCCGTTCGTGGGCTTCTGCGACGCGGACATGGCCACCGGCCTGGCCGCCCTGGAGGTCACGCTCAGCCTGCTGCACGGCGGGCATCTCATGGTGGTCGCCTCCCGCGCGCTGGAGGGATCGGTCACCGACGAGCGGCACAGCGGGACCCGGCGGCTGGGCGCGGCCGCGTTCCGCGCGCTGGCCCGCCAGGTCGTCCCCGGCGCGACCGACACCCAGTGCGGTTTCAAGTTCTTCTCCGGGCCGCTGGCCCGGACGGCCGCGCGGTCGCTGCGGACGGCCGGGTTCGCGTTCGACATCGAGCTGATCGCGGCCTGCCAGCGGCTCGGCGCCACGCTCACCGAGATCCCGGTGGACTGGCGGGATGTGCCCGGCTCGACGTTCTCGGTGTCCCGGCACTCGGCCGCGGCCCTGCGTGACCTCGCCGCGATCTGGCTGCGCTACCGGCCGGGGCGGCCGGCCGGCGCCGCCCCGGCCCCCAGCGTCCCCGTCCCGGCTGCCGTCTCCGCTCCCGCCGCGGTGACCAGGGCATGAGCGCTGCTGCGCCCGTGGCCGGCCTGCGGGTCGCCATCGTCAACTGGCGCGACCCGTGGCGGCCGGACGCGGGCGGGGCCGAGCAGTACGCCTGGGAGATGGCCCGCGGGCTGGCCGACCGCGGGGCGGTGGTCCGGTTCCTGACCGCGCGGGCCCCCGGCCAGTCCCGCCGCGACCACCGGGACGGGGTCACCGTCACCCGGTGGGGCGGGCGGTTCACCGTCTACCCGTTCGCCGCGGGCTGGCTGCTGGCCCACCGCCGGTCATTCGACGCGGTGCTCGACTGCCAGAACGGGATCCCGTTCTTCACCCCGTGGGTGCTGCCCCGGCGGGTGCCCGTGCTCTGCGTCATGCACCACGTGCACACCGCCCAGTTCCTGGTGCACTTCCCAGCCGCGCTGGCCCGGGTGGGCCAGTTCCTCGAGGGCCCGGTGGCCCGGCTGGCCTACCGGCGGCACGCGTGCGTGGCGGTCTCGCCGTCGACCGTCACCGCGATGCGCGAGCGGCTCCGCTGGCGCGGCCCGGTCTACCTGGTGCCGAATGGGGCGCCGGAGCCCGCCGCCGTCGGCGGGGGGCTCGTGGGCCTGGGCGACCCGAAGACCCTGGTCTGGGTGGGCCGGCTGGTCGCGCACAAGCGAGCCAGCCGGCTGCTGCCGCTGGCCGAGCGGCTGCGCGGCCAGGGCCTCACCATCGACGTGGTGGGCCGCGGGCCGGACGCGGGACCGCTGGCGGCCAGCATCGCGGCGGCCGGCCTTGACGGGGTGCTGCGGCTGCGCGGCTACCTGCCCGAGGACGGCAAGCGCGCGCTGGTCGCCGGGGCGCTGCTGCACCTGAGCACCTCCCAGGGCGAGGGCTGGGGGCTGTGCGTGCTGGAAGCGGCGGCGCTGGGCGTCCCCACCGTGGCCTACGACGTGGACGGGCTGCGCGACGCGGTACGCGACGGCGAGACCGGCTGGCTGGTCCGCGCCGGGGAGCACCTGGAGGACGTCACCGAGCGGGCCGTCAAGGAGCTCGCCGACCCGCGCCGGCGGGCCGAGATGGCGGCTGCCTGCCGGGCCTGGGCGGCCCAGCTGACCTGGCCCGGCGCCGTGGACCGGATGGCCGCGCTGGTCGCCGCGTCGGTCCGGGCCGGCACCGCGCAGTGCCGTCATGAGCAGGGCCGCCACGGCCAGGCCTGGATCGTGACGGGACGCGGCGGGCGGGTGCTGGCCGAGGGCCCGGTGCTCGACGAACTGCTCCGCCGCGACCCGGCCGCGGCGCTGATCCGGCCCGCTACCGCAGCCGAGCGGCTGGCGGGCCGGCCGGACGGGCCGCCGTGACCGCTGCCGCGGAGCTGGCCCGGCCGGCCACCCCGGCCGGCCCGCCGGGCGTGGACGAGCGGATCCGGCAGCGGATCAGGCTGGTCGCGTTCAGCCTGGCCCTGGCGGTGCTGCCGGTGTGCACCGCGCCGGGCCGGATCATCGCCGACACCAAGCTCGACCTGGCCATCGACCCGGCCCGGTTCCTGGCCCGCGCGCTGACCGTATGGGACCCGCAGCAGTTCGGCCAGCTCCAGAACCAGGCCGACGGATACCTGTTCCCGATGGGGCCGTTCTTCCTGGCCGGCCGGGCCGCCGGGCTCGACCCCTGGGTGGTGCAGCGGCTGTGGATCAGCGCGGTGGCGGTGGCCGCGTTCCTCGGCACGGTCCGGCTGGCGGAACGGCTGGGCATCGGCACGCCCTGGACCCGGATCGCCGCGGGCCTGGCCTACGCCGCCTCACCCGCCGCGCTGACCCTGCTCGGCGGCCTGTCCTCGGAGTTCCTGCCGGCCGCGATGCTGCCCTGGATCCTGCTGCCGCTGGTCCGCGGGGCCCGCGGCGACAGCCGGCCGGCGGTGGCCGCGGCCCGGTCCGCGGTCGCCGTCGGGCTGGCCGGCGGGATCAACGGCGCGGCGACCGTGGCCGTGCTGCTGCCCGCGCTGCTCGGCATCGTCATGCTGAGCCGGCCCGGGCGCCGGTGGCGCCTGCTGGCCTGGTGGTGCCCGGCCGTGGTGGCCGCCACGCTGTGGTGGACGGTGCCGCTAACGCTGCTGTCCCGGTACGGCGTGTCGACCATCCCGTACACCGAGAGCGCGTCCGCCACCACCGCGGTGACCGGCCTGTCGGAGATCCTGCGCGGGACCGAGAACTGGATCAGCTACCTGGTGGTCGAAGGGCAGCCATGGTGGCTGCCCGGCTACCGGATCGTCACCGGCACGGCACCCGCCCTGCTGACCGCGCTGGCCGCGGGCCTCGGCCTGGCCGGCCTGGCTTCGCCCCGGCTGCCCGCCCGCCGGTTCCTGATCGGCGTGCTGCTGGCCGGCCTGGTGATCATCTCGGCCGGCCATCTGAGCAGCCTGGGGAACCCGCTGGCGGGGCCGGTGGATCAGCTGATCAACGGCCCCGCGGCGGCCTTCCGCAACCTCCGCAAGTTCGACCCGATGATCCGGCTGCCGGTCGCCCTGGGCCTGGCCCACCTGCTGGCCACGGTGCGGGTGCCGCGGCTGCGGTCGGTCACGGCCTGGGCGGCCGCGCTGGCCATCGGCGGCCTGGCCCTGCCCGCCTACCGCGGCGGGGCCGAACTGGCCGGCTCCTACCCCCAGATCCCGTCGTACTGGGCCAGCACAGCCGCCTGGCTCAATCGGCACGCCGGGCGCCAGGCGGTGCTCATCGAGCCCGGCGCCCCGTTCGGCCAGTACACCTGGGGCAGCCCGCTGGACGAGGTGCTCCAGCCGCTGATCACCGCCGACTGGGCCGAGCGGAACCTGACCATCCTCGGCTCGGTGGGCAACCAGCGGCTGCTCGACGCGATCGACCAGCAGCTGGCCTCGGGAACCGGGTCGCCGGGCCTGGCCCGGGTGCTGGCCGGGATGGGCGTGCGGTACGTGGTGGTCAGGAACGACCTGAACCGGGCGGTGCTGGCCGGGGCCTGGCCGGCCCGGCTCAGCCAGGCGCTGGCCAGCTCGCCGGGCCTCACCGAGGTGGCACGGTTCGGCCAGGCGGGCGACCCCTTCCCGTTCAACGCGGCCGCCGACTTCGACCCGCCCGCCGCCGCGGTGGCCATTTACCAGGTCGCCGGGGCCAGCCCGGTGGTGACCACGGCCCCGGCCGTGGGCGCGCTGCGGGTGTACGGCTCACCCGAGGCCCTGCTCACGCTCGCTGACGAGGGGCTTCCTGCCGGGCGGCCGGTGCTGCTCAACGCCGACCCGGGCGGCGTCCCGGCCGCGGCCTCGGTGATCACCGACTCGCTGCGGCGCCGGGTCCGCAACTTCGGTGAGCTGCGCCGGTCGTATTCGCCTGCCCTGACCGGGAGCCAGCCCGCCACTACGTACGAATCCGCGGCCGACTTCACCGAGCCCGGCTGGGCCCGGTATCAGAGCGTGGCGGCGGACCACGGGATCAGCGTCACCGCGTCGTCGTCGGCCGCGGACATTACGGCCATCCCTGACCAGTGGGCCAGCGGCCTGCAGCCGTTCGCCGCGGTCGACGGCGACCCGCGGACCGCCTGGGAATCGGGCAGCTGGAACGGCCCGGCCGGCCAGTGGATCCGGCTACGGTTCACCGCGCCGGCCGACCCGGGCACGATCTCGGTGGCGTTCGCCGCCCGGCCGGAAACCGGGCCGGCCGTGACCCGGGTGACCATCACGACCGCGGCCGGCCAGGTCACCGACCCGGTCCGGGCGACCGGCCGGGCCCAGCCGCTGCGGGTGCCGCCGGGCCGGACCGGCTGGCTGCGGCTGACCGTGACCGGCGTGGCCGGCCCGGCCGGGCTCGGCACCCAGGTGGCGATCAAGGAAATCACCGTGCCCGGCCTGACGGCCAGCCGCTCGATCGCGGCGCCCGCGCCGCCGGCCGGGACCCGCCCGGCCGCGGTGGTGCTGGCCAAGGCCCAGCCGTGGCCCACCGGGTGCATGCGCACCGCGGCGGGCTGGGTCTGCAACCCGCTGCTGGCCGCGCCCACCGAGGAGCAGTACGGCTTCGACCACACCTTCACCGCCCCGTCCGCGGGCCCGGCCACATTGCGCGGGCAGGCGGTCCTGACCACCCCGGTGCGCGGCGGGACGTACCCGGGGACCGGCCGGCGCCCGGCTACCTGGGCCCGGGCCTCGTCGACCTACACCGCGGACCCGCCGGACCAGGCCCTGTCGGCCATCGACGGCAACCCGGCGACCGCCTGGACCGCCAGCACCACCGATCCGCAGCCGGTGCTCACCATCGGGTGGCGGCACCGGATCACCGTGCGCCGGATCACCGTGCACCGCCCGGCCGGCGCCCAGGGACTTCTCCAGATCCTGGTCTCCGGGCCGGGCGGCCAGGTCCGCGGCGGCAACGTCGGGCCCAGCGGGATCGTCAGGTTCGCGCCGATGCGGACCCGGCGGCTGTCCATCAGGTTCACCCCGCTCCAGGGCCCGCTCCAGATCAGCGGGGTGACCATCCCCGGCGTGCGGGCGGCCCGCCCGCCGGCCCGGCCGCTGCGGCTGGGCTGCGGCCAGGGACCGGCCATCAGCGTCGACGGGCTGACCGTGCCCACCCGGGTGACCGGGACCTACCCGGACGTGCTGGCTGGCCGGCCGGTCCGGTTCACGGCCTGCGGCCAGGTGCTGCTGCGGCCCGGGACCAACCAGGTCACCGAGCCGGGCACGGACCGGTACAGCGTGCAGGACGTGGTGCTGGCCCGGCCGGGCGCCCGGGTGCTGGACCCGGCGGCCCCGGCCACCCCCCGCCCGGTGGTCCTGGCCTGGGGGGCCGCGCGGCGGGTCCTGCGGGTGGCCGCCGGTCCCGCGGCCTACCTGGTGGTAAACGAGAACTACAACGCGGGCTGGCAGGCGATCACGGCCACGGGCCGGGTGCTGCGGCCGGTGCGGCTGGACGGCTGGAAGCAGGCCTGGCTGCTGCCGGCCGGCACCACCGGGACGGTCACCCTGACCTACCGGCCGGACGTCGTGTACCGGGCCGCGATCGGCGGCGGGCTGGTCACGCTCGCCCTGGTGGCGTTCCTGGCCCTGGGCCGCTGGCCCCGGTCGCGGCGCCCGGCCCGCGAAGGGGCCGCGGCGCCGTCGCGCGGGCCAGCGCTGACGAGCGGCGAGCGACGGGAGAGGGAGCCGCAAGGCGGGACGGTGGCGTCGCCAGCGCGGCCAGGAAGCGGGAAGGCCAGCACGGCCCTGCTCGCGGTGGCGCTGGCGGCCGGGCTGGCGGCGGCCGGGCTGTGGCTGGGGGGCTGGCCCGGCGCGGTCATCCTGCCGGTGGCGGCCGGCGCGTTCTGGGCACTGCCCGGCTACTGGCCGGCGCCGCCGTCCGGGTGGCCCCGGGCGGCCTCGCGGCTGTCCGGGCCATGGCTGCTGCCCGCCCTGCTGCTGGCCGCGGCCGGCTGCGCCGCGGCCGGCGACCGGCTGGCCACGGGTTCGCCGCCCAGCCCCGGCGTCCTGTGGCTGACCAGCGGGATCCCCCAGATCCTCGGCCTGCTCATCGTCGCCCGCCTGGTCGCCGAGTTGCTGCGCCAGTAGCGGCCGAGCCGCTGGGCCGGGTGCTCGATCAGGTAGTAGCTGGCGGTGGCGGCCACCACGGTGGCCGCGGCTATGGCCAGCCCGATCAGGGCGACTTCGGCCACCGGGTACGGCCCCACGAACGGGGAGATCTTCAGGTCCAGGAGGCGGAAGACCGCGAAGGCGGCCAGGAACTGCCACAGGAAGATGCCGTAGGAAATCCGGCCGAGGAACCGGCTTGGCCCGCTGCTGAGCAGCCGGGCCGACCGGGTGGTGGACGGGCCGTGCGGCTGGCAGGCGGCCGGGGCCACGACAGCCAGGGTGATGACCGTGTACAGGGCGGTCTTGAACTCGGTCTGCCAGATGGTGTTGATGCCCAGGCCCTCGGGGCCGGCCAGCGGGGTGCACGCCATCGCGAACGCACAGGCGGCGATCAGCCCGCCCATCCCGGCCGAGGCCGCTACCGTGCGGCAGAACCGGCTGGCGGGCCCGGGCTGCGGTTCGGCGCCCGCCCAGGCCAGCCCCACCGCGATGGCCATCCCGGCACAGAACCAGATCAGCAGCGGCGGCAGCGTGCCCTCGAACCAGTACGCGGGCCGGGGGTGCTGGTCCAGCACCGTGAAGCCGAAGGAGGACGCGGCCAGCACCGTGAGGCCGGCCAGTAGCCGCCGTGCGCGGCGCGGCACGCCCGGCTCGCCGGGCGGGCTGCCGCGGCAGGCGAACCAGGTCAGCGCGGCCGCCAGCAGCGGCAGCAAAAGGTAGAAGGACACCTCCACGACCAGGCTCCAGGCCTGGGCCAGCCCGGTGGCCCCGGTCCCGGTCCACCACGGGTGAGAGTCGTAGTTCTGGAGCAGCAGCAGGTACTGAACCCAGGGCCAGACGTGCCGGGCGTCGGCCCGGTTGAGCCACGGCAGGGCGATGAGGACCACCGCCCAGTACGCGGGCAGGATGCGCAGCGCGCGGCGGCGCAGGTAGGTGGCCAGCGGCCCGGTTTGCTGCCCGGTCAGCGCGGCCACCGCCCAGGGCCGGTACAGCAGCAGCCCGGACAGCGTGAAGAAGATGGGCACGCCCACGTCGCCGCGGCTCATCGCCCAGGACACCGGGGTCCCGGTCAGCGTGTACCCGGTCAGCCCACTGACGTGAGTGAGCAGCACGGCGCCCGCCGCGGCGGCCCGCAGGCCGTCCAGCGAATCCTGGTGCCAGCGTCCCTGCGCGGACGTCATGGCCTCAACATTAACGGTAGAACGTGTTATAGTCAGCACTCAGATTACTCAGAAGTAGCACTATGTCGGCCCTGCGCAGACCCCATATCGCTGACCTCCAGGCAACCTCGCCGTTGCCCGCGCGCCAAAACTGAAGGCCATTGGTTGAGGAGGACATATGCGCCGATTGACTGGGCTTATTCTGGCCGGGCTGGGGGCGTTTCTTATCGCCGCAGCGGTGCTGATGAAGGCCTACCTGCCGGGGCAGGTGCTGAAGATCCCGCTGCACGAGTACCTGGTGACCCAGCTGGTCGGCCATGACGTGTCCTACTTCAGCGCGGCCAAGGTCAAGCCGGTCACCGGCGCGACAATGGTGGTTACCGCCACGGTCAAGAGCGACGACAGCGCGGGCAACTCCAGCACCTCGGTGTGGAACCAGTTCACCTACCTCTACGACACCACCGACCACCAGCGGTTCTCCATGAGCCTCCGGCGGCTGGCCTTCGACCGGAGAACCGCGGAACTGGTCCAGTGCTGTGGCGCCAGCATCGACGGCAATACCCACGTCCGCCAGTCCGGCCTGGCCGGGTTCCTCTGGCCGATAGGCACGGGCCAGCACTCCTACCAGATCTTCGACCCGGCCATGAACCGCGCCGCCACAGCCCGGTACGCGGGCACCGCCACGGTCGGCGGGATCAGCGTCTACAAGTTCGTGGAGAAGGTGACCGGCGCCCAGGCCGGCACCCAGAAGCTCCCCGCGAACCTGGTGGGCCTGCCGGGCAACAAGGACGTGACGCTGCCGGAAACCTACACCGCGACCAACACCTTCTTCGTGGACCCGGTCACCGGGGCCCAGCTCAACGAGATCCAGCAGCAGCACCTGGCGCTGACCGACCCCAGCACCGGCGCCGAGCGCCTGCTGCTGCTGAACGCGACGCTCACCAACACCCCGAAGACCACGCGGACGGTCGTGAAGATCGACCAGGACGCGCTGCGCAAGGTCAGCCTGCTGACCTTCATCCTGCCCCTGTCGGCCCTGATCGCCGGCCTGGTAGCGCTGGCCGCCGGGATCCTGCTGGCCCGCCCCCGGCGCGACGAGGAGCCCGGCTACGCCGGCAAGCACACCTCCGAGCCAGTCCTGGACCCTGCCCTCTGACATCCTTCCCCGCCGGGCAGGCGGCGGTCACGGTCTTCCGCTGAAGACCCGTGAGCCGGCCGGGCGGCACGACAGCCCCCGCGGCCAGCAGCAGGTAAAAGCCGGCTGGGCCGGCCGGCCCGGTGCGGAGCGCCGGGAAAGACGGGCGGAGCGGGCCAGGCCGGCCCGGAATCCCGGAACGGCCGGCTGGCGGCTGCCCGGTTCACCGCCGTTCCTTGCCTGGACTAGAACGAGTTTCAGTATTACCGGCCGGTAACCCTCTGTTCATCGTCCGGTCAGGCCAGCTGCCGGGGGTGGTCAGCGCAGCAGCAGGCGGGCGGCGAGTTCCAGGTGGTTGGTGACGTCGTTGGCCGACGCCCGGCGGGTAACCCAGGCGACCAGGCTGGACAGCCAGACGTCGCCGATGATGCGGGCGATCGCGGCATCGTCGGCGGTCGGCTCACCCTCGTGCATGGCCCGGATCAGGATCCGCTCCATCGACGCGGCCACGGTGTTGACCTCGGATGCCGCGCTCGGGTCGGCGAACATGAAGGCCCGCGTCATCGCTTCGGTCAGCAGCGGGTCGCGCTGCATGGTCCTGGTCATCCGGCCGAGCACGAAGATCATCCGCTGGTAGGGCGTGTCCCCGGGAATGCTGGTCCGGTCCAGCTTCTCCTGGGTCCGCTCGAACTCCCTGGCCAGCCCGGACACCAGCAGGTGGATCTTGGACGGGAAGTACCGGTACAGGGTGCCCAGCGCGACGTTGGCCTGCTCGGCCACGGTCCGCATCTGCACCGCTTCGTAGCCGCCCTTGGAGGCCAGCGCCAGCGTCGCGTCGAGAATCCGCTTCCGCCGGTCGCGCTGGGCCGCCGAGGTGAACTCGCCGTCGCCAGCCGGGCCGGGTGCGGGCACGGATTCTGTTCTCGCCGACGCCATCGGGCTCCCTCTCATCTCGCCCGGCGCACCGCCGCATGCGGCAGCGAGCCGTGCCATCCCAGCCCCCCGCAGGCCTGCCTCGCCGCGCTGCGGGCAGGCGTCCCGCGCTGTACTCAGCGTAGCAATCGCGGTTCCCCAGCCGCGGCCCGGCAGCCGCTGGCCCCCCGATACTATAACGTGTTCTAATTCTTTCAGCGCGGCTGAAAACGGGCCGCTACGAACGGGGCCGCTGCGAACGGGAGGTGCCGGTGCCGGTCGCTGCCACCAAGGACCAGCTGGCCCTGCAGGCGTCGATCCGGGACTGGGCCAAGCGGGCCGCCCCGCTGGAGGCGGTCCGCGGGCTGGAGCCGGGCGGCGGCACGGGGCAGCCCAGCACGGGGCAGCCCGGCACGGGGCAGCCCAGCACGGGGCAGCCCAGCACGGGGCAGCGCGGCAGCCGCCGGGAGCCGCCCGGGCCCAGCGAGCGGTTCTGGCGCGAGCTGGCCGGCCTGGGCGTGTTCGGTATCGCGCTGCCGGCCGCGGTGGGCGGGGACGGCGGCACGGTCGCCGATCTGGCCGCCGCGCTGGAGCAGCTGACCCGGTCGCTGGTGCCGGGCCCGGTGCTGCCGACGCTGCTGGCCGGCCTGGTGGCCGCCCCGCTGGCGGGCGGGCCCGCGGGGCAGGCGCTGCTTCCGGCCCTGGCCGCGGGCGAGCAGCCGGCCGCCGTCGCGCTGGACCCTGGCTCGCTCACTGCGGTCTGGCACGGCGACGGGTCGCTGCGGGTCACCGGCGAGACCGGGCTGGTGCTCGGCGCCGGCGACGGCATCGTGCTGCTCGCCGGCGCCAGGGTGACCGGCCCTGCCGCCGGCCAGGCCGCGGCCACCGGCGCTGCGGCTGATGGCGCGGTGGCAGGCGGAGCGGTGGCGGACGATGCTGCCGTAGCGGGCGGTGCTGCCGTAGCGGGCGGAGCGGGGGCTGACGGGACTGCCGCGGTGGGCGGTGCTGGAGCAGACGGGGCCGAAGTGTGGTTCTGGACTCCTTCTGGGCATCCCGGTGTCACCGTGACCACCCGGGCGCCCGCCGACTTCTCCCGGTCGCTGGCCGGGGTCCGGTTCGACGCCGCGGTCATCGCCCCCGGGCAACTGCTGCCCGGGGTGACCAGGGACCGGGTCCGCGACCTGGCCGCGGTCCTGTTCGCGGTGGAGGCCGCCGCCGTCGCGGGATGGTGCACCCAGACCGCCGCTGAGTATGCCCGCACCCGCGAGCAATTCGGCCGGCCGATCGGCGCGTTCCAGGCGGTCAAGCACCTGTGCGCGGGCCTGCTCTGCCGGGCCGAGCAGGCCGCCGCGGTGGCCTGGGACGCGGCCCGGGCCGCCGATGACGCGCCGGACGAGCTGCCGCTGGCCGCCGCGGCGGCGGCGGCGATCGCACTGGACGCCGCGGTGGACAACGCCAAGGACTGCATCCAGGTGCTCGGCGGGATCGGCTTCACCTGGGAGCACGACGCGCATCTCTATCTTCGGCGGGCCCTCGCTCTGCGCGCGTTCGTGGGCGGCACCGCGCGCTGGCGCCGTCGCGTCGCCGAGCTCACCGCCGCAGGGG
>DASVBE010000379.1:0-25889 GCA_036375995.1 Streptosporangiaceae bacterium | reverse complement strand
CACTGGCGGGCTACTTCACCAGCATCGCGCTCAAGCCCGCGCCGCCCGGGCTCCCCACCGTGCGCGGTTTCCAGGCCGCGCAGGGCCAGATCGCCAGGGACTGGCTGGCCGCGCTTATCTGACCGGGTGCCCGTGCTCGTGGTGACCGTGCCCGTGCTGACCGTGGTCAGGCCCGTGGTGGGCGTGGTCATGGTGGGCGTGGTCGTCCGGGGCGCCGTTCATCATGGCCAGCATCGGCCCGCCGCCGGACCGGAAGAACCGCACCACCGGCGTCAAGCACGGACATCGTCGGCCTCCGGGCCCGCGATGCTCAGCAGCTGGCGCAGGCAATGCCCGAGCAGCTGGTGCGGGAACCCGTCGCTGAGACGGTAAAGCACCATCCGGCCGTCCTCGCGGAAGCTGACCAGGCCAGCAGTGGCGGCTGCGTACTCAATCCTCGTGACTAGCCTGCCAGAACGGGCCGGTATTCGGGCTGCCACATCATCGCCCGCAGCTGTCCTGGCAGGTCATCGGCCAGCTTGGCGGTGGCGACGCCGTCGTCGCGGGCCGCGGTGGCCACCGCCGCGGCGACCGCCACCGAGGTCTCGCGCAGTTCCTCCACCTGCGGCAGCAGCGGCGCGCCCGGCACCGACGTGTCGACCAGCTCGGACACGGCCCGGGCGGCTGCGGCGAGCATGTTGCCGGTCACCCGGGTCGCCCGCGCGGCGATCACGCCCAGGCCAAGGCCGGGGAAGATCAGCGCGTTGTTGGCCTGGGCGATGACGTAGGTGATCTTGTTGTACGTGACCGGGCCGAACGGGCTGCCCGCGGCGACCAGGGCACGGCCCTCGGTCCACCGGATCAGGTCCGCGGGCACCGCCTCGGCCAGCGCGGTCGGGTTGGACATCGGGAAGAACATCGGCCGGTCCACATGCGCGGCCATCTCCCTGACGATCTCCTCGGTGAACGCGCCCGGCTGCGTCGAGGTGCCGATCAGGATCGTCGGGTGCACCCGGCGGACCGCCTCGGCCAGGCCGACGCCGCCCAGGGCCTCCTCCACCGCCCAGCCCGCCGTCTCGGCCGGGTCGCGGGCGTAGCGCTGCTGGGCCGGGCTCAGCCCGGGCTGGCCCACCGTGATCAGCCCGTGCCGGTCCACCGCCCAGAACCGGGCCCGGGCCTCCAGGTCCGTGGCGCCGCAGCGGATCATCTCGGATTGCAGCTGATCGGCGATGCCGGTGCCCGCCGTGCCCGCGCCGTAGACCAGCACCCGCTGGCTGGTCAGCTTGGACCCGGTGGCCCGGATCCCGGCCAGCACGGCGGCCAGGTTCACCGAGCCCGTGCCCTGGATGTCGTCGTTGAACGTGAGCTGGCGGTCCTGGTAGCGCTCGAGCAGCCGCCGCGCGTTCTCCACGCCGACGTCCTCCCAGTGCAGCAGGGCCTGCGGGAACAGCCGCGCGACCGTGGCGGCGAACGCGTCGACGAACCGGTCGTACTCATCGGTGGGCACCCGCGGGTGCCGGTTGCCCAGGTACAGCGGGTCGTCGAGCAGGCTCTGCCGGTTGGTGCCGACGTCGAGCATCACCGGCAGGGTGCGCTCGGGGTCGATGCCGCCCGCCGCGGTGTACACCGCCAGCTTGCCCAGCGCGATGTGCATGCCGCCGACGCCCCAGTCGCCGATGCCCAGGATCGCGCCCGCGTCGGTGGCCACGATCAGGTCCACCTCGCCGCCTTCGAGGCCGGGAGCCAGCAGCGACCGCTCGATCACCTCGGGGTGGTGCACGGACAGGTACACGCCGCGGGGCCGCCGGTACTCCTGGCTGAACTGCTGGATGGCCTGGCCCACGGTGGGGGTGTAGACGATCGGCAGCATCTCCCGCAGGTGCTGGGTCAGCACGTGGTAGTACAGCACCTGGTTGCGGTCGCGCAGTTCGGTGAGCAGCACGTTCTTGCCCAGGTCGGTGGACTGCCGGTGGTACTGGGTGAGGATTCTGGCGGCCTGCTCGGCCAGCGTCATCTGGGCCGGCGGAATCAGCCCGGTGATGCCCAGCGCGTTGCGCTCGGCCTCGGAGAACGCGGTGCCCTTGTTGATCCGCGGGTCGGCCAGGATCGGCCGGCCGCGCAGGGTGGTCCGCCAGGCCCCGGTCTCGTCCCGCCAGACACTTTTCACTCTTCGCTCCCCGGGTCGTCCTGGCCGTGCCACAGGGCGCGTACGGCGCTGATCGTGTCCGCCTCGGCGGCGGTCTTGTCCTCGCGGTAGCGCAGCACGCGGGCGAACCGCAGCGCCACGCCGCCCGGGTAGCGCGGGCTGGCCTGGACCCCGTCGAAGGCGATCTCCACGACCAGCTCGGGCCGGACCCGGACCACGCCCCAGCCGGCCGGCTCGCGGCTGGCCACCGGCGGGTCGGCCAGGTCAAGCAGCCGGCTGGTCTGCCAGGTCAGCATCTCGTCGGTGAGGCCCTTGAAGGTCTTGCCCAGCATCACCATCCCGCCGGTGTCCGGGTCCCTGGCGCCCAGGTGCAGGTTGGACAGCCAGCCGCGGCGGCGCCCGTGGCCCCACTCGGCGGCCAGGATGACCAGGTCGAGGGTGTGCCGCGGCTTCACCTTGATCCACTCACTGCCGCGGCGGCCCGCGGCGTAGCGGTTGCCCAGCGACTTGACCACGACGCCCTCGTGGCCCCTGGCCACCGCGTCGGCGAAGAACGCCGCGGCCTCGGCCAGGTCCGCGGTGACGATCCGGGGGATGACCAGGCCGGCCGGGGCGATCGCGGTGAGGCGGGCGAACCGTTCCTCGCCGGGCTCGTCGATCAGGTCGGTGCCGTCCAGGTGCAGCAGGTCGAAGAAGAACGGGGTGAGCGGCAGGCTGGCCGCGGCCTGGGCGGTGGCCGCCGGGCTGGCTCCGGGAGCGGTCTGCTGGGCGGTGCGGGTGGCCGCGCGGCTCGCGGTGACCTGAAACGGGCGCGGCCGACCGTCCGCGAACAGAGCCACCGCCTCGCCGTCGAGCACCACGTCGGTGACCGGCAGGGCCCGGACCGCGCTGGTGATCTCCGGCACCCGGGCGGTGATGTCGTCCAGCGTCCGGGTCCATACGCCGACCTGGTCGCCGCGGCGGTGCACCTGGATCCGCACCCCGTCGATCTTCCATTCCACCGCGGCCGGGGAAACCTTGCCCAGCGCCGCGGCGACGTCCGGGGCGGACGCGGCCAGCATCGGCCGGGTCGGCCGCCCGACCCGCAGGGTCACCGCGCGCAGCGCGGCCGCGGCGCGGTCCGGGTCCGGCGGCTGAACCTGGCCGGGGTCCTGGGCCGGGTCGTGGCCGGGCGGGCCGAGCGCGGTCTGGGCGACCTCCGGAAGGGAGCCGCCCAGCTGGTGAGCCCGGCGGACGAGGTCCGCGGGCACCCCGGCGGCGCGGGCGATGGCCTCGGTCATCACGCCCTCCTGGGCGCCCTGCCGGAGCTCGCCGGCCAGCAGCCGGGACAGGAAACCGCGTTCCTGCTCGGTGGCCCGGGCGAACAGCGCGGCCAGCAGCTCACGGCGGCCGGCCTGGGTGCCGGGCCCGGTGACCGCGCCGATCGCGGCGAACGCCGCGTCCACCTCGGCCAGGGTCAGGCTGGCCGCCGCGGCCGGCGGGCTGGCCTGCGGAGCGGAGATCGACGCGTAGCCCACCCCGATCTGCCGCTGGCGCAGCTCACCGGAGAGAAAGGCAACCGCGACCGGCACCTGCCCGGGCGGCACCCGGCTCAGCAGCGCCGCGATGGCCTCGATCTTGGCCCGCCGGGCCCCGGTCCCGGCGACCATCGCTGAGGTGCTGACCAGATCATCCAGAAGCACACCTGCATTGTCGCCTGCCGCCGGGGCCGGCTGATCGCTAATCCGTCAGGGCGTGCTGCGGATGTGCCCGTTGGCGTCGACCCGGCTGTCCTCGGCCGGGGGGCTGCCCTCCGGGGTGCTGCCCTCCGGGGTGCCCGGGCTGGCCGGCTCGTCCGCGCCGATGTCGTCCGGCTGGCTGGCGGCCGCCCCGGTCTTCTTGCGGACCACCATGACGGCCACCGCGGCAGCCGCCGCGGCCAGGCCGAGCGCGAGGAGCCCGCGCAGCCCCCGGCGCCGCGGGGGCGGCTCGGGGTCCAGCTTGCGGGCGGCCCTGGTGAGCGCCTCGGAGACCTGCGGCGCGAGCTTCTCCTGCACCAGGACCCCGGTGCGCTCCAGCTGCGGAGCGGCCCAGGACCTGGTCTTGCGCACCTGCGGGGCGGCCCACGCGGCGAGCTCGTCGGCTCCCTGCCGCATGGTGTCGGCCCCGTGCCGCATGGTGTCGGCCCCCTGCCGCAGGGCCTCGACGGCCGTCTTGGCCAGCGGCGCGATGTCGGCTGCGGTCTGGCGGGCCCGAGCCCTGGTGAGGTCGGCCCGTGCCCGCGCGCGGTCGGCGACCTGCGCGCCCCGGCTACTGCTCAGTCGCGGCACTTCTGCCTCCATTGCTATGGCTAGCCTGCATTCAGGTCTCTATCCCTGCCCCGGACGGGCCAGATCAACCATTACGCCCCGCCGTGACCACCCCCGGGACGTGCAGCGATCCCGTTGTACCTGCTCCTCCGCCGGGACTGGCGGCTGCACCCCGCCGGGCATGCGAGGATTCTTTTCATGACGAATACGCTGACGGCAACGCTGCGGACGACCAGCGGGACGGTCAAAGTCCGGCTGTTCCCCGACCAGGCGCCGAAGACCGTCCGGAATTTCGTGGAGCTCGCGGAGGGCACCAGGGACTGGACGAACCCGGCGACGAGGCAGCCCGGCGGGAAGCTGTACGACGGCACGATCTTCCACCGGGTGATCCCGGACTTCATGATCCAGGGCGGCGACCCGCTGGGCAACGGCACCGGCGGCCCGGGCTACAAGTTCGGCGACGAGTTCCACACCGACCTGCAGTTCGACCGCCCGTACCTGCTGGCCATGGCCAACGCCGGGCCGGGCACCAACGGCTCGCAGTTCTTCATCACCACCGTCCCGACGCCTTGGCTGAACCGCAAGCACACCATCTTCGGCGAGGTCATCGAGGGTGCCGAGATCGTCGACCAGATCAGCCGCGCGGAGACCGGGCGCAACGACCGGCCGGTCAAGGACGTCGTGCTGGAGTCGGTGGTCATCGAGCGCGCTGACGGATAGCACCATGGCCGCGCCCACCAGCCCCGGGGCCGGCAACGAGACCGGGACCCCCACCTGCTACCGGCATCCGGACCGGGAAACCTACGTGTCCTGCACCCGGTGCGGGCGCCCGGCCTGCCCGGACTGCCTGCGCTCGGCGGCCGTCGGCCAGCAGTGCGTGGACTGCGTCAAGGCGGGCAACCAGTCGGTGCGGCAGCCCCGCGGCGGCCTTGGCGGGCGGATACCCGGCGGCGCGGTGGTCACCTGGGCGCTGATCGGCGTCAACGTGGTCTGCTACGTGGCCGAGCTGATCAGCATCCGGGTGGCCGACAACGGCGCGCTGTTCGGGCTGGCGGTCGCGGCCGGGCAGTGGTACCGGCTGATCACGAACACATTCCTGCACGAGCCCGGGATCAGCGGGTTCGGCCCGGCGCACATCATCTTCAACATGTGGGCGCTGGCCGTGGTCGGCCCGGCGCTGGAGCAGGCGCTCGGCCGGGCCCGGTTCCTGGCCGTCTACCTGGTCAGCGCGCTGGCCGGGTCGGTGGTGTTCTACGTGGTGGCCTCGCCGGGCGCGACCGCGCTGGGCGCGTCCGGGGCGATCTTCGGGCTGTTCGGGGCGTGGTTCGTGGTGGCCAGGCGGCTGCACGCGGACAGCAGGCAGGTCATCATGCTGATCGCGATCAACCTGGCGATCTCGTTCGTGATTCCGCACATCGCCTGGCAGGCGCACGTCGGCGGCCTGGTCGCCGGGGCGGCGCTGACCGCGGCGTTCGTGTACGCGCCACGGGACAAGGCGCAGCAGCGCACGCTGATCCAGGTCGGCGCGACGGCGCTGCTGGTGCTGATCCTGGTCGCCGCCGTGGTGCTGCGCGACCATCACCTGGCCGCGGCGGCCGCGTTCTACAACCAGATCACCGCGGCCGTGCCCCGGTTCTAGCCCGGCACGCTTGCGCGGTGCGGGCTAGAACCGGACTACCGCCACTTGGTGGCTAGGGCGACGCCGACGATGATGAACGCGAAGCCGATCACCAGGTTCCACGCCCCGGCCCAGGACTGCAGCGGGTTGCCGCCGCCGGTGACGTAGTACAGGGAGATCCAGGTCAGCCCCAGCAGCAGGGACGCCAGCATGGTCGGCACCAGCCACCGCGGGCTGACCTGTGCCTTGGCTGACCTTTTCGGCGGCGTGTAGACCGCCTTGCTTCGCACACGGGACTTGGGCACGGTCGTCTCCTGGTCTATCTGGTCGGTTCTAAGTCGTCATCCGGAGGTGCGGCGAGGACGACGGCGAGGGCGGGGTGCTGTTGCCCTGGCCGTTCGGAGGGGTCGACGGGGTCGGTGGGGGGGACCCCGTCGGCGGGGTCGGCGACGAGGGAGTCGGCGACGGGCTCGGCGTCTCGGTCCCGGTCACCTTCAGCGTCACCTGGGTCTGCGGCGGCACGGTGGAGCCCGCCCCGGGGTCCTGCGACACCACGACTCCCGGCGGGACGCCGGGCTGCGTGACCGTCACGGTCGTGTAGGTCAGGCCGGCCTGGCTGAGCGAGGTGATTGCGGCTGTGACCGTCTCGCCGACCACGCTGGGCACCTTGACCGCGCCACCGGACACCGTCAGGTCGACCGACGTGCCCGGCTTGGCCTGGCTCCCGCCAGCCGGCGACTGCCGGAGGACCGTGCCGGCCGGCTCGGTCGAGGTGCTGTCCGTGGTGATCTTGCCGACGTTGAACCCGGCCTGGGACAGCACCTGCGTGGCATCCTGTTCCGATTTGCCGACCACGCTCGGCACCTGCTCCTTGGCCGGGCCGGTGGACACGTACAGGGTGACCCTGCTGTTGGGCGGCACCAGCGTGCCTTCCGCCGGGCTGGCCTTGATGACACGGCCCGCCTTGACCGTATCGTCGGCTTGCTTGATCACGGGGCCGACCTGCAGCTTGGCCGCCACGATCAGATGCTCGGCCTTGGTCACGGTACGGCCGGCCACGGTGGGCACCGAGATCGAGCCGCCCTTGCCGGACACGTAGTGGAACACGTAGAAACCGCCGCCCAGGACAAGGGCGGCGACCAGCGCGATGATGGCCCACAGCCAGCCACGGCGGCGGCCCTCACCGCCGGGCGGCTGGTCCTCGGGGCCGTACCGGTAGGCCGGGATCGCGCTGGTCGGGCCGGCCGGCATCATGCCGGGGGCCATCGCCCTGGTGCCCGCGTACATGTCCGCGCGGGTCGGCGCGGCGATCGGCATGCCGGACAGCGCCCGCTGGATGTCCTGGTGCATCTCGGCCGCGGACTGGTAGCGGTCACCCGGGTCCTTGGCCATCGCCTTGAGCACGATGGCGTCCGCCCAGCCGGGGATCTCCGGGTCCACCCGGGACGGCGGGACCGGGTGCTCCCGCACATGCTGATAGGCGATGGCGACGGGCGAGTCGCCGGTGAACGGCGGCCGGCCAGTCAGCAGCTCGTACAGCAGGCAGCCGGTGGAGTACAGGTCGCTGCGGGCGTCCACCCGCTCGCCCCGGGCCTGCTCCGGGGACAGGTACTGCGCGGTGCCGATGACCTGGGCGGTCTGCGTCATCGTGGCCTGCGCGTCGCTGACCGCGCGGGCGATGCCGAAGTCCATCACCTTGACGTCGCCGGCCCGGGTGAGCATCACGTTGCCGGGCTTGATGTCGCGGTGCACGATCCCGTTGCGGTGGCTGTACTCCAGCGCGCGCAGCGTCCCGTCGGTGATCTCCATGGCCCGCTCGGGCAGCAGCCGCCGGTCCTCGCGCAGCAGGTCCCGCAGGGTCCGGCCGTCGACGTACTCCATCACGATGTAGGGCACCGGGGACGGCCCGGCCATGTCCTCGCCGGTGTCGTAGACCGCGACGATCGACGGGTGGTTCAGCGACGCCGCGGACTGCGCCTCGCGCCGGAACCGGGCCTGGAACGTCTGGTCCCTGGCCAGGTCCTCGCGCAGGGTCTTGACCGCCACGATGCGGTCCAGGCGCAGGTCGCGGGCCCGGTACACCTCGGCCATGCCGCCGCGCCCGACGACGCCGTCGAGCTCGTAGCGGCCACCGAGCAGCCTCGGCTGAGTCATGTCTCGCACTGGAAGCTACCGTCCTGCGTCGTCGCTGCACCGGGGCGGCGCCTCCGGCCCGGTCCTGGGTACTGCCCGCCGCGTCCGGCGGCAAGCGGGTGGCGGGCGGTCACGGGAGCAATCCCTGTTCCTTGAGGTATTCCTGGATGACCTTCACCGCGATGGGTGCCGCCGCGTCCGCGCCGAAACCGCCGCCCTTCACGATGACGCCGACAGCTATCTTCGGGTTGCTGGCCGGCGCGAAACAGGTGAACACCGCGTCGTCCAGATTGGTGTTGTTGATGCCGTTCTGCGCCGTGCCGGTCTTGCCGGCGATCTCCACCCCCGCCACGTTCTGGTTGGCCGTGGCGTACGCCGTGCCGGCCGGGTTGTTGGTGACCGAGATCATCATCTGGGTCAGCTGGCTGGCCACAGTGGGGCTGATCGGGCTCCCGAGCTCTTGCGGCGTGGTGGTCAGCACCGGGCTGAGGTCCGGCGCCTGGACCTCCTTGACGAGGTACGGCGCCATCATCGTGCCGCCGTTGGCGATGGTCTCGGCGATCATGGCCTCCTGCAGCGGGGTCACCCGGTCGCTGAACTGGCCGATGGCCTGATAGGCGGTGAACGCCGGATCGGTGACCGGCGGGAAGACGCTCGGGGTCACCGGCAGCGGGATGGTCAGCTTGGGGTTGTTGAAGCCGAACTTGTTCGCGTAGTCGTGCAGCACCGGCCCGGTCACCTTCTGGCCGAGCAGGCCGAAGGCGGTGTTGCAGGACAGCGTGAAGGCAAAGATCAGCTGCGGGTGGCCGTCACCGCAGGTCTCGCCGCCGTCGTTGATCAGCGCCTTGCTGCCCAGCCTGAGCTGCGTGGGAGCGGGCACCGTGGCCTGCGGGCTGGCCACCTTGCCTTCCGACAGCGCGGCCGAGCTGGTGATCACCTTGAACGACGACCCCGGCGGGTAGGTGAGCTGGGTGGTGTGGTTCAGCAGCGGGTGGCCGGGCGCCAGCTGGAGGGCCTTGTCGACCCGCTCCAGCTTCCTGCCGGTGAGCGTGACGTACTTGTTCGGGTCGAACGACGGGAACGAGGCCATGGCCAGGATCGCGCCGGTCTTCGGGTCGAGCGCGACCACCCCCGACTCCCGGCCCTCGGCCTTCAGCGCCGCCCACGCCGCATCCTGAACGCCGGGGACGACCGTGGTGAGGACCGTGCCGCCCTGCCGGGAATGGCCGGTGACCAGGCTGACCAGGTTATGCACCGTGAGCTTCGGGTCGGTGCCGGACAGCATGGAGTTCTCGGCTTCCTCCAGCCCGGTCCGCCCGAAGGGCTCGGAGTAGCCCGTGATCGGCGCGTACTCCTGCGGGATCGGGTAGTACCGCTGGTAGGTCCCGCTGTTCCCCTTGACCAGCTGGGACGCCGCGATGGTTCTCGACCCGGCCTTGATCGACCCGCGCTGGTACTTGAACTGCTGGTTGAAGACCCGGACGTTGCCCTTGGCGTCGGCCAGGCTGGTCGTGCGGAAGGCCTGCACGTAGTTGACGTTGACCAGGAGCAGGACGAACATGGCCAGGCAGGCCAGGGACAGCCTGAGCAGGGCGCGGTTCATCCGCTCACCCGCACGATCTGGGTCATGCCCTCGTCCTGGATCGGCTGCGGCGCGGGCCGCCGCGCGGTATCGCTGACCCGCATCAGCAGGCCGATCAGCGCCCAGCTGGACACCAGCGACGAGCCTCCCTGGGACATGAACGGGGTGGTGATGCCGGTCAGCGGGATCAGGCCGGTCACCCCGCCGACGATCACGAAGACCTGCAGGGCCAGCACGAACGACAGGCCGCCGGCCAGCAGCTTGGCGAACGGGTCACGGACCCCGACCGCAGCACGCAGCCCGCGCTGCACGATCAGCGCGAAGATGATCAGGATCGCCATCAGGCCGGTCAGGCCGAGTTCCTCGCCGAACGCGGAGATGATGAAGTCGCTCTGGGCCAGCGGCGTGAAGTACGGCTGGCCGTGGCCGAGCCCGCTGCCCAGGATCCCGCCGTAGGCCATCCCCTCCAGGCCCTGCACCAGCTGGTAGGCCGAGTGGGTGGCGTTGTCCCCGGCGAACGGGTGCAGCCAGATGTCGAACCGCTCGGTGACATGGCTGGACAGCTTGCTGGCCGCGAACGCGCCGGCCAGGAACAGCCCGACGCCGATCAGCAGCCACGAGGTCCGCTGGGTAGCGATGTAGATCATCGACACGAACAGGTCGAAGAAGATCGCCGATGTGCCGATGTCGGTCTCGAAGATCAGGATGAGCAGGCTGGCGACCCAGCAGATCAGCACCGGGCCCAGGTCGCGGGCCCGGGGCAGGTCGATTCCCAGCACCCGCTTGCCCGCCAGGGCAAGGACATCCCGCTTGGCGACGAGGTAGCCGGCGAAGAACACGGCCAGCGCGAGCTTGGCGAACTCACCCGGCTGGATGGAGAACCCGCCCACGGTGATCCACACCTTGGCGCCCTGGATCTCGCTCAGGCTGGCGGGCAGCAGCGCCGGGATCATCAGCAGCACCAGGCCCGCCGCGCCCAGCGTGTAGGTGTAGCGCTGGAGCACCCGGGTCTCCCGCACCAGCAGCAGCACCGCCACGAACGCGGCGATCCCGATCGCGCTCCAGATCACCTGGTAAGTCACGGTGGTGGAGCTGATGGTGGAAATCCTGACGCCGGGGTTGCCGTGCCGGCCGGACTGCTGCAGCCGGTAGATCATCACGATGCCCAGGCCGTTCAGCAGGGCGGCCAGCGGCAGCAGCAGCGGGTCGGCCCACGGGGCCAGGCGGCGCACGGCGAAGTGGGCGGCCAGCATCAGCGCGGCGAAGGCCAGGCCGTACCCGGCGATCCCGGCGGGCAGCTTGCCGTTCAGCCCGAGCCCGGTGGCGGCGTACGCGGCCAGGACCACGCCGATCGCGAAGATCAGCATGAGCAGCTCGGTCTGCCGCCGCCCGGGGGGCAGCGGGATGGGGCGGGGCGCCGCCGGCCCGGCGGGCGGCGGACTTGCGTTCGGCTGAGCAGCGGTCACCCGGTGCCGCCTGACGACGAGCAGGACTGCGGGACCACCGGCTTAGGCGGGTACTTCACCGGGACCCTGACCCGCTTGATCTTGCCGTTGACCCGCTTCTTCACGATCTTGGTACTGGGCTTGGGTTTGTGCGCGATCCAGTTCTGCAACTTGAGGTTGGCCTGCTGGCAGGTGTAGTCGTGCCGGATGCCGGTCACCACCGACTCGGCCTTGGTCAGGTTGCTGGGCGGGATCGAGGCGTCGACCACCTGCTGCCGGTCGTTGGCCACCACGTGCGTCAGCGGGATGCCGGTCCGGCGGTAGACGCTGGACAGGCTGATGCCGATGATCTTCTCGTTGATCCCACGGAAGATCACGACCTGCTGGCCGTCGGTACCCACGTAGTACTGGCCCTGGATGTACCGCCAGCCGAGGAAGCCGCCCCCGCCGATCAGCACCAGCAGCAGGACCAGCAGGAACGAGACCACCGGCCAGCGCCGCCGCGGGTAGCGGGTCTCGGCGGGCTCCTCGTCGGCCAGGACCGGGCCGTTCGCGGCCGGGAAGTCCCTGGTGGGCGGGCCGGAGTCGGGTGCCCGGTGGGCGCCGCCCGGGGCCTGGCCCGGCGCGCCGTCGGGCGGCAGGGTACGGCCGGGGATCGTGGCCCGCGGAACGGTCACCGCGCCGCCGGCCGCGGCTGCCGCGGCGGCGGCAGCCCTGTCGCCGGCCGGCGGCAGCGTGCTGCCCGGGATCGTGCTGCCCTGGCCGGGCCCAGGGCTGCCCGCGGGGAGCGGTGCGCCCGGCATGGTGCCGATCACCGTGTGCGAGTGGACCTGGGTGAGCTGATGGGCCCGGCTGGCCGGGCTGTCGGTGCGCAGCGGCGGGCGGCCGTCGGTGTTCGACGCCGCGCCGACCACGACCGGTGCCCGGCTCGGCGGGACCGGCCCGGTGACGGTGTCCACCACGTCGGCCACGATGCAGGTGATGTTGTCCGGGCCGCCGCTGCGGATGGCCAGGTCGATCAGCTGCATGACCGCGTCGTCCGGGTCCGTGACGGTCTGCAGCGTCTTGTGCAGCGTCTGGTCGGTAACCACGTCGGACAGGCCGTCGGAGCACAGCAGGTAGCGGTCGCCGAGCCGGGCCTCGCGGATCGACAGGTCGGGGTCGGCCTCGGTCCGGCCGTCGAGCGCGCGCAGCAGCAGGGAGCGCTGCGGGTGGCTGGCGGCCGCCTGCGGGGTCAGCCGGCCCTCGTCGACCAGCGACTGGACCAGCGTATGGTCCCTGGTGATCTGGAACAGCTCGCCGTCCCGCAGCATGTAGGCGCGGGAGTCGCCGATGTGGCACAGCGCCACGTGGCTGCCCTGCCAGAGCATCGCGGTCAGCGTGGTGCCCATGCCCTCGACCGACGGGTCGGCCACGCTCATCTCGTGCAGCGTGATGTTCGCCTCGGCGACCGCCTCGGCCAGCGGGTCGAGCAGGTCGCCGGCGGGCTCATGGTCCAGGGCAGACAGCGCGGAAATGGCGACCGCGCTGGCGACCTCGCCCGCCGCGTGCCCGCCCATCCCGTCGGCAATGGCCAGCAGGCAGGGGCCCGCGTAGGCGGAGTCCTCGTTGCCTTCGCGGAGGAGCCCGACGTCGGAGCGGACCGCATAGCGGAGTGCAAGTGTCATCTGCGCAGTTCCAGAACAGTCTTGCCGATCCGGATCGGCACCCCGACCGGTACTGCGACCGGCTGCGTCACCTTCTGGCGGTCCAGGTACGTGCCATTCGTCGAGCCGAGATCCTCCACTATCCACTGGCCGTCTTGCGGGAACAACCGGGCATGCCGGGTGGAAGCGTAGTCATCAGTGAGCACGAGCGTGGCGTCATTGGCCCGGCCGATGGTGATCTGCTGGCCGTCCAGCGGGATGGTCGTTCCGGACAGATCGCCGGCCGTCACCACAAGCTGCTGCGGGGGCCGGCCGCGCGGCGGCCGGCCGGGCTTGGCGGCCCGGGCTTGCGGAGCCTGCCGGGGCCGTGGGGCCCTGGCCGCCTTGCGGGCCTGCCGGCGGCTGGTGCCGGCCGACCCGAACAGGTCCGTCCGCACCACGCCCACGGCGGCGATCACGAACAGCCAGAGGACAGCCAGGAACGCCAGCCGGATCAGGGTCAGGGTCAGGGCGCTCATCTGGTCATAGTCCTTGGTGGCCGGGTGCTGCCGGGTCCGCGGCTCGCGGTATTCAGGTCAGTAGCTGTCGCCGTCCCGGCGGAACACCAGCGTGGTCCGGCCGAGGGTGACGCGCGTCCCGTCGGTCAGCGAGACGCGCCGGACCGGCTGGCCGTTCACGAAGGTGCCGTTGGTGGACCCCAGGTCGACCAGGACCACCTCGCCGTCCTCCACCCTCAGCTCGGCGTGGTGCCGGGACACCCCTGGATCGACCAGGCGCAGATCGCAGTCGGTGCCGCGGCCCAGGATAGTCAGTGGAGCGCTTAGCTCGTACGTGCGCTGCGTGCCGGCCGGGCCCTGCTCGGGTCCTGACACCAGCAGCCGGGGCGCGCCGTGGAAGCTTCCCGGCGGATGCGGCAGGTCACTGGCGGGGCGCCGGATCTCACCGTCCTCGACGGTGGTGCCGCGGATCACACCGGAGCGGATCCGGAAGGTGCCCGTGGTCAGGTCCCTGACTCCCTCGAACCGCATCCGCACCGGCCCGACGAAGGAGTAGCCCTGCTCCCTGGCGTGCTCCCGGGCCAGCGTGGCCAGTTCGATCCCCAGGCTGTCGGCGTAGACGTCCAGCCGCTGGAAATCGGTGTCGGCCAGCTCGACGACGAAATCGTTGGGCACCAGCGTCCGGCCCTGGGCCACGATGGCGGCGCGGTCGTCCATTTCCCGCTGGACGGCACTGGCGATCTCCACTGGCTGGAGCTCGGACTTGAACGCGCGCGCGAAGGCACCCTCTACCATCCCCTCGAGCCGGTGCTCGAAGCGTTGCAGAACTCCCACAGGGGGCACCTCCCTTCCGTACTTGCCTCCGATCGTATCGGCGGCGTGGGGCAGCTTGAGGACGTGCTAACCTGACTGCCGCACCCAGGGCGGGTGGCGGAACGGCAGACGCGCACGGTTCAGGTCCGTGTGTCCGAAAGGACGTGAGGGTTCAAATCCCTCCTCGCCCACGAGCCGGCGAATGCTGGTCGGTGCCCTCCGGGCACCTTCCAGGCTGGCCGCTGTGCTTTCCCGGGGGCCCGAGCCCCCGGACCCCCGCGTCGCGGGTTGCCGTTCGTTGTCTGGGTACGCGTCGTAGGCCCTTCCCCGCGTCGCGGGTTGCCGTTCGTTGTCTGGGTACGCGTCGTGGGCCCTCTCCCACGCCGCAGACTGCGGTTCGTTGGCATGTTGCGCTGCTCCGGAATTTCCATGGTGCTGGGCCGCAGCTTATGCGGCCGGGGGCGTGCTGTCAGCCGGGCGGCTGACCTGGGCTGATACGACTTGCCCCGGCCGGGCAGAATGAGACTGTGCCGGAACTTCCCGAGGTAGAAGCCCTCGCAGCGGACCTGCGGGAGCGGGCCGTGGGCCGGGTCATCGACCGTGCCGACGTGGCCGAGATCGCGGTCCTGAAGACCTACAACCCGCCGCTGAGCGCGCTGTCCGGGGCGGCCATCACGGGCACCGGCCGGCACGGCAAGTTTCTCGACCTGATCACGGAACCGGCCGGCGGCGGGCCGCCGCTGCACCTGATCACCCATCTGGCCCGGGCGGGCTGGCTGCGCTGGCGGGAGAGCCAGCCCGCGGCGCCGCCCCGGCCCGGGCGCGGCCCGCTGGCCTTCCGGGTCCGGTTCACCGACGAGTCCGGCTTCGACCTGACCGAGCAGGGCACCCGCAAACGGCTGGCGGTGTACCTGGTCACCGACCCGGCTCTGGTGCCGGGGATCGCCTCGCTCGGGCCCGACCCGCTGAGCCCGGAGTTCACCCCGCAGGTGCTGGCCGGGATCCTGGCGGGCCGCCGCACCCAGATCAAGGGCGTGCTGCGGGACCAGAAGATCATCGCCGGGATCGGCAACGCGTACTCCGACGAAGTGCTGCACGCGGCCAGGATGTCGCCGTTCCGGCTGGCCGCCAGCCTGTCCGAGGAGGAAGTGGCAGCCCTGCACACGGTCATCGTCGCCGTGCTGACCGACGCGATCAGCCGGTCCGAGGGGCTGGCCGCCAGCGACCTGAAGGCGGAGAAGAAGGCCGGGCTGCGGGTTCACGGCCGGGCCGGGCAGCCGTGCCCGGTCTGCGGCGACACGGTCCGCGAGGTGTCCTTCGCCGATTCGGCCCTGCAGTACTGCCCTACCTGCCAGACCGGCGGCAAGCCGCTGGCCGACCGCCGGATGTCCCGGCTGCTCAAGTAAGCACGGGTCAAGTAAGCACGGGTCAGGCAAGCACGGGTCAGCAAGCACGGGTCCCGCCCGCGCCCGGCGAAGCGGCCCGGGCCGCAGCAGGGAGTGGTTGCTGCGGACCGGGCCGCCGCCCGGTGGCCGGTCCGGCCCCGGTTCGCGAGGGCCGGACCGGCCTGGCCAGCCCCGGCCCGCGGTCTGCCCACCGCGGGCCGGGGCGACCGGTCAGTGGAAGATCTGGCCCACCTTGTTCCAGCGCAGCACCCCGCAGCCGATCTGGTCGAACTTGGTGTCGATGTGCTTGCCCAGGAAGGTGCCGGTGACGGTGGCCGTCTGCGTGCCCGCCACGATCATCGGGCACTCCTGGTGCGCCTTGGTCTCGGCGAACGGGTCCTTCACCTTGAGCAGCTGAGCGCAGGCGGCCACCGCATCCGGATGGCCTGCCCCGGTTGCCCCGGTCGGCTTGCAGGTCAGCGTCCAGGTGCGGGGCGTGGCGTTCGGCCCTGACTTCACCGAGATGGTGAGATGCACCTTGGCGTGGCTGACTTTGGTGCCGGGCGCGGAGCTGCCCGCGCCGACGTGCACACTGCCGCACGCGGCCACGACGGCGGCGCAGGCCGCGGCGGCCAGAGTGGACCGCGCCCAGGTCGCGGTCCGGAGCAGGTTGATGTTCATGCCCGTTGGACGCGGCCGGGGCCCGGCTGGTTCCGCCCGGTGGCAAAACCCGGTTCCACCGCGGAAAAACCCGGCACGCTAGGTTCGGCACCGTGGATAACACCAGCTCAGGCACGTCCGGCAAGGCCGGCTACCGGTCGTATTCCTACCTGGAGCCCGGCGACGACTACGAGGTGTTCGACCTGGCCGACGAACTCGGCCGGGTGCCGGAGCACCCGCCCGCCCTCACCGCGGACCAGGCCGAGCGCACCGCCGCGCTGCTGGCCAGCAGCATGGTGATCAGCCTGCACGACCACCCGGTGGTGCTGCCCAGGGACATCACCCAGGTCCGCGACTACATCAGGACCGGCCGCCAGCACACCGGCTTCGCCGGGCTGGCCGCGTCCGGGCTGACCGCGGTGTTCGACAACATGATGGACGGCACCGGGTGCGTGACCAGCAAGTCCGCGTGGAAATGGGACGAGACCGTGGGCGACATCGGGATGCGCCTGTGCGATCTGGCCCACCAGGACGACGTCACCGTCGGCCGGACCCTGGCCGACCTGGCCGACGCCAAGCGAACCGGCCGGGTCGCGATCGTGCTCGGCCTGGAGGCGGCCACCCCGATCGAGAACGAGCTGGACCGGCTGGACATCCTCTACGGGCTCGGCATCCGGCAGATCGGCATCGCCTACTCAGAATCCAACGGGCTCGGCGGCGGGCTGAAAGAGCCGGGCGACGGCGGGCTCACCACCTTCGGCCGCAAGGCGGTGCGCCGGATGAACCAGCTGGGCCTGGCCATCGACGTGTCCCACTCCGGCGACCGGACCTGCCTGGACACCTTCGAGGTGTCGGACAAGCCGGTGTTCATCACGCACGCCGGCGCCCGGGAGGTGTGGCCCACCCCGCGGATGAAGCCGGACGACGTGCTACGCGCCTGCGCCGCGGGCGGCGGGGTGATCGGCATCGAGGCGGCGCCGCACACCACGCTGTCCGCGGCGCACCCCGAGCACTCGATCGACTCGGTCATGGATCACTTCGAGTACTGCGCGGAGTTGCTCGGCATCGAGCACGTGGCGTTCGGCCCGGACACGTTCTACGGCGATCACGTCGGCTTTCACGGCGTGTTCGCGCAGCAGCTCGGGATGGGCGCCTGGTCCGCCCCGCCGCATCCCAGAGTCGGCTACGTGGCGGGAATGGAGAACCCCACCGAGAATTTCCGCAACATCGTCGGCTGGCTGGTGGCGCACGGCTACTCGGACGCCGATATAACCGCCGTTATCGGCGGGAATATCCTCCGGGTGCTGCGCGAGGTCTGGTGAGCGCGGCACGGTCCCCGGCGGGCGGTGCGATTATGAGGCCGTGGGCCTGAGAGTCGGAGGTAGCGGACCAGACCCGGGCACCGCGCCCGCGCGGGCGGTGCTGGCCTCTGCGGCCGACCCGATCATGGCCTTCGGCACCGACCGGACCACGGTGGCCTGGAACCCGGCGGCCGAGCGGGTCTTCGGCTGGACCGCCGCCGAGGTCCTCGGCCAGCCGCCGCCGATCATCCCGGCCGAGCTGCAGGCCGAGCACAACGCGGTGCTCGAGCGGGTCCGCGACGGCGGCCAGATCTCGTTCGCCACCCGGCGGATCCGCAAGGACGGCGGCGTGCTCGACCTGCGGATCGACGCCAGCCCGCTGCTGGACGGCGGCAGGCTGGCCGGCTGGGTGAACGTGTGCCACACCTCCGGCGGGGACGACGCGGCCCGGCACTACATGGCCGAGCGGGCCCGCGTGGTGCGCCGCCTCGGTGACGTCGTCGCGGACATGAACGCCCAGCTCAAGCTGGAGGCGGTGCTGGACCGGATCGCGGCCAGCCTGCGCGAGCTGACCCGGGCCGACGCGGGCGGGTTCGTGCTCATCGACGGCGGCCGGCTGCGCCTGGTCAGCCTGGACGGGCTGCCGCCCGGGCTGCGCGGCCGCACCGCCGACCTGGAAAGCAGCATGGTCGGCGAGCTGATGCGGTCCGGCAAGACCGTCATGCTGGCCACCGCGGAGACCGGCGGCTTCGACGACCTGATCTGGTCCGCGCTGCCCGGCCTGCACACGATCACGCTCAGCCTGTCGCATGTGGCCGGCCGGCCGTACGGCGCGCTGTACGCCCTCTACAGCCGGCGCCAGGTCGGGCACATCGAGCTGGAGCTGCTCGAGCTGCTGGCCGGGCACGCCAGCGTGGCGCTGTCGAACGTGACCGCGTTCGAGGAGGTGCTCCAGCAGCGCGCGCACGAGCGGGCGGTTATCGACGCCAGCGCGGACGGCATCGCGGTGCTGGACGAGAGCGGCCTGGTCCGGCAGTGGAACCCGGCCGCGCACCGGCTGACCGGGCTGCCCGCGGCGCAGGCGGCCGGCCAGCCGCTGCCGTTCCCGCTGCCCGAGCCGGGCGCCAAGCTCACCCACAAGCTGGCCAACGGCCGCTGGCTCGAGGTGCTGTGCACCGGCCTGGCCGGCCGGGCCGACATGGTCGTCGACTTCCGCGACGTGACCGCGGCCAAGGAGCTGGAGGAGGCCAAGGACCTGTTCCTGGCGACCACCAGCCACGAGCTGCGCACCCCGATCACCGTGGTGCACGGCTTCGCCAGCACGCTGGCCAGCCGGTGGGACAGCCTGACCGACGCGGACCGGCGCAGCGCCGTGCAGACGATCGCCGACCGGGCCGGCTCGCTCGGCCGCCTGGTGGAGCAGCTGCTGCTCGGCTCCCGGGCGGGCGACGGCCAGCTGTCGGTCAGCAATGGCCCGTTCGACCTGGCCCCCCTGCTCCGCGCCGCGGTTTCCGCGTACAGTCAGCTGTCCGGCCGGCACAGCCTGACGGCCGACATCCCGGACGGGCTGCCCGCCGCTTACGGGGACCCGATGGCCACCGACTCGATCGTCGGCCAGCTGCTGGAGAACGCGTTCAAGTACTCGCCGGACGGCGGGGCGGTCACGGTGGCGGCCGGGTGCGCCGGGGAACTGATCGAGGTCACCGTCACCGACCAGGGCATCGGCATCGCCGCGGCCGATACCGAGCGGGTCTTCGAGCGGTTCGTGCAGGGCGACGCCGGGGACCGCCGCCGGTTCGGCGGCATCGGCCTGGGCCTGTACATCGTCCGCCAGCTGGCCCGTGCGCAGGGCGGCGAGGTGCTGGCCAGCCCCGGGCCGGGCGGCGGCACCTGCATGCGGCTGCAATTGCGCTGCGCCGCGGCCTGCCAGCCGGGCCAGGACGCCCCGTAACGCAGGCGCCCGCCAATCCTCCGCCTCATTGTTCCGGGGAATTCGCCGGCCGCGCTGGCTATAGTCGTCCCTGTCGAAACGGGGCTGGCCAGCCAATAGACCGGACATCTGGCGCCTGGTGTGCCCGTTTGTGCAGATATGCCACGAGGCGCGCTGAATGTGAGGCAATGTCCGGTCGGCCGTCAGGCAGGCCGCCGGCCCGACTGGACCGGCCGGACGATTGAGAGATTTGCTGATGCGCGTTGGAAACGCTGTCCTGCACGTCACGCGGCCTGCCCGGCGGGCCGCGGCGCTGGCCGGGCTGGCCACGCTGGCGGTGACCGCGGCTGGGCTCGCGGCCCCCGGCGCGGCGTCAGCGGCCAGCGGCCAGCCCGCCGCCCCGGCGGCGGCCGTGGCCGCGGCGGACAGCCCGGGCACGGTGCCCGCTGCCGGGGTGTCGTCCTCGGCCCGGTTCGCCGCCGCCCCGCGCGACGTGCACGTGGGCGCCAGCGTGCGGCAGGCCTGCGACACGCCGACCCGGCCCGGCCAGATGGCCTGCAACGCGCTGGTGGCCAAGCGGGCCCACGCGGACGCCGCCAGCGGCCCGCCGTCCGGTGCCTTCGGGCCCGCGGACCTGCAGAGCGCCTACGCGCTGACCGCGGCGTCGGCGGCGAACGGCAAGGGCCAGACGGTCGCCATCGTGGACGCGTTCAACGACCCGCACGCCGCCGCCGACCTGGCCGTGTACCGGACCCAGTTCGGCCTGCCCGCGTGCACCGTGGCCAGCGGCTGCCTGAAGATCGTGAACCAGGCCGGCGGCGGCACGCCGCCGCGGAACGACCCCACCGGCGGCGGCTGGGCCCTGGAGATCTCCCTCGACCTCGACGTGGTCTCGGCGATCTGCCCGAACTGCAAGATCCTCCTGGTCGAGTCCAACTCCGACTCGATCGCCAGCCTGGCCAAGGCCGAGCAGTACGCGGCGACGCACGCGCCAGTCGTCTCTGACAGCTGGGGCAGCGACACCGAGTTCCTCGGCGAGGGTGCCTACAACTCGGCGTTCAACCACCCGGGTGTGGCCATCGTGGCCGCGGCCGGCGACTCCGGCTACGGTCCCCAGTTCCCCGCCTCGGCACAGAACGTGACCGCAGTTGGCGGCACCTCGCTGCACAAGGCGGCGAACACGCGCGGCTGGACCGAGACCGCGTGGACCGGCACCGGCTCCGGCTGCTCGTCGCTGCAGGCGGCGCCGGGCTGGCTGCAGGCGACCGTGCCGGCCGCCTGCCAGAACCGCACCGAGGTCGACGTGTCCGCCGTCGCGGACCCGTTCACCCCGGTCGCCGTGTTCGACACGGTGCCGCAGGGCGGCGTGGTGCCGCACTGGATCGCGCCGGGCGGGACCAGCGTGTCCACCCCGATCGTGGCCGGCCTCTACGCGCTGGCCGCGACCGCCGCGGCGCCCGCCAGGTACCCGGTGCCGCACACCTACCCGGCGTCCTACCCGTACGCGCACCCCGGGGCGTTCAACGACGTGGTCTCCGGGGCCAACGGCCGGTGCGAGCCCAGCCGCGCGTACCTGTGCCAGGCCCGGGCCGGCTACGACGGCCCGGCCGGCCTGGGCACCCCGGACGGCATCGCCGGGTTCGCCCCGGCGTCCCCGACCCAGGTCGCCGTGGTCAACCCGGGAACCCAGGACGTGCAGCGCGGCGCCGCGCTGACGCTGGCCCTGCGCGGGCACAACGCCGGCTCCGGGTCGCTGGCCTGGAGCGCCCACGGCCTGCCCGCCGGGCTGGGCATCAACAGCGCCACCGGGGTGATCTCCGGCCGGACGGCCGCCACCGGCACCTCCACGGTCACGGTCACCGCCACCGACCAGAGCAGCCACAGCAACGGCTCGGTTACCTTCAGTGTCGTGTCGCTGGGCAAGCTGGCCGACCCGCACCCCGGGCTCGGCGCGGTCCGGCTCGCCAGCGGCGGCCGGTGCCTGCAGGACAACAGGAACAGCGCGGCCATCGGCACGCACGGGGTGATCTGGGACTGCAACGGCTCCGCGGCCCAGCGGTGGGCCTACCGGCCGGCCGGCAACCCCGGCGGCGCGGGCCAGCTGCGTATCCACGGCCGGTGCCTGGCGGTCTCGGGCGGCGCGGTGGCGCTGCAGGCGTGCGCATCGGCCGCCAGCCAGTGGTGGGCGCTGCGGGCCGGCGGCCAGCTGGCCAACCCGCGCAGCAACAAGTGCCTGACCGCGCCGGGCGGCGGCAACGGCAGCCTGATCACCGTGGGCGCCTGCACCGGGGGTCCCCGCCAGTCCTGGATGCTGCCGGCCGGGCCGGTGATCTCCTCGATCTCCGGCAAGTGCCTGGCCGACCCCGGCAACTCCAGCGCGGCCGGCACCCGGGTGGTCATCGCCGGGTGCAGCGCGGCGCACGGCCAGAAGTGGACCCTGACCACCGGCGGCCGGCTGAAGATCAACGGCAAGTGCCTGGCGGTGGCGGGGAGCAGCCGGTTCAACGGGGCGGCGATCCAGCTGGCCAGCTGCGACACCCGCCTGGCCACTCAGGTGTGGTCCAGGGATTCCCGCGGTCAGCTGATGAACGGCCTGTCCGGCCGGTGCTTGGCGGTATCCGCGGGCGTGACCGCGGCCGGCGCCAAGCTGGTCCAGGACGACTGCACCGGCCGGCGTGGCGAGGTCTGGGCGGTCAGCTAGCCCCGTGGTTCGCTAGCCCCGTGGTTCGCTAGCACCGCGGGGCGCGGCCGGCCGGTCATCAGGACGGCGGACGGCCCGCCGGGCCCGGGCGGGCCGGCGGGCCGTCCGCTCTTGCCTGGCGGTTACTTCCTGGCCCGCGCCGCGGGCTGGTTCCTGGCTGCGGACCCGTTCCTGGCCGTAGGCCCGTTCTTAGCGGCCGGCCCGTCCTTGGCCGGGGGCTCGTCCCCGGCCGCCGTGGCTGCGGGCCCGCTCTTGGCGGCCTCGTCCTTGGGGGCCGCGACGGGCTGGTTCCTGGCCGCGTGCTGACGGCCGCCGAGGCGGTGGCCGGTCTCCGGGTCGCGCATCACCGGCTGGCCGCCGGAGGCGGCGATGTACCGGTCGATGATGCCGGTGACGTCGTCGCCCTCCATCACCATCCGGCCGCGCTCCATCCAGATCACCCGGTTGCAGGTCTCCTCGACCTCCTCCAGGTTGTGCGCGACCAGGAACACGGTGCCGGCCTGCTCGCGCAGTTCCTGGATCCGGGCGTGGCTCTTGACCCGGAACTCGGCGTCGCCGGTGGCCAGAGCCTCGTCCACGAGCAGCACGTCGTGGCTCTTGGCCGCGGCGATGGCGAACCGCAGCCGGGCGCCCATGCCCGAGGAGTAGGTCCGCATCGGCAGGTCGATGAACTCGCCCACCCCGGAGAAGTCCACGATCTCCTGGTACTTGGCCCTGGCCTCCTGCCGGGTCATGCCCATGGCCAGGCAGCCGAGGATCACGTTCCGCTCGCCGGTCAGGTCGTCCATCAGCGCCGCGTTGACGCCGAGCAGCGAGGCCTCGCCGGTGGTGTAGATGTTGCCCTGCTCGGCGGGCAGCAGCCCGGCGATCGCGCGCAGCAGGGTGGACTTGCCCGACCCGTTCCGGCCGATCACGCCGACCGCGTCGCCGCGGTAGGCGACGAACGAGATGCCGCGGATGGCGTGCACCTCGCGGATCGAGCCGCGGGTCTTGCGGCCCAGGATGCGCAGCAGGGCGGTGGCGGCGGTGCCGCGGTCCCCGCCGGCCCCGTAGACCCGGTAGACGATGTGCAGGTTGTCGGCGACAACCATCGGCTCAGCCACGGCCGTACCTCTCCTCCGCACGCCAGAACAGGACGAAGCCCACCACCAGGGCCAGCACGGCCCAGCCGGCCCCGAGCGCCCAGTAAAAGTGGGAGCTGACGTAACCATGGCAGTACGCGCCCCAGTCCTGGTGCGCCTTCTGGAGCTGCGGGCTCAGCTTGTCGAGGAGCTCGGGGTGCGCCTTCTCGGCCAGGAACGTGTGGCACTTGAACGCGTTGTAGGGCTGGCTGCCGGCCTGGCTCTGCCGCTGGGACAGCATCAGCGAGTTGCGCATCAGCGCGATGTACACCGCGGCCGGGTTGATCTGCAGCAGCTCGATCGCCCACCGGTGGGTGTTGATGGCCAGGTTGGTGATGCTGAAGATCACCCCGGACGCGTACATCCAGGTGCGCAGCAGGAACGGCAGCAGCTGGCTGAAGTCGTTGACCTCGGCACCGACCCTGGCCACCAGCAGGCCCGCGCCCACGTTGAACAGCGTCTGCAGAAGCAGCGCCGGGATCGCCAGCAGCCAGTACGCGGTCAGCGGCTCGCCGGTGGCCAGCAGGATGACCACCAGCACGGCCATGGACAGCAGCATCTGCTGCAGCTCGATGATCACGTAGGCCAGCGGCAGCGCGGCCCGGGGGAACTGCAGGGCCCGGATCAGCGGCAGGCTGTCGGTGATGACCTTCGAGGTCGTGATGAAGGCCCGCTGGGTGAAGTTGAACACGAACACGCCGGTGACCAGGAAGGCCAGGTAGTTCGGTATGCCCCGGTTGATGTGCAGCAGCAGGCCGAAGACCAGGAAGTAGACCCCGGCGTTCAGCAGCGGCGTGAGCACCTGCCACAGCTGGCCCAGCTTGGCCTCGGTGTACAGGGCGATGTTCCGCGCGGTGGCGAAGGCGAGCATGAAGGCCCACCGGCGCCACAGGTCCCGGATGTAATCGCGGAACGGCGGGCGCGAGGCACTCGGCCGCAGCCCGTGCTCCAGCGCGTACTCGTCCAGCGGACGCGACGGCAGCACTGCGATGCCGGCGTGCGTGCCGTCTGCCAGCGAGTCGTCGGCGTTGCTGAGCTGGCCGGGTGCCGACAGCCTCCGGTCGTCGCTCAACGGCCTCTCCCAGGGGTTGCGGCCAGCCACCGTATCCCGGGGCCGGCCCATGAGTTGTACGCAGCAACTGTCACGGCTGGACTGTACCACCTGACTGGTTGTGCTATACAACTGTTGTCGTGGATGCCGCACTGGACAATACCGAGCTTGAGCAGTACCTGATGCAACTGCTCCGGCTGCTCGGTCCTGCGTCCGGTGCCGCTGGGGCCCCCGGGGCCGGTGATTCGCCTGGTAGCGGCGCTGCCGGGGAGGATATCGGCCGCGAGCCGGCCCCGGCCGATGGATCGCTGCCCGCCGTGTCGGCTTCCGAGGCCCGGGCGCTGATCGAGCTGGTCGCCGCCCGCGGTATCGCCCAGGGCGAGCTCGGCCAGCTGCTCGGCCTGGAGAAGAGCACGGTGTCCCGGCTGGCCGCCGGGCTGGAGCGCAAGGGCTGGCTGCGCCGCGGCCGGGACGAGGGCAACCAGCGCTACGTCCGGCTGTACCTGACCCCCGAGGGCCGGGCCATCGCCGAGCAGGTGTGGCGGGCCTGGCAGTCCCGTCAGGCCAGGATCGTGGCCGGGCTATCCGACGAGGAGCGCGACGGCCTGGCCGCCGGCCTGCGCGGCCTGGTCCGCGGCCTGGCCGCGGAGGGCTTCCTCAGCTCCCCGCCCCCGGCGGGGGCACCGGGGTCACCGGGCGGTACACCGCCACCCCGTCGGCCTGGTAGCTGAGCCGGAACCCGGTCGCGTCCAGGAAGGGCTTGATCACCGGGTTCTGCGTGGTCCACACCAGCACCCAGCCCACGCCCAGCTTCCTGGCGTCCGCCCGGGCCGCGGCCACCTGCGCCCTGGTGACCTGGTTGCCCGCCGCGTTCTTCAGCGGGGCCAGCGGGATGCCGTGCTGCACCTTCTCCAGGGCCGCGTAGAACGGGCGCGCGGCGATCTGCTCCCGGGTCCGTGCGGGCACCCAGGAGGTGTAGGAGATCAGCCGCGGGTGGCCGTCCGCGGTGGCGATCAGCAGTGCCCGCGGGGAAAACGGCCGGCCGTATTCCGGGATCCCGCCGCGCAGCCCGAACGGGAAGTCGACCACGATCGAGCCGGAGTGATCGGCCGCGATCGGGGCGTCGAGCGCGGGCAGCGTGGTCGGCATCGCCCGGACACTGGGCAGCGCGGCGTACCCGGACTCCAGCAGGGCCGCCGCGGCCACCACCGCGATCAGCGGCTTCGCGTGGTAGCGCAGCCACTCCACCGCCGCCCCGGCCAGCAGCGCGGCGCCGACCAGGCCCAGGATGGCCAGCCGGTCCGCCTCGCGGAACGAGGACAGCACCGGGACCCGCATCAGCCAGGTGTAGGGCAGCACCGGGGAGACCCGCACCCCGTGCCAGAGCTGCTCGAACGGCACGAACTGCCGCTGCCGCCACCACAGTGACGCGCCCAGGGACAGCCAGGCACTGCCGATCAGCAGCGCGGCCAGCAGCCAGGCGCTGCGCCGCCGCCAGGACACGATCAGGCCGCCCAGCGCCAGCACGCCGAGCACCGTGCCGAACATCGGCATGCCCTCGGCGGTAGCGCCGACGTACGGTGAGGTCGGCGA
>DASVBE010000376.1:0-3933 GCA_036375995.1 Streptosporangiaceae bacterium | reverse complement strand
AGGACCTGCTGACCGGAGCCGTCCGCCAGTTCTTCGCCGAACGGATCTTCGGCGCCGGGCGCCGCGCCCTGCTGGCCGCGCAGTTCCCCGCCGACGCAGCCGAGCGAGCCGCCCGCGACCAGGTCGCCGCCGAGGCCCTGCACCAGCGGCTTGAGCAGATCGAGGCCGCCGAGACCGCTCACGCCCGCGAGATCGAGGCCCTGGCCGCCGAGACCACCGCCGCGCCCGCCGCCGTCACCGCGCTACGCTCACGCATCCTGGCCCGCTTCACCGAGCTAGAGGACGAACGCGCATCGATCACCGCCCAGCTCACCCAGTTGGACCACTACTGCCAGCCCGCCCCCGACCTGGACCTGCTAGACCAGTTGCCGGTTATCGGCGACCTCCTGGCCGACCTGCCAGCGCCGCTGCACGCCCAGGCCTACGAGGTGCTGAGCCTGGAACTGGTCTACAGCCACGACCGGCAAGCCCTCCTCCGCGCCACCATCACCACCAGCACACGCCCGCCCTGGCCGCCATCATCCGCCAGTGCGACACCCTGACCCCAGCCCTAGCCGCCGCGTTTTCGGATTTGGAACACAACCCTGGGCGGTGCGAAATCCTCCGCGATCATGAAGCGCCTTGGTTACTCGAAGCGGGCGCTGTCGAGGGCGGTGAGGCGGTGCAGGAGGGGGAGGGTTGCCGCGACGGTCAGGACAGCGAGGGTGAGGCCGGCGCCCAGACAGAGCCAGTACGGGGGTTGCGGGGGTTTCCACGGAACGCTGCTGCCGGAGCCGGCCGCGACCAGAAGGCCGCCGGCGACGCCTAGGCCCAGCGCGACGCTGACCGCAGCGAGGGCCAGCAAGGGCAGGGCCGACTCGGCCAGGACCATGCGGGTGAGCTCGGAGCGCCGGACGCCGGCCAGGCGGAGCAGGGTGAGCGGGCGGCGGCGTTCCAGCAGGCCACCGGCGACCGCTACGGCCAGACTGCAGCCGGCGATGATCAGCGTGATCAGCAGGGCGGCGTCGGCCAGCTCGCTGAGGCGGGCGATTTTCTGGTTGGCCGCGGCGTTGATGTCGGGGCTTGTCTCGGCCGGGCCGAGCAGGCCGGGGCGGCCGGCGTCCAGGAGCGTGCGGATCCGCTCGACCACCGCGGGGCTGCCGGTGGTGACCACTGCGACGGCGGCCAGCGGGCGGGTGGCCAGCTGGGCGGCGGTGAGCGGGCGGAGCAGGCTGATGTGCGGGCCGCCGATCGTGCCGCTGGTGAGGGCACTGGCGTCGATGACGGCCTCCGTCTGGCCGGGGCCGCAGTGGGCCAGCCCGGCGGCGGCCAGGCTGGCGCAGCTGGCCACCACCGGGTACGGGGCGAACTTGCCGGTGTAGGTGCCCGCGCCGAGGCGGGTCGAGCCGGCGGGCGGCTGGCGCAGCGCGGTCACGCTGCGCACGCCCTGGATCGCGGCCAGCCGGGAGAGGAGCGCCGTGGCCTCGGCCGGGCTCAGGCCCGGCACGGCCGGGGAGACGTCACGGACTCCTGGCGAGCGTTCCGGCTGGGGCGGGGGGAGAGTGAACTGCTGGATCACCAGGTCGGCCGGGAAGGCGGTGTACCCGGTCCTGGTCGCGGTCAGCGTGGCGGGGGTCACCCCGGCGATCACCGTGGCGACGAACGTGGCCAGCACCAGGCCGCTGATCGCGCGGAAGCCGGCGGCGGGGTTGCCCTCCAGGTGCCGGGCCGCGAGCAGTCCCGGCGTGCGGCGGGTCAGCCGCCGGATCAGGATGGCGACGGCGTTGGTCAGCACCGGCCCGGCGATCACCAGGCCGACGATGACCAGCACGAACGCCAGGGCGACCAGGTACACGGGGGAGTTGTTCGAGCCCTTCGTGGCGGCCACCCTGGCTACCGCCAGCCCGTAGCCGGCGAGCCCAACGGCCAGCGGGATCAGCCGCCGCAGCCTGGCCCGGCGGCGGACCGCCTGGCGGGCCACGCCCAGCGGGGAGACCTGGACCCGGCGCAGCGCGGCCACCGCGGCCAGGCCGGACAGGGCCGGGACGCCCACCGCGATGGCCACCGCGGCCAGCGCGGACAGCCGCAGGTCAGCGGGGAAGAACGGGGACCCGTCCACCGGGATCCCGGCGGCCCGCGGGCGCAGCGCGAGGAACCCCGCGAACCCGGCTATGGTCCCGGCTACCGCGGCGGTCACCGCCTCGGCCGCGGCGATCCCGCTGATCTGCGCCGGGGTAGCGCCGGCCAGGCGCATCGCGGCCAGCCGCTGCTCCCGCCGGGCCGCGCCGAGCCGGGTCGCGGTCAGCACCAGGACGATCACCGGCACCAGCAGGCCGGCCAGGCCGACCAGCACCATCAGCCGCAGGAACCCGGTCGCGGCCAGGCCGCCGCCGGTCGAGGTCTCGATGCTGCGGACGGCGTCCGTGCCGGGCCGGTGGCGGAGCTGATCCGGCCGCCAGCCCTGGAACACCACCAGCTGGCCCGGGCTGACCAGGGCCGCGTCGCCGACCGTGCCGGTTACCCGGCCGCCGCCGAACCGGTTGCCGAGCTGGTCCGCGGGGGTGGCCGCGAGCAGCCGGGCCAGGGCGGGGGAGACCGCCAGCTGACCCGGACCGGGCAGGCGGCTCAGCCCGGGTGGCAGGACCGGCCGGGGGCCGAGCGCGGCCACGTTCACCCAGGTGATGGCCTGGCCGCGGAAATGGTCCTGGCTCAGCTGCCAGAGCACCGGGCTGGACCCCGCCGGGTGCGGGGCCGGGGCCGTGTTCTGCGCGGAGGTCCTTGTCCAGGCGCTGCGCGCAGCATGCGCGTGCAGCGCGGGGAACGCGACCGCCCCGAACAGCAGCATCACCACGCCCAGCCCGAGCCCGACGGCGGTGATAGCCAGCCGGGCCGCCGACTCGCGCCGGCCGGCCAGCGCGAGCCGGGCAGCCAGCGCCACCTGCCGGGCCCACCTGGCCCGGCCGCTCTGGCCGGCGGTCGCACCATGGTCTGGTCCGGGTATCGCGTCGCCGGTCATCGCGTCGCGTGGGCCGCTCATCGCGTCTCCTCCCGGGCCGGTCACGGCGTGGCCGCCAGCGAGGTCACCTGGCCGTCGCGGACCATGACCTCGCGGTTCGAGTACGCGGCTACCCTGGCCTCGTGGGTGACCAGCACCACCGTGGCGCCCTGCGCCCGGGCCGCGCCGGTCAGCAGCTGCATGACCCGCAGGCCGGCGAGTGAGTCCAGGGAGCCGGTCGGCTCGTCGGCGAAGATCACCTCGGGCCGGATGACCAGCGCCCGGGCGACCGCGACCCGCTGGGCCTGGCCGCCGGACAGCTCACCGGGGCGCCGCTGCTCCAGCCCGTCCAGCTCCAGCTTGGCCAGCAGCGCGGCAGCCTGCTGCCTGGCCGCCGCCCGGGCCTGGCCGGCCAGCAGCAGCGGCAGCATCACGTTCTCGATCGCAGGCAGGTCCGGGACCAGCTGGCCGAACTGGAACACGAACCCGAACGACCGGCGCCGCAGCTCGGTCCTGGCCCGCTCGCCCAGCTGGTCGGTGCGCCGGCCGGCGAACCACACCTCGCCCTCGTCCGGGCGGAGGATCCCGGCCAGGCAGTGCAGCAGCGTCGACTTGCCCGAGCCGCTCGGCCCCATGACCGCCAGCACCTCGCCGTAGCCGACCGTCAGGTCCGCGCCGCGCAGCGCCTCGGTGGCCCCGAATTTCCGGGTCACGCCGCGGGCGGCCAGCACGGGTGTGGCCAGCTCCGGTGCGGCCAGCACGGGCCCGGTCACCGGGAGATCTCCCGCGCCAGCGGGCCGAGCATGGCCGCGGTGAGGTCGATCCAGCGCAGGTCGGCCTCGAGGTGGAACAGCGCATAGTCGGCGACCAGCGTGCCGGCCAGGCCGTCGCTCTCCCGCCCGGCCGTGACCTCGCGCATCCGCTGCAGGTGCGCGGCCCGCTGCCGGTCCAGGTACTCA
>DASVBE010000375.1:0-7365 GCA_036375995.1 Streptosporangiaceae bacterium | reverse complement strand
GTGAACCTCGATTCAGGGGAGGGTGTCCCCGACAACCTTCGCGAAGTTGCTGGGCGCGTCGAACGGCGCGGCGTGGCCGGCGCCCTGGATTTGCCTGAAGGTGGCGGTCGGGATGGCTTTCGCTAGAGACCGGGTGACCCGGACGATTGTCTCGGCGCTCCGGTCGCCGCAGGAACACACCACCGGCCGGTCAACGGAGGCGAGTTGCCGGGCAGACGGGTAGCCGCCGATGGCGATGCGGATGTCGGTGAGCGCGGCTTGTGCGTTTTCGCTCACCGCGCGCCGCCATTCGTCGGGGAATCGGTCCCACGCGCTGCCGCCGTCTCGATAGGTGTAGGCGAACCGCAGGAACGCCCCGGCAGCCTCTGGGTGGCGGCCTCGGGCTGCCAGCCATCTCATCCTCGACAGTGCGCTGATTTGGCGGAGGGTCGGTCGGTGGTGGGTGACGTGCCATGGGGATTCGTGGGCGACCACGGCGTGAACCAGGTCGGGCCGGAGCCGGGCGAGGTCGATCGCGATCGTCGCCCCCACGCTGGTGCCGACGGCGACGACGGGCGCGGCTCGCAGCGTTTCGACGAGGGCTGCGGCGTCCGCAGTGTGCTCCGCGATCGATCGCGGCGGCGCACCGGCCGATCGTCGGTACCCGCGTCTGTCGTAAGCGATCACCCGAGCCATCTGTGCGAGGTGGTCCGCCGACTGGCCCCAGGTGGAGGCGGTGGCGCCCGCCGGGTGGATCAACAGGATCGACGGTCCCGACCCCTTTTCCTCGTAGTACAAGTCCCGAGCGCCGGAGGAAGCCAGGTCACCTGTCACGCCGGGCACCCCCTTTGAGTAAACAGCAAGCGCCGTTGCGGCCATGTACGGCATGGCCGCCTGCATACAGTCAACTGTATTGTTACAGTGAACTATACTGAGAACATGGCAGGGGTCAAGCCGCGGCGCACGCGCCGCACCGAAAACGCCGAAGCGACGCGGCGGCGAGTGCTGGATACCGCCGTCCGGCTGTTCGTCGAGCGCGGCTACCACTCAACGACGATCGGGTCGATCGCCGCGGCCGCCGACGTGTCGGTCGAAACGATCTACAAGCGGTTCGGGAGCAAGGCCGCAATACTGAAGGCCGCGAGGGAAGCCGCAGTGGCCGACGCCCCGGAACCTCCCGAGTTCTTCGAGTTCCCTGCCCCGCCGATCGAAGACGCCCTCCGTGCAAGTACTGATCCGCAGGTGCAACTGCGGACGCTCGCCCAGTTCTCAGCCCGCCGGCTGGAGCGACTCGCCCCGTTTCACCGCATGCTGCGCAGCGCGGGAACCGGCGACCCGGAGCTGGGCGACTACATCGCCGCGGACCACGCGGCCCGGCGCGAGCGGCAGCGCCACAACATCCACACGATCGCCGCCAACGGCCCATTGCGACTCCCGCCCGATGAGGCAGCCGAGACCTACTCCGCGCTCGCCAATCCCGACGTGTACCTGCTGCTAACCGACCACTTCGGCTGGACGGCGCAGCTGTACCGGGCCTGGCTCGTCAACACCGCGGCGAGGCTTCTGCTCCCTAACGGCGACCAGTAGACCTCAACCAGGACGGCTCACAGTGCGCGACGAGCCCTCCTGGCGCCGAACCCGCATCAACCTTCCTTTCAGCCAGCCCTGCCTGGCCGCATCATCCGCCAGAGGGGGTATCCGTACTAGCGTCACTGCCTCTAACCTGCGGGAACATACATACGAAGCACGTTTGTCGGCCTGCGCGCTCAGTTGTGGTCCTGGATGTCGTGGGTTCGCGGAGGGGGAGGCTGGCCCCGGCGAGCGCCTGCCCCTGGCCAAGGACCTCGCGGCAGTGCTGGGCGTGAACAAGAACACCGTTCTCCGCGCGCTGCGCATCCTGCGGGATGAAGGCCTGCTGGAGTTTCGCCGCGGGCGTGGCATCACCGTGGCCGGCACGCCCCAGCGCGGTGCCGTACTCGCCCGGACCCGGGATCTCCTCGAATTCGCACGCCAGCACGGCTTCGGCCGCGACGAGATCATCCAGATCATCCAGAGCCTTCCCTGACGTAACGGCGCTCCGCGGCTCAGTCAGCAAGGCCAAGACCCCCGCACCGCGCCCCGGCCCTCCGCTCCAGCGACAGCCACGTCGCTGGGACACTATGGGAATGACGGTCGATGAGGAACTCAGTGCGCTGATGGACCGGTTCTTCACGGCGGTGTCGTTCGGCACTGGCGGGAGGCCGGCGTATGAACGGCTGCACGACTTGTTCACCCCGGCGGGCCGGCTCATCAACGCGATCGGGGACGCTCCGGAGGATACGACGGTGGCGGGGTTCGCCGGGCCCCGCCGCGCGCTGGCCGACGCCGGTGTGCTGACCTCGTTCGAGGAGGTGGAGACCGGCGCGGTGACCGAGTCGTTCGGCAAGGTGGCGCACCGGTTCAGCACGTATGAGAAACGGGGCGTACGGGACGGTGCGCCGTTCGCCGCGCGCGGGCGGATCGCGACGCAGTTCGTCCGCACGCCCGGCGGCTGGCGGATCACGTCGATGGCGTGGGACGACGAGGCCTGAGCCGCTTGAGGTGAAGATCCCGGACATGTCACGTGATGCCCGCCTGGCCGCCTACGGTGCCGTCTCGGCCTCGCTGGCGCTGTGCAGTGACCGGAGGCTGCGCGAGCTCGTCGACGCCGCCGCACCGATCGGTTCCGGCATCGGCGGGAAGGCCGTGCTGCTGGAGGCCGGCGGAACCCCGGTCTTCGTCAAGCAGGTCCGCCTGACCGATCTGGAGCGGCGGCCGGAGAACGTTCGCTCCACGGCGAACCTGTTCGGGCTGCCGGTCTTCTGCCAGTACGGCATCGGCACTACCGGCAGCCCGGGGTTCGGGGCCTGGCGGGAACTGGCCGTGCACACCATGACGACGGCCTGGGTGATCGCGGGAGACTACGAGGGCTTCCCCCTGATGTACCACTGGCGGGTGCTGCCAGGTCCTGGCCAGCCGCTTCCCGGGGAACTGGCCGATGTGGACCGGGCTGTCGCCTACTGGGGAGGCGGACCGGGGGTACGCCGCCGGATCGAGGGTCTCCAGCAGTCCTCGGCGAGCCTCATGCTGTTCCTGGAGTACATCCCGCAGAACCTGCACAACTGGCTGGGCGCCCAGCTCGGAGCCGGCGACGAGGCGGCCGGGCGGGCCTGCGCCATGGTGGACAGCGAGCTCGAAGCCGGCCTCTCGTTCATGAACGCCCGCGGGCTGCTGCACTTCGACGCCCACTTCGAGAACATCCTGACCGACGGCAGGCGGCTGTTTTTCGCCGACTACGGCCTCGCGATCTCGTCCCGCTTCGAGCTCGCGCAGGACGAGGCTGACTTCTTCCGCGAGCACCGCAGCTACGACCGGTGCTACAGCGTCACGCATCTGGTGACCTGGCTGGCCGTCGCTCTGTACGGGTACGGGCCGGAACAGCGCAGGGCGTTTGTGCGCGCCTGCGCTCAGGGGAGTCTCCCGGGGGATATCCCGGCGGAGGTCGCGGCAGTCCTTGCCCGTTACGCGCCGGTCGCCGCCGTGATGGGGGACTTCTACCGCCAGTTCCAGCAGGAGAGCCGGGCCGCCCCTTACCCGCTGGAGATCATCCGCCAGCTCGGGCAGCAGGACATCCCCGCCTGACGCGGCGACGCGCGGGGCCTGCGGGGAGACTGGGGTCAGGCCCAGACGGCGCTGTTGTCCTTGCTGCCCGTCGTCCGCGCGGCGCGCTCGTGCTCGGGCAGAACACTAGGCAGCGGCTCCCCTGCCGCTGATCGGTCGTTTGACCTGACTTTCCCGCCGGGCGAGCGTTACTTTCCCGCCGGGCGAGCGTTCCCAGATAGCTGGGAGAGCGCTGCAGATGGTCTTTGCGGTGGTGGCGGGCTAATAAGCTCCGCGTCATGGGCGACCTGACCGAGCTGGCTGAGCGCTGGCGCGCGGACCTGGCGGGGTGGGCGATTCCTGCGCACATTACCGCCGCGGTCGGCGAGTCACCGTGGGTGCTGCCCCGGCAGGTGTTTGCCCGGCGGGCGGACCGGCTGGCGGCGCAGCCGTACGGGCCGTCCTGCTCACGAGCGCAGGCCGCGCTCCAGCCGTCCGGCGAGCTGATGGACGTCGGTTCCGGTGCGGGTGCGGCCTGCTTGCCGTTGCTGCCGCAGGTCACGGCCCTGACCGCGGTCGACAGCGACGAGGAGATGCTGGGCCTGCTGGCCCAGCGGGCGGCCGCCCTCGGCACTCCCGCGCGGACCGTGCTCGGCGTCTGGCCGGACGTGGCCGCGGAAACACCGGCCGTGGACGTGGTCACCTGCCACCACGTGCTGTACAACGTGCCCGACCCGGTTCCGTTCCTGGCCGCGCTGACCGCACACGCCCGGCGCCAGGTGGTGGCCGAGATCACCGCCCGGCATCCGCTGACCGCGCTGAACCCGCTGTGGCTCCGCTTCCACGGGCTGGCAAGGCCGGCCGGGCCGACCGCGGACGACCTGCTGGCGATCTGCGACGCGATGGGGCTCGGCGCCCGGCACGAGGCGTGGACCCGGCCGGGCGGGGCGGACTACGCGAGCTTCGACGAGCTGGTCGACGTCACCCGGCGGCGGCTGTGCCTCCCGCCGGAACGGGCCGGCGAGGTCGCCGGGGCCCTGCGGGAAGCCGGCATCGACCCGGAACGGCCGGACGATCTCGGGTCGTCCGGCCGCGAGATGGTCACGATCTGGTGGCCGGGTACTGCCCGGAACTAGCCGAATCAGCAGCACGAACGTCCATAAGGTAACGACGATGGAAAGCACGAAGCCGGGGATGCCGGGGATGGGGATGGCGGCATGAGCGACTATCCGGACAACTGGTTCCGGGACGACCCCCGGCGCCCGGCCGGCAGCCCGGGGGGAGGCGACCCGACCGAGGCACTGCCGCGGCACGGCGCGCCGCCCGGCGGCACCCGGCAGCCGGGGTACAGCCCGCCCGGCGCCTGGCCGTCCCAGCCGCCGCCCCGCTCCGCGCGCGGCGCCCCGGCGCCCGCTCCGCCTGGCATCGGCTACCCGCCAGGCCCGGGCGGCCCGGGCGGGCCCCGCTCCGGCCGGCGCCGGCTGCGGCCCCGCCGGATCCTGGCCATCATCGGCGCCCTCGTGGCGCTGCTCCTGGTCGGCCTCGTGATCTTCTACTTCTACCTCAACGGCCAGCTGAACAAGCGCAACGTGCTCGTCGACTACTCCGGCCGCCCGGCCGCCGCGGCTGGCACGAACTGGCTGATCACCGGCTCGGACAGCCGGCAGGGCCTGACCCGCAAGGAAGAACGGCAGCTGGCCACCGGCCGCGACATCGGCGGCCGCCGGTCCGACACCACGATGATCCTGCACATCCCGGGCAACGGCGGCCGGCCCACGCTGGTCAGCCTGCCCCGCGACTCATACCTGCCGATCCCCGGCTACGGGACCAACAAGCTCAACGCCGCGTACTCGTTCGGCGGCCCGAAGCTGCTGGCCGAGACCGTGCAGAACGCCACCGGGCTGCGCATCGACCACTACATGGGGATCGGCTTCGGCGGGTTCGTGAACGTGGTCGACGCGGTGGGCGGCGTCCGCATGTGCCTGCCGGGCCCGATGAACGACCCCAAGGCCGGCCTGCACCTGAAGGCCGGCTGCCAGGTGCTGAACGGCAAGCAGGCGCTCGGCTTCGTGCGGACCAGGAACTTCGCGATCAGCGACCTGCAGCGGGAGCAGGACCAGCGGTTGTTCGTCAAGGCTCTGCTGTCGAAGGTGACCAGCGTCGGCACGCTGATCAACCCGTTCGCCGTCTTCCCGGCGGCGTCCGGGGCGGCGGGCTCGCTGACCGTGGACAGCGGCACCAGCCTGTACCAGCTGGTCCAGGTGGCGTTCGCGCTGAAGAACCCGGTCACGACCACGGTGCCGATCGCCAACGCCGGCCTGGCCACCGCGGCCGGCTCCGCGGTGGAGTGGAACTCCGCCGAGGCGCATCAGCTGTTCAGCGACCTGAACGCGGACCGCAAGGTGCCGCGCAGCCTGATCACCGGCTCGAAGGGTGCCGCGACCGCCTGACCTGGGCGCCGGGCCGGGCGCGTCGCCGCACCGGAGCGGCGGCCGGCCCGGAACCGCGCGTACCCGGTGCGGCCCGCCGGCCACCGTGAGAATGTAGGGCTGGCAAAATCATCCAAGCCCACCCCGCCGCTCGGGCAGCCCCTGCTGCCCGAGCGGCCAGCCGGAGGTCTGACCATGAGTACCGGCAGCGCTGCCGGGGCCCTGCGTACCGCGGGTTTGTCCGCGCGCGAGTCCCAGATCATGATGCTCATCGCCGAAGGCCATTCCAACGGGGAGATCGCGGCGCAGCTGGTGCTCGCGGAGAAGACGGTGAAGAACCACGTCAACCGGATCTACGCGAAGCTCGGCGTCGGCTCGCGGTCCGCGGCGATCTCCCAGTGGGGCCCCGGCGACGACGCAGGCTAGGACACGCCCTAACCCGCTCCCTCGCGGATCATGGCTTTAGGGATACGGTGGCCGCGCGGCTGGCCGGGTCCTCGACGCCGGCCGCTGCCCCGCTGACCAGCCCTGCCGCAGCCGGCGGGTAGCAATCCCGCAGGGCTGCTACAGCGCGCCTTCAGCTAACGTTCAGGATTGGCGCGCAGCATGGTGGCATGACGACCGCGGTGAACGATGCGCGCAAGGTGCCGGATGCCCGGTTGCTTGTGGTCGAGGACGAGCCGAACATCCTGGAGCTGCTGTCGGCCAGCCTGCGTTACGCCGGCTTCGAGGTGATAACCGCGGGGGCGGGCACCGAAGCCGTGCAGGCCGCTCAGCGGCACCGCCCCGACCTGATCGTGCTCGACGTGATGCTGCCCGACATGGACGGGTTCGACGTGGTCCGGCGGCTGCGCGGCGGCGGCACGCGGATCCCGGTGGTGTTCCTCACCGCCAGGGACTCCACCGAGGACAAGATCCGCGGCCTGACCCTGGGCGGCGACGACTACGTCACCAAGCCGTTCTCGCTGGAAGAGGTCATCGCCCGGATCCGGGCGGTGCTGCGGCGGACCCGCGGGGACGGCACCGAGCCGCCGCCCCGGCTGAAGTTCGCCGACCTGGAGCTGGACGAGGACAGCCACGAGGTGTGGCGCGGCGGCGCGCAGATCCAGCTGTCGCCGACCGAGTTCAAGCTGCTGCGCTACTTCATGGGCAACGCCAACCGGGTGCTGTCCAAGATGCAGATCCTCGACCACGTCTGGGACTACGACTTCCGCGGTGACACCGGGATCGTCGAGTCGTACGTGTCCGTGCTCCGCCGCAAGATCGACTCCACCGAGCCGCACCTGCTGCACACCCTGCGCGGTGTCGGCTACGTGCTGCGGCTCCCGTCGGCCTGACC
>DASVBE010000371.1:0-7013 GCA_036375995.1 Streptosporangiaceae bacterium | reverse complement strand
CGCCGGTACCGGCGGGCCAGCGAGGCAGAGCAAGGTTACCAGCCCGCAGGGGCAGCTTGCCCGCTCCCCGGGCACGGGGCCGGAGGGGGCGCCCGATCGGCCTGCATGGACGGGGGAGACCGGGTAACCTCGCGCGGGTGGTACAGGGACTCGGGCGCGTGCTGGTGGTCGACGATGACGAGATCATCCGTCAGCTCATCGCGGTCAACCTGACCCTGGAGGGCTTCGAGGTGCTCACCGCGGTCGACGGCCGCGACTGCCTGGACAAGGTGACCGAGGCCAGCCCGGACGTGATCACCCTGGACGTGATGATGCCCCGCCTGGACGGCTGGGTGACCGCCACCCAGCTGCGGAAGAACCCGGAGACCGCCGGGATCAAAGTGGTGCTGATCAGCGCCCGGGCCCAGGAGGACGACCGGGCCCGCGGCCGGGACATCGGCGTCGACGCCTATCTCACCAAGCCGTTCGACCCGGCGGAGATGATCAGGGTCGTCCGCGAGCTGGCCGGCGCGCCGAACTCCGCGTTCGACTAGCTACCGCCGGCCCCCGTCCCGGGGTACAGGCCGGACGCAGTCCGGGGACGGTAACGCCCACACTCCCGGTACTTGTGCGTTGCGCCCCGGTGAAGTATTTTCCCGGATCATCCGCACTTTCGCGGGCAGCGGGGCAGCAGTACTTCCTTCACGGTCGGCGACGTCTGCCCGGTTGTGGTTGCCCGCCAGGTGAGGGCCGGAATTCGTGATTACTCCGGTGGATTCGACCGCCAGCGAAACGGGTATCGCATGGCATGTAAGCCCCTGACCGGCAGCCGCCAAGGCTTCCTCGCCGGGCTCACCACGCCTCAGTTCCTTGAACCGACCGCTGCTGGCGCTGGTGTACCCAGCCGAGGGCAGGCTGCCTGCCCTGGGTTACCCCTGGTGGGCTGCCTGGTCGTGGCTGCTCCCGCTGGAACGTGCCGGACTGCTCTGGGGAATGCCTTGGGCGCTCGTGGTGTTAAGCTGGTGGCTGCACTGGATGCCCCTAGCGGGGACAGGTGCTCGCCCGCTCACCGCAAGACCGGCGGAGCCGCCGGGAGCGGTCAGCACTTCTCCAGAGGAATTCACTCATCGCTGCACTCCCTCCCCGGCCAGGAGCGGGAGCGAACGCGGATCATTAAGGGTCCCGGGGGCGCGTGTCGCGGCCCAGTGGGCCCGGTCACCAGCCGCGAAAGCCGCGAACGCAATGAAGCCCTCGGGGGAGGAAACCGTGCCTGATCAGCGCGGCAAACGCAGGACAAGCAAGATAGGGCCCGGCCGATCAGCCAGGCGATGACAGCGGATGCACCGGCCGCCAGGCAGCCGGCGCCGCGCCTTGGGAAGGACCCCTCGTGAGTGACAGCACCGAAGTTTCCACCGGCTCCGCTGGTGCGTCGGCCGATGCTCCCGCCCTGTTCCCCGCTTCGGGAACCGAGGCAGGCGGGGCGCACGGCGCCGGAGCCGGCAACTCCGGGCCGGACACTGCGGCCCCGGCCAGCGGCCTGGCAGCGGGCACGCGGCGCCGGAGCGGCGAGGGAATCGGCGGCATGCTGCTGCCGGAACTGCAGCGGCTGGCCCAGTCCCTGGGCATGACCGGCACCGGCCGGATGCGCAAGGGCGAACTGGTGGCCGCCATCCAGCAGCGCCAGGGCGGTGGCCAGCCGGGCGGCGGCGGCCAGCCCGGTGCAGGTGCCGGGCAGCCCGGTGCGGCGGATCATTCATTCCAGCGAGGCGCGCCCGCGGGAGCCGGCGCCGCCCGCCCGGTTGAGCAGGACGCCATGGGACAGCAGACGACGACAACGCCGGGCCATGGCAGCCCGGTGGCCGGCCAATCCGGGTCTTCCGCCCCGGCCGGTTCCAGCCTGGCCGGCTCGTCCGGCGGGCCCACCGCCACCACCGCCAGCGGCCCGGCCGCGAGCGCGGGCTCGGTGACGGTCAGTTCGGTGGTGGTCAGCGGGCCGGGGGCCAGCCCCGCGGCGCCCGCGGCCCAGCCGCCGGCCAGCGCGCCCGCGGACGGCGCCCAGTCTGACGGCGCCGCCAGCCAGGGCCAGGGCCAGGACGGCTCCGGCCCGGGCAGCGGCGGCCAGCGCGGCCAGGACCAGCGCGGCCAGGACCGGCGCCGCCGGAGCAACGGCCGCCGCGACGACCAGCAGGGCCAGAACCGCGCCGCCGACGGCGGTGAGCAGCACCGCGACGGCGGCTCGCAGGGCAACCGCGACAACCAGGGCGGCCGGGACCAGCCGGGCAGCAACCGCGACCAGCAAGGCGGCAACCGCGACCAGCAAGGCGGCGGCCGTGACAACCAGGGCGGCCGGGACGACGACCAGGGCGGCGGCCGCCGCAGCCGGGACCGGTTCCGCAACCGCAACAGCCGCGACGGCCAGGGCCGGCGCCGGGACCGCGGCGGCGACGCCGAGCCGGTGATCAGCGAGGACGACGTCCTGATCCCCATCGCCGGAATCCTGGACGTCCTCGAGAACTACGCGTTCGTCCGCACCACCGGCTATCTGCCCGGTTCCAACGACGTGTACGTCTCCCTCTCCCAGGTCCGCAAGTACGGCCTGCGCAAGGGCGACGTGATCGAGGGCTCGGTCCGCCAGCCCAAGGAAGGCGAGCGCCGCGAGAAGTTCAACGCCCTCGTCCGCCTGGACAAGATCAACGGCCTGGACCCCGAGCAGTCCAAGACCCGCGCCGAATTCGCCAAGCTCGTCCCGCTGTACCCGCAGGAGCGGCTGCGGCTGGAGACCGACCCGGTCATCATGACCACGCGGATCATGGACCTGGTCTGCCCGATCGGCAAGGGCCAGCGCGGGCTCATCGTGTCCCCGCCCAAGGCGGGCAAGACGATGATCCTGCAGGCCATCGCCAACGCGATCACGAAGAACAACCCCGAGTGCCACCTCATGGTCGTCCTGGTGGACGAGCGCCCTGAGGAAGTCACCGACATGCAGCGCACGGTCAAGGGCGAGGTCATCCACTCGACCTTCGACCGCCCCGCGGAGGATCACACCACGGTCGCCGAGCTGGCCATCGAGCGCGCCAAGCGGCTCGTCGAGATGGGCCACGACGTCGTCGTGCTGCTCGACTCGATCACCCGCCTCGGCCGCGCCTACAACCTGGCCGCCCCGGCCAGCGGCCGGATCATGTCCGGCGGTGTGGACTCGACCGCGCTGTACCCGCCGAAGCGGTTCTTCGGCGCGGCTCGCAACATCGAGCACGGCGGCTCGCTGACGATCCTGGCCACGGCCCTGATCGAGACCGGGTCCCGGGCCGACGAAGTGATCTTCGAGGAGTTCAAGGGCACCGGCAACATGGAGCTGCGGCTCCGCCGCGAGCTGGCCGACAAGCGGATCTTCCCGGCGGTGGACGTGGACGCGTCCAGCACCCGCAAGGAAGAGCTGCTGATGTCCCCGGACGAGCTGAAGATCGTCTGGCAGCTGCGCCGGGTACTGCACGCGCTCGAGCCGCAGCAGGCTCTCGAGGTGCTCATGGAGCGGATGCAGAAGACCAAGAGCAACGCGGAGTTCCTGCTCCAGGTGCAGAAGACCACGACCAGCAACTAGCCATAGCGTTACCAGGCACGGGCAGAGCGAGGGCAGCGCCGCGGGCGGCCGGGAATCACCAGGCGGCCCGCGGCGTTGCACGACCTGGCACACTGGGATGCCTCAACAGCGCGGAGCCGGTTCACGCCCTGGCCGGAAAGACCCAGCCAGCGGCGACCCGGCAAGACCGCCAGAACCAGGAGTCGATCAATGCGCAACGGTATTCACCCGGACTACGTGGTGACCACGGTGACCTGCAGCTGCGGGGAGTCCTTCGTCACCCGGAGCACGGCGAAGAACGGTGTCATCCACACCGACGTCTGCTCCAGCTGCCACCCGTTCTACACGGGCAAGCAGAAGATTCTCGACACCGGCGGCCGCGTGGCCCGGTTCGAGCGCCGCTTCGGCAAGAAGCAGGCCGACAAGGCCGACAAGGCCGGTCAGTAGCGCCCTGCAGCTTAGTTCACGAGCAAGGGCCAGTAAGGGATACGGCATCAGTACGCGGGCCCCTCTGGTCGCAGGGCAATCGCCGCCCCGGCTGGTCCGGCCGCTTCGCGGCCCGGGCCGCCCGCGGGTGGCTGGGGAGGATCACGGTGTTCGACCGGCTGGCTGATCTCGCGAGCGAGCATGCCGCGCTGGAGCGCGAGCTTGCCGATCCCGCGGTGCACGCCGACGCCGAACGCGCCCGCGCGCTGGGCCGCCGCTACGGCGAGCTCAGCGCCGTGGTGCGCGCCTACCAGGACTGGCAGCAGGCGGTTACCGACGAGAAGGACGCGCGCGAGCTGGCGGGCGAGGACGCCTCGTTCGAGGCGCTCGCCCAGGAGTCCGGGGAGCACCGGGCGCAGCTCGAGCAGCAGCTGCAGGAACTGCTGGTGCCACGCGACCCCAACGACGACAAGGACGTGCTGCTCGAGGTCAAGGCCGGGGAGGGCGGCGAGGAATCGGCGCTGTTCGCCGGCGACCTGCTGCGCATGTACCTGCGCTACGCCGAGCGGCAGGGCTGGAAGACCGAGATCCTGGACGAGACCATGACCGGGCTCGGCGGGTACAAGGACGTGACCGTCGCGGTCAAGTCCCGCGGCGGGCGGCCCGGCACCTGGGCCCGGCTGAAGTACGAGGGCGGCGTGCACCGGGTGCAGCGGGTGCCGGTCACCGAGTCCCAGGGCCGGATCCACACCTCCGCGGCCGGCGTGCTGGTGCTCGCCGAGGCCGAGCCGGTGGAGGTCACCATCGACCCGAACGACCTGCGGGTGGACGTGTTCCGCTCGTCCGGGCCCGGCGGGCAGAGCGTGAACACCACCGACTCCGCGGTGCGGATCACCCACCTGCCCACCGGCATCGTGGTGTCCTGCCAGAACGAGAAGAGCCAGCTCCAGAACAAGGAGCAGGCGATGCGCATCCTGCGGGCCCGGCTGCTGGCCGCGGCCCAGGAGGAAGCCGACGCCGCGGCCGTGGCCGAGCGGCGCAGCCAGGTCGCGACCGTGGACCGGTCGCAGCGGGTGCGGACGTACAACTTCCCGGAGAACCGCATTTCTGATCACCGGGTCGGCTTCAAGGCCTACAACCTGGATCAGGTCATCGACGGGGACCTGGACGCCGTGATCGACGCGCTGGTGTCCGCGGATAAGGCGGAGAAGATGGCCGCCGCGGACGCCGCCTGAGCGCTGGCCTGACTGCCGCGATGAGCCTCCTGCTGGACGAGATCGCGGTGGCCTCCGCCCGGCTGGCCGAGGCCGGGGTGGAGTCACCGCGGACCGACGCCGAGCTGATCGCCGCGCACGTGCACGGCGTTTCGCGGGGCGGCCTGACGATGGTGCCCGACGCCGCGTTCGACCCCCGGTTCTGGGACGAGATCGCCCGGCGCGAGGCCAGGGAGCCGCTGCAGCACATCACCGGGCACGCCTACTTCCGCTACCTGGACCTGGCCGTGGGCCCGGGCGTGTTCGTGCCGCGGCCGGAGACCGAGGTCCTGACCGGCTGGGCGATCGACGCGCTGACCGGCATGGACGTGGCCGAGCCGGTGGTCGCCGACCTGGGCACCGGTTCCGGCGCGATCGCGCTGTCCATTGCCCAGGAGGTGCCCAGGGCCCGGGTGCACGCGGTCGAGGCCGATCCGCTGGCCGCGGCCTGGGCACAGCGCAACATCGAGCGCGTCGCGGCGGCCGCGCCGCACACCGCGGGCCGGGTCGAGCTGCACGTGGGCGACTTCGCCACCGCGCTTGACGGGCTGGACGGCACCCTCGACCTGATTGTCAGCAACCCGCCGTACATCCCGTCCGGGGCGGGCCTGCCGCCCGAGGTGGGCGAGTACGACCCGGCCACCGCGCTGTGGGGCGGCGGCCCGGACGGCCTGGACGCGATCCGGGTGGTCGAGGCGGTGGCCCGCCGCGCGCTGCGGCCGCGCGGCCTGGTCGCGGTGGAGCACGGCGCGCCCCAGGGCAGCGCGGTGTACTGGTCGTTTCCCGAGGAGCGCGGCTGGCAGCAGACCCGCAACCACAAGGACCTGGCCGGCCGGGACCGGTTCGTCACCGCCGTCCGCGGCTGATGGCCGGCGGAGCCAGCAGCACCGGCTCGTGGCGGGCCGCGGCGCTGTTTTCCCGACGAGCGATGAGGCGCGACGAAGGAGCGCCGAGGGAGCGAGGAGGGAAGGCAGCGCGGCTAAAGGGCGGCCTGGCGCGAGCCAGCAAGCACAGCGGGAAGGCAGCGCCTCTGCGGCGGCCCGGAGCGAGCCAGCAAGCACAGTAGGGTAAGCAGGCATGAGCCGACGGTTTGACTGCACGGACCCGGCGCAGCGCGAGGAGGGCATCAACCACGCCGTCTCGGCGATCCGGATGGGCCAGCTGATCGTGCTGCCCACGGACACGGTGTACGGGGTGGGCGCGGACGCCTTCGACCGCAACGCGGTCACCGACCTGCTGCTGGCCAAGGGCCGCGGCCGGGACATGCCCCCGCCGGTGCTGGTGGGCTCGGTGCGTGCGGGCGAGGCGCTGATCGACGACCTGGGTCACTACGGCCGGGACCTGATCTCCGAGTTCTGGCCCGGTGCCCTGACCCTGGTCTGCCGGGCCACGCCGACGCTGAACTGGGACCTGGGGGAGACCAAGGGCACGGTCGCGGTGCGGATGCCGCTGCACCCGGTGGCCCTGGAGATCCTCAGGGAGACCGGGCCGCTCGCGGTGAGCAGCGCCAACATGTCCGGTAACCCGGCCGCGACCACCGCCGACGACGCCCAGCAGCAGTTGGGCAGCGCCGTTGAGGTCTACCTGGACGGCGGCCCGACCGAGGGGCCAATGGCCTCCACGATCATCGACCTGACCGGGGACGTGCCGCGGCTGCTGCGCGCCGGGGTGATCCCCATCGACAAGATCCGCGAGGTGACCGGCGTGATCGAGGACCCGCCGGAGCCGGAGCCACCCGCGGACGAAGCCATGGTCGAGGCTGAGGCCCAGGCAGAGAC
>DASVBE010000331.1:0-8558 GCA_036375995.1 Streptosporangiaceae bacterium | reverse complement strand
CACATGCCGCTGGTCCAGGCCATTCCCGGGCTGGAGCGGACAGACACCGGCAAGGTCGTGGCCGCTGCCGACGGCGGCGAGCAGACCTACTACCGGATCACCAACCTGTACTTCGCGGACCAGGGGGCCCTGCAGGCCGCGTTCGGCTCGCCCGAGGGCAACGCCACCGCGGCCGACTTCCAGAAGATCGCCCCGCCCGGGACGCGGATGTTCATCGCGGCGGAGGACTGAGCTAGCTGGCTCGCTCCGGGCCGCTTTGGAGGCGCGCCGCGAGCTGGGCCGGCTCCGCCGGCCGGACGCCCTGGGGTAGCAGCACGCGCCTGCACGATGGGTATCCGGCTGACCGGAAATAGGTCAAACGACCGATGATCGGCAGGGGAGCCGACGCCTACCGTTCAGTCAGAGCCGTTCCCCTGCACAGATTCCGGGCAGAGCGGCCGCCGGGTGGTCAGCCGCGGTTCTGCGAATATGAACCGCGGAAAAGTGCCAGCAAAGCGGCCTTATTTTGCCATGCGCGTTTCCGGCCTGGGGGATTGCTGCCGCAATTGCCTTATCTTTCCAGGGAGGAAGCCATGGCGCTTCGCGACAAGATGGCGGCGTCGGCCGCCCCGTTTCTGCGGCCGGGCGAGCCGGTGCAGGCCATCTTCGCCGGCCAGACGGCCAGCCAGTACCTGGCCGCGCTCGGCGGGATCTTTTTCTTCCTGAGCCTGAACCGGTACCGGATCTTCGTGGTCACGCCGGACCGCATCCTGGTCCTGGACGCGGGCAAGTACAGCATGGCGAAGGCCAAGGGCGTCGTCACCGAGCTGCCGCGGTCCACCCGGCTGGGCCCGGGCACCGGCCTGTGGCACCAGGTTCCGGTCGGCAGCGAGTATCTGCGGGTGCACCGCCGGTTCTTCAAGGACATCGAGTCGTCTGACGCGACCGCGGTCAGCACCGTCTGAGCGGCCGCCGCTGACGAGCAGGACCCGGTTGGCCCCGGGTCCTGCTACGCTTCGCCATTCCACGGCGGAGCAGTGCGCCGGACATGCCTCGTGAGCTGCTGGCGCACGCCCTCACCCTGCCGCGCCGCTAGCCGGCCATGCCAGGACCAACCAACCGATAGGCAAGGAGACACGGGGATGACACGGCTGGCATGCCGGAACAGGCAAGCACGCATTGATCAGGAAGCCGCGGCGCCGCGGCCCGGAGTGGCCCGGGCGGCCGCCACCGAGGCGCCGTAGCCACGGCACCGTCAGCCAGCACCGCAGAACACGGGGTTCAGGCCGGGGTCAGCGCCAGCATCTGCCTGCGCCACTCCTCGGTCTGCCGGAGCTGGTTGAACGTGAAGATATGCAGCCCCTCGACGGCTGCGGCCGGGTCGGTGAGAGTACCGCCGGCCCGGTCCAGCAGCCGCTGCGGGCTGTAGCCGCCGGGCACACCGAGCCGGAGGAACCATTCGGTGTGCCCGGCCAGGAACCGGGCCGACTCGCTCACCCCGGCCTTCGCCGCCATCCGCACCAGCCGCGCCCGGTCCACCGGGCCGGCCAGGCCGACCAGCAGCGGCAGGGTGACCCCCCGGGCGCGGACCCGCATGATCCACTGGCGCAGCGTGGCCGGGTCGAAGCACAGGTTGCTGACCAGGTAGGTCGCGTGCCGCCGCTTGTCCCACATGGACTGGATCGTGATGTCGTCGCCGATCTTCGGGTGGCTCTCCGGGTAGCCGGTGATGCCCACCCGGGCGAACGGGCGGCCCATCCCGGTCAGCCGCTCCAGCAGATCGAGCGCGCTGGTGAACCGCCCGGCCGGCGGGTCGGCGTCCCCGGCCGGCACGAAGATGTCACTGATCCCGGCCGCGGTCAGCCGGGCCACGATGTCGGCCAGGTGCGCGTCGTCACGGACCAGCCGCGCGGTCACGTGCGGCACCACCGGGTAGCCGTGCCCGGCCAGCGCGGTAGCCAGGGCCAGCGTCGGCTCCAGGCCGCGGGCCGGCGACGCGGTCACCGTCACGGTCAGCTCGCGGGGCACCCAGTCCAGCACCGCCTGCTCGGTGCCGGCCGCCGGGAACACCTCGTACCGCGGCGCCCGCAGCAGCGGCGCCACCCGGGCCAGCCCGCCGCGCGGCATCACGCCGCCGCGCCGATCAGCTCGCCGAGCGCGCGCTCGAGACCGACCGTCCCGGTGCCGATGATCGTCAGCGGCAGGCCGAAGCTCGCGGCGATCGCCGCCGCGGCCCGGTCCAGCCCGGCGTCCCGGTCCTGGGCTAGCCAGACCAGCCGCCGGTAGTGCCCGAAGTAGTCCGGCCACAGCTCCGGGTGCCGGTCCAGGCCCAGTTCCGCCAGCACCAGCCGGGACCAGCCGCGGACCAGGAAGTCGGTGAGCAGGTACGTGCCGGGCTCGGTGCGCAGCAGCTGCTCGACCCGGTCCGGGCCGGCCAGCACGTCGTAGCAGTGCAGCCCGGGCAGCCGGGCCAGGCCGAGCCGCTCGCACAGCCCGTCCAGCGCGCCGTAGCTGCCGCAGTCCGCGTAGGCCACCGCCACCCGGCGGCCGCGGCCGAGCAGCTCCGTGGCCAGCTGCTCGACCGCGGGGGCGATCCGCGCGGGCCGGTTGTGCAGCACCGCGGGCAGGCTGTGCACCTCGGCCGGCCAGCCGCGGCGGGCGGCGATCTCCCGGACCGGCCCGGCCAGCGCGCCGCACGCGATCACCGCCACCGGCACGGTGCGGCCAGGCACGGTGCGGCCAGGCACGGTGCGGTCAGGCACGGTGCGGTCAGGACGGGAACGGCAGCTGGCCGACGAACCGGTCGTTGAAGTCCGCGCGGTCGGAGAGCTCGACATACCTCACCTCCTCCAGCAGGGCCAGCGCACCGGCCCGCTCGCGCATCGACAGGAGCGCCATCTTGGCCCCCTCGCCGGCCACGTTGCCCGCGCTGACCACCCGCAGCGCGGGCAGCCGCGGCACCAGGCCGAGCCGGATCGCGCTGGCCGGGGACAGGTAGCTGCCGAACGACCCGGCCAGCAGCACCTGCTGGACGTCGCCGGGCGCGAGATCCGCCTCCTCCAGCAGGATCGCCCAGCCGGTGGCGATGGCCGCCTTGGCGAACTGGAGCTCGCGGACGTCCCGCTGGGACAGGTAGACCGACCGTGCCACGTCACCGGGCTCGCCCTGCCAGTGCAGCACGAAGACCCGCTCCTGGCCGAGCGTAGTCAGCCGCCCGGCCAGCCCGGGCGCCACCGTGGCCGCGTCGTCCTCCGCGATGAACCGGCCCGAGGGGTCGAGCAGGCCGATCCTGACCAGCTCGGCGACCGCGTCGACCAGGCCGGACCCGCACAGCCCGGCGGGCGGCGCGTCGCCGATCACGGTCAGCTCCAGGCGGTCCGGGGTCATCGTGACCACCTCGATGGCCCCGTCCGAGGCCCGCATCCCGCACCGGATCGCCGCGCCCTCGAACGCGGGCCCGGCCGGCGCCGCCGTGCCCACCAGCCAGTCCCGGTTGCCCAGCACGATCTCGCAGTTCGTGCCGATGTCGATGAACAGCCGGGTGCGCCGGTCCCGGTCCATCCCGGCGGCCAGCAGGCCGGCGGTGATGTCGCCGCCGACGTAGGCGCCGAACGACGGGAACATCACCGCCCGGGCCCGCGGGTGCACGGGCACGCCCAGGTCCGCGGCCAGCACCTCGGGCCACCGCCGGGTGGCCATGATGAACGGCGCCACGCCGAGCGGCTCCGGGTCGATGCCCAGCGCCAGGTGCGTCATGGTGGCGTTGCCGGCCACCGCGATCTCCAGCACGTCCGCCGGGTCCACCCCGGCCTGCCCGCAGACCTCACCGGTGAGCTCGCGGAGGGTCTGCTGGGCCAGCCCGGACAGCTGGCCGAGCTTCGCCGGGTCCAGCATCACCGCGCTGATCCTGGTGATCACGTCCGCGCCGTGCGGCTGCTGCTTGCTCAGCATGGACGCCACCGCCAGCGGGGTGCCGGTGGTCAGGTCGAGGAGCGTGGCCACGACCGTGGTGGTGCCCAGGTCGAACGCGATCCCGCAGACCCGGTCCGTGCTGTCGCCGGGCTGCACGTCGATCAGCACGTCGTCGACGATCACCGCGGTGACCTTCCAGTCCGCCTCGCGGAGCACCCGGCCGATCCGCCGCAGCGCGTGCAGGTCGGCCCGCAGCTCCAGGTCGTCGACGGCGTCCAGCACCCGCTCCAGGTCGGTGCGCTGGTCGGACAGGTCCGGCTCGGACAGCTCCAGGTAGCGTTTCTGCGCGGCGGGCCGCAGGATGACCTGGCGGCCGACCCCCACCGTGGCCGCCTTGGGGCGGGTGACCAGCGGCGGCACGGTGACCCGCAGATCATCGGCGGTCACCACCCGGCAGGCCAGCCGCCAGCCGTCGCGCAGCTCGTCGGGCCCGAACGCGCGGGCGTCAAGCGGGGTCACCGCAGCGGTCCCGGTCTCGATCTTGACCTTGCACTTCTTGCAGGTGCCGTGGCCGCCGCAGGTCGAGTCGATGGCGATGCCGTGCCAGCTGGCCGCGTCGAACAGGGTCACCCCGGGCGGCACCCGCACCCGGGTGCCGGCCGGCTCGAACTGCAGGTCGACCCGCTGCGGCCCGGTGACCGCCAGGTCGTGGCCATCCTGGGCGGCGGCCGCCTCGCTCATGGGGCCGCCGTGGCGGCGGCCCGCTCAGCCGCCTGCTGTGCTGCCTGCTGGGCCCGGTGTGCCGCGATCCACGCCGCGCCCCACGCGTCCCGGTTCAGCAGCAGGTCCGCGGCCTTGACCGAGCGGACCAGCTGCGGCGACCGGGCGTCCATGATCGCGCTGGTCAGGCCGTCCCTGATGGCCATGGGCAGGAAGGCGCTGCCGATCGCGGCCCGGTCCGGCATGCCGAACGACACGTTCGACGCGCCGAGTGTCATGTTCACCCCGAACTCGGCGGTCAGCAGCCGGATCGTCGCCAGCGTCGCGGCGACCAGCGAGGTATCCGCGCCCACCGGCATGGCCAGCGGGTCGATCACGATGTCCTCGAGCGGGATGCCGTACTCGCCGGTCGCGGTCTCGATGATCTTCCGGGCCAGCGCCACCCGGCGCTCCGGCTCGGCCGGGATCTCCTCCTCGTCGTTGGGCAGCGCGATCACGGCCGCGCCGTACCTGGCCACCAGCGGCAGGATCTCCGCCATCCGGTCGTCCTCCGCGGTCACCGAGTTGACCAGCGCCTTGCCCTGGTACGCGGACAGGCCCGCGTCCAGCGCCTCGATCACCGAGGAGTCGATGCACAGCGGCAGGTCGCAGAGGTCCTGCACGAGCCGGACCGCGCGGTCCATCAGCGCGGCCTCGTCGGCCAGCGGCGCGCCCATGTTGATGTCCAGCACCATGGCCCCGCCGGCCACCTGCTGGGCCACGTCAGTCTCGACCCGGGACAGGTCGCCGGCCCGGAGCTGCTCCTGGAAGATCTTCCGGCCGGTCGGGTTGATCCGCTCGCCGATGATGCAGAACGGCTGCTCCGGGCCGATCCGCAGCTCCCTGGTGGCCGACCGCAGCACGGTCTCCATCGCGCCCGCCCCGCCGCTCAGGCGCTGGCCAGCGCGCGGCGCCGCTGGAGCAGTTCCTTGGCCCGGACCACGGCCGCCGACGCGTCGGCCGCGTACCCGTCCGCCCCGACCACGTCCGCGTACTCCTGGGTCACCGGGGCGCCGCCGACCATCACGATCACCTGGTCGCGCAGGCCGGCCTTCTGCAGCGCGTTGATGTTCGCCTTGAACATCGGCATGGTCGTGGTCAGGAACGCGGAGAACCCGACGATGTCGGGCTGGTGCTCCCGGATCGCGTCCACGAACTTCTCCGGCGCCACCTGCACGCCCAGGTCGATGACCTGGAACCCGGCGCCCTCGAACATGATGTTGACCAGGTTCTTGCCGATGTCGTGCACGTCGCCCTTGACCGTGCCCATCACAATCGTGCCGATCGACTCGGCGCCGGTCTCGGCCAGCAGCGGGCGGAGCACCTCCAGCGCCCCGGCCATCGCCTTGCCCGCGATCAGCATCTCGGGGACGAAGAAGTCGCCGCGCTCGAACCGCGCGCCGACCTCCTCCAGGCTGGGGATCAGCGCCTCGTACAGCAGGGTCTCCGGGCCGAGGCCCATCGCCAGCCCCTGGTCGGTGAGGCTCAGGACCTCGGGGGCGTTGCCCACCAGGGTGGCGTCGTACAACTGCTTCAGCAGCTCCTCTGTGGTCACTGCGCACCCTCTCTGTGCTCGGGCGGTGGTTCGTGGCCAAGCGCCGCGGACAGCGCCGCGGCCTGCGCCATGGCGTGCCGGGCGGCGTGAGTGATCCGGTCCCCGTGCAGGCGGCTGGACGGGCCGGACACCGACAGCGCGGCGACCAGCACCCGGCCGGCCCGGAACACCGGCGCCGCCACTGCTATCAGCCCTGGCTCGAGTTCCTCGTCCGTTACCGCGTAACCCATAGTGCGGACCTTTACCAGGTCGGCGGCGAGCGTGGCACGGCTGGTGATGGTTTTCGGCGCGGCCCGCTCGAGCCGGCCCGGCGGCAGCTCGGCGGCGCCCCAGGCGAGCAGCACCTTGCCCAGCGCCGAGCAGTGCAGCGGCACCGACAGGCCGACCCAGTTCGTGCCGCCGATCAGGTAGGTGCTGTCCACCTGGGCGACCTGCTCGACCCGGCCGCCGCTGGCCACGCCGAGGTTGATGGTCTCGCCGGTGGCCGCGCCCAGCTGCTCGAGGAACGGCTGGGACACCGCGGTCAGCCCGGCCTCGGCCCCGCCGCGCCAGGCGTACCGGATGAACATCTCGCCGGGACGGAAATGGCCGCGGGTGTCGCGGCGGACCAGGCCGGCCCGTTCCAGCGCCATCAGCAGCCGGGAGGTGGTGCTCTTGGCCAGCCCGGTGGCCGCGGTCAGCTCGGTGAACGTGACCGGGTCCGGGCAGTGCACGACCTCCCGCAGCAGAAGCGCCGCCCGGTCAACGGCCTGGGTTCCGGTCGGGCTCGGCACGCGGCCCCCTCATCTGGGCAGTTCCACTTTGCGGAACAACGTTCTACGATGTGATCGTAGATTCCGGCTGACCAGACGGTCAAGGCCGGCCCTGTGTGCTTGCCGAGCAGAACCAGCGGACCGAGCAGAACCAGAGGTGGCCATGTTCTCCAACCGCATGCCCCGTTACGAGATCCTGTCGCCGGACGCGATCGCCGTGCTGGACAAGGGCTGGCGGCGGATCGTGTCGGAGATCGGCGTGCAGTTCGCCAAGCCGGAGGCGGTCGAGCTGTTCCGCCGGGCGGGCCAGAAGGCCGAGGACGACGTCGTCTGGTTCGACCCGGAGTTCGTGCTCGAGCAGGTGGCCAAGGCACCGCGGGAGTTCGACGTGCAGGCCCGCAACCCGGCCAACACCGTGCACATCGGCGGCGACCAGATGGTGTTCAGCGCGGTCTACGGCTCGCCGTTCGTCCGGGAAGGCGATGTCCGGCGGGACGCGACGCTGGAGGACTTCCGCCGCCTGGCCAAGCTGTCCCAGGCGTTCCCGCAGCTCGACTCGGCCGGCGGGGTGATCTGCGAGCCCAACGACGCGCCGCTGGACTCGCGGCACCTGGACATGATCTACGCCCTGCAGACGCTCACCGACAAGATCTACATGGGCAACGTGGTGTCCGGGCCGAACGCCGCGGACACGATCGCGATGACCGAGATCCTGTTCGGCGGCCGGGCCGCGATCGAGGCCACCCCGGCCACGATCTCGCTGATCAACTGCAACTCGCCGCTGCGCTGGGACGACCGCATGCTGGACGCCCAGTTCGAGTACTGCGCGGCCAACCAGCCGGTGGTGCTCACGCCGTTCCTGCTGATGGGCGCGATGTCCCCGGTGACGATCCCGGCGGCGCTCGTCCAGCAGCTGGCCGAGGCGCTGACCGGCATCGCGCTGGCCCAGCTGATCCGGCCCGGCTGCCCGGTCATCTTCGGCTCGTTCCTGTCCAACATCGACATGCAGTCCGGGTCGCCCAGCTTCGGCACCCCCGAGTCCGGGATCGGGCTGCTGTGCACCGGCCAGCTGGCCCGGCACTTCGGGCTGCCGTTCCGCACCGGCGGCGGGCTGAACTCCAGCCAGACCTGCGACGCGCAGGCCGCGTACGAGTCGCTGATGACGCTGCTGCCGACGTTCCTGGCCGGCACCAACTTCGTGATGCACGCGGCCGGCTGGCTGGAGGGCGGCCTGGTCAGCTGCTACGAGAAGTTCATCGTGGACGTCGAGCTGCTGCGGATGCTCCAGGTCGAGTTCACGCCGCTGGAGATCGACGAGGCGGCCCTGGCGTTCGGCGCCCACGACGAGGTTCGCCACGGCGGCCACTTCCTCGGGGCCGCCCACACCATGGAACGCTTCCGCGAGTGCTTCTACCGCCCGCTGCTGTCCTCGACCGCCAACTACGAGCGCTGGCTGCGCCTCGGCGGCCTGGACGCCACCGCGCGGGCGGGCGAGATCTGCGCCAGGACGCTGGAGGGATACGAGCAGCCCCCGCTGGACGACGCGATCGAGGCCGAGCTGTCGGAGTACGTCACCCGCCGCCGCGCCGAACTCGGCGACT
>DASVBE010000316.1:0-25398 GCA_036375995.1 Streptosporangiaceae bacterium | reverse complement strand
CGCTCGCCCTCCTCGCTGAGGCCCTCGATCTCGAAGACCCGCCAGTAGCGCACCAGCGGCATGATCACGTCGTCGTGGTGAATGCGCAGGTCGTAGATGCCGGCCTGGGCGATCTGCGCCGCCTTGCGCGCGAAGCCGGGGATGACGCTGCCCGGCATCGTGAAGCCCGTGACCTCGTCGGTGATCGCCCGCATGGTGCGGCTGGGCGCGATCTCGAGGGCCGCTGCGACGAGGTTCCGGTAGAAGATCATGTGCAGGTTCTCGTCCATCGCGACCCGGGCCAGCAGCCGTTCCGCGACGGGATCGCCGCAGGATCGGCCGGTGTTGCGGTGCGCGACGCGGGTGGCGAGTTCCTGGAAGGACACGTAGGCGCAGGCGTGCAGGGGCGGCTTGCCGCCCGAGGCGTACCCCGCCTGCAGCGTCGCCATCCGGGAGTGCTCCAGCTGCGCGGGATCGATCCCGCGGGTGACCAGGAGATAGTCACGGATGCAGGCGGCGTGCCGGCCCTCTTCGGCCGTCCACCGGTTGACCCAGGCGGCCCACGCTCCGTCCCGGCCGAACGTCCGGCTGAGCTCGGCGTGGTAGCTGGGGAGGTTGTCCTCGGTGAGGAGGTTCACCTCCAGCGCGGTGCGGGCGGCTGGCGGGAGCGCCGATTGCCCGGGGGACCACGGCTCACCGCCGAGGGCGGCGAAGTTCTGCCCCTGACTCCACGGCACGTACTCGTGCGGCATCCAGTCGTCGGCCGCGGCCAGGTGCCGGCCGAGGTTCTCCTCGACGACGGCCTCGAGCTGCGTCAGGTCCCCGGTTCCTGATGTCGTCATCGCCGTCCTGCCTCGCCACTCGCGGGTCTCGGGCGATACCTATTCTCACAGCTCACGTGTGGGTCTACTGTTGTTCCTCTGCCTGGAGGGGGCACCGGATGGATCTCGGCCTGGCGCTGCGCGAATCAATCGTCAGGATCTGCGGGGTGCCCGCCGATCAGGTCTCGCCGGGCGCGACGCTGCAGGACCTGGGCGTCGACTCGCTCACCGCGGCCGAGATCATCACCGACGTCGAGATCCGCACCGGGATCGAGCTGCCGATGGACGTGCTCCGCGGCCTGAGCACGCTGCGGACCGTCGGTGAGGTCGCCGCTCACCTGCAAGCCGGGGCGGGGGCGGGGGCCGGGAGCCCGCCCGTCTTCCGCGAGCCATGACCAGCCCCGCCCGGCTGGCCGCGATGGGCACGTCGCAGCGCGCGATCATGCACCACTACGACCTGTCGGATGATTTCTTCCGGATCTGGCTGGGCCCGGAGATGGTGTACTCCTGCGGCTGGTGGGATGCGGCGGATGGCCGTGACTCGCTCGCCCTCGCCCAGGCCCGGAAGCTCGACTTCTTCGCTGACCGCCTTGGTGTGGCCGGCGGCCGCGTGCTGGACGTCGGCTGCGGCTGGGGTGCGCTCCTCGACCGGTTCGCCCGGGTGCACGGCATGGCCTCGGGAGTGGGCCTTACGCTCAGCCCCGCGCAGGCTGACTACGCTGCCCGGCGACTCGCGCCCCGGATCTCGTACTCAATCCAGAACTGGGTTGATCATGAGCCCGGCCAGCCGTACGACGCGATCACCTGCATCGAGGCAACCGAGCACTTCGCCTCCGACACGCTGAGCCCGGACGAGAAGGTGGAGGTCTACCGCGGGTTCTTCGAACGCGCCGCGTCCTGGCTGCGGCCCGGCGGGAAGATGGGCCTTCAGCTGATCTGCCTCGACAACGTGAGCCACGCCGGGAGCCGGGCGGGCCGCGGGCCGTTCGCTGACCTGATCCTGCGCGACATCTTTCCCGAGTCGATGCCCGCGTCGCTGTCCGAGCTCGTCCTGGGCTGGGAGACGCATTTCGAGCTGGCCGAGTTCCACGACCACCCGGCTCACTACCAGCGCACCTTCCGGGCCTGGACGCTCGCCTACCGGGAGCAGGAGGCGCTGGCGCGGTCGCTCGTCGGCGCGGGAACCTGCCGGACCTGGGCCCGGTACTTCGCGGCCGGGGAGATCGCCTTCCGGATGCGGGAGCACTCGCTCTACCGCGTGATCCTCACCAAACGGCCCGAGCCCAAGAGCTGGGCCATCGTGGTGCGCCCGAGCGATGTCCCGGTGGCGCCGGATGCGGTCGGCGCCCCGGCCGCCCCGGCGAGCGCGTCAGCCGCTGCCGTTCGCTCCCACTATGACGTGTCCAACTCGTTCTACCGGCTCTGGCTGGGCCCGTCGATGATGTACTCGTCGGCCATGTGGGACGGCGCGGGAACGGATCTCGAGCGCGCCCAGCAGCGGAAGATCGACTTCTTCGCGGAGCGGGTGCTGCCCGGGACCGGATGCGGGCGGGTCCTGGACATCGGCTGCGGCTGGGGCGGGACCATGCGCCGGCTCGCTGAGGCGCATGGGGTCACCGGCGTCACGGGCCTGACGCTGAGCCGGGCGCAGGCCGCTTACCTGGCCGGGCATCCCGTTGCCGGCGGCGAGGCGCGCCTGCAGGACTGGAACGACCACGATCCGGCTGAGCCGTACGACGCGATCTTCTCGTTCGGCGCGTTCGAGCACTTCGCCCGGGACGGGACGACGGGCCCGCAGCGGATCGCCGGCTACCGCCGCTTCTTCCGCTCGTGCTCGCGGTGGCTGGCTCCCGGGGGCCGGCTCGGGCTCGAAACGATCGCCCACGACAGCGCGCCGGACACTGCGGCGCCGCTGGGCCGGGGACCGCTGGGCGACTTCGTTCTCAGCCTGTACCCGGAGTCCCTCTGCCCGCATCTGGGGGAGCTGGTGCTCGGCTTCGAGCCCTGGTTCGAGGTCGAGCTGCTCCGCTCGGATCCGGGTGACTTCGCGCGCACCTGCCGGGCCTGGCTCACCGGGCTGCGCGAGCACGAGCGTGCCGCCGCGGCCATCGCCGGCGAACTGGCCGCCCGGCAGTTCCGCCGCTATCTCGCCGCGTCGGAGATCCAGTTCCGGGCGCGGGTGGTCACCAACTACCGGGTTGTCCTGCGCAGGCGGCCGGAGCCGCGCAGCTAGGTTCGCAGGTCCGCAAACAGTGACCGCCGCCGGCGGTCATCAGGCAGGGAGGGAGCGGGAATGTCTGATCTTGACCCCGACGGGGCGAACCAGCCCAGCGCCCAGGCAGAGCCTGCGCGGCAGCCGGGATTCTCCCGGCGCAGGGCGATGACCATCCCGGCCGCGGTGGCCGGCGCCGGCGTGGGCCTGGCGGCCGTCTCCGCGGACGCGGCTGCCGCGGCCAGCGGGGCGGTTTCGCTGGGAAAGCCGGGCACGACCACGGTCGAATTCCGGGGCCGGGTTATCCAGTCCGGTCCTTCCGGCCAGACCTTCACCAGCTTCGGCTACCTCATCCGGGTGAGCGGCGCGAGCCGGAGCGGCCTGTTCCACGGCACGCCGACCAGCGAGGAGACCGCGCTGCTCACCGCGTACGCAACGGGCGAACTCCACGCCCGCACCGTCGACCAGGCGGTCCATTCCCTCGACATCGTCGGAACGATGACCGTCTACCAGCGCACGTCGCCGGGAGCCAGCTTCGGTCACCCGGCGTCGTTCAAGGCCGGGACGCCGGTGGCCCGCTACCACATGACCCTCCAGGACATCCTGACGGTCTTCGCGCCGGACACGGGCCTGCCCACGCTGACCGGTGACATGGTCCAGACGGCCGCGCACGCGCTGTCCGGCCCGCTGGCCGGGCACACGTTCGGCCGGCGCGGGACCCGCCTGCGGTTCTTCGCCACCGGCCTTGGGCACCGCAGCGATCCCGCTCCGCACGCGCAGCTGGAGATCGCCGGGAACTGGTCCATCGAGTAGCGGCGGCACCATGACGTCCCCGGGCCGGGGCCCTGGCCGCGGCCCCGGGCCCGTCGCCGGCCCTGTCGCCGTCGTCGGGGCCGGGGTGAAGACTCCCGCCGGGAACCAGGCTGGCGAACTGTGGGCAAACCTGTGCGCCGGCCGCCCGTCGGCCGAGGTGTTCGAGGACACCCGGCTGCCGCCGGGGACGGCCGCGCTGGTGTGCCGGGTTCGCGGCTTCGACCCGTCCGGCTGCCTCACGCCCGCCGAGGCGCGGCGGCTCGACCGGTCCCATGCCCTCGCCATCGGTGCCGCGGCGGATGCGCTTGGCCAGTGCACCGGCTTGCCCGAACCCGCCCGGCGGGCGGTGGTCTGCGGTGTCGGGCTCGGCGCCGCGTCGACGTACGAAGAGCAGGCGTCCGGGCTCCTGGAGCGCGGGCTGCGAGGGGTCAGCCCGCTGACCATCCCCGTGGTCATGCCGAGTTCTGCCGCCGCCCACCTGTCACTCCGGTTCGGGTTCCAGGGGCCGTGCGTGACCGTGTCCGCGGCCTGCGCGTCGGGCGCAGCCGCTCTCGCCGAGGGCGCTGAACTCCTGCGCCGGGGGGCGGCCGACCTGGTGCTGGCGGGCGGGGTGGACTCCCTGGTCGGCTACGGCGCGATGTGCTGCTTCATCCGGCTGGACGCGATGAGCCGCAACGTAGCCTGCCCCGGGCTGGCCTCCCGCCCCTTCGACGCGGACCGCGACGGGTTCGTGATGGGCGAGGGAGCCGGGTTCGTCGTGCTCCAGCGGCTCGAGGACGTCTCCCCGTCGGGACCCCGGCCGCTCGGCCTCATCCTCGGGCATGCCTCCACCGCGGACGCCCACCACCTGGTCGCTCCGAGCCCGGGCGGCGAGGGCGCGGCGCGGTGCATGGCCCTGGCCCTGGCCGACGCCGGCCTGAAGCCCGGCGACATCGCGCACGTCAACGCCCACGGCACCAGCACGGTACGCAACGACCGGGCCGAGGCCGCCGCGCTGCGGACCGTGTTCGGTGACTCATGCCCGCCGGTGCTGGCCGTCAAGGGCTCGACCGGTCATATGGTCGGCGGCTCCGGGGCGGTCGAGGCGATCGTGAGCCTGATCTCCCTGCGCGAGCGCCTGGTCCCGCCGGTGGCCGGCCTCCGCACGATAGGGCCGGACATCGGCCTCGACGTCGTCCGGGCGGCCCCGCGGCCATCCGGGCCTGGCTATGCGCTGTCCAATTCGTTTGGCTTCGGCGGCGCGAATACCTCGCTTGTCCTCGCGGCCTGGGGGTCAGCGGGCTGAACCTGCTGATCCTGCTCTGCGGCCAGCAGTTTCGCGGCGCTCATCAGGCTGAACCGAACCGGTGCCCGTGGCTCGTTCCAGTGCGCCCGCGGCGGCCCGAGTACCTCGAGCCGCAGGCCCAGCAGGCCCATCAGGCTGCGGGCCTGAGCCGACATCATCCCGCACGCGACGCGGAAGCCGTTCTCGCGCATCGCCTGGTACAGCCGGCACATCAGGCCGATAAAGGCGGCGTGCTCCAGGCCCTGATGGCTGCGGGCCACGCACATCCGGCCCACGTCGACCACCTCGCCGCGGGGCTCCACGACGAGCCCGCAGGCGTCCTCGGTCGGCAGTCCCGGCGGGAGCACCACCCGGCCCGTGCTCATCGGGACCTGGCCGTCCCAGCCGATGACCTGAATGGCGCGGTCGTCGTACCCGTCGCGCTCCAGGCCGCCCGGCAGGTCTTCCGGCGTGCACCAGCCGCGGTCCAGTACCGCCTCGGCGCGGAGCCGGTACGCGATCTCGCGTTCTGAGTCGTCAGCGGCCACCCGGTAGTCGAAGGGAGACCTCGACAGCATCCGGCTGACCAGGGCGTCGAGCGGCAGGCCATCCATGGCACCGACAGCCTAGGCGAGCTGCGCCGCCAACGATGGCGATCACGGCGGGGTGGTGAAGCGGTAACCCACGCCGCGTACCGTCTGCAGGCTTCCGGCACGGTCACCCAGCTTGCGGCGGAGGGCGCTGATCACGACCTCGACGACGTTGCTGCCGCCGTCCCAGTCGTAGCCCCATACGTCGCGCAGCAGCGCCGCCCGGCTGACGACCCGGCCCTCGCGCTCGTGCAGGTACTGCAGGACGTCGAATTCGAGTTTGGTGAGGCTGGCGTGGGTGCCGTCCAGGTTGAGCTGGCGGCGGTCGGGATCGAGCAGGTCGTGGCGGTCGATGAGCATTTCCCGCGCGGCGAGGTCGGTCAGCCAGCCGTCGATGGAGGACGGCCCGAAGTCGTTGTAGATGGCGTGGTAGGTGGTTCCGCCGATCTCGGCGGCGCTGTCCGGGAGGCGGGCGAAGCCGAGCGGCGCGAGCTGGAACAGCGCCGCATCGGGGTCCGCGGCTTGTGAGTAGATGCGCCGGAGCCGCGGCCGCATCTCCAGGTAGCGCCGCTTGAGGTCGAGGATCAGGGCGGCGTGCGCCGGCGTCGTGGCTTCGCCGCCGTCGGCGGCCAGCATGTGCCGGAGAAAGAGCGCCTGCTGGCCGCGCGGTACCGGGTTGGCCCGCAGGTGCTCGCGCCAGGCGGCGGCCACCGGGTCCGCGGCGAGGAGCCGGGCCGGCACGGAGGTCGCCTCGCACAGGCACTGGAACGCGGCGGGGGACCCGTCGGGGTCCCGCGCCACGCGGAACGCGGACGGCATCGTGTCCCACCAGGACCGCATGACGGCGACCGCCCCGGCGGGCTGGTGCGCGCGGGCGATCGCGGTGATCCGGGCTTCGTCGGCCGGCCGGGCCGGCTCGACCGCGTACCGGTGGCTGGCGGTGGGGAAGAACGCCTCCCGCACGGCCGGGTTCTCGATGAGGTAGAGCAGATCGGCGGTGTAGCGCCACAGGTCCGCGGGCGGGGCAGCGCTCAGCTCGCGCCGCAGCTGCCGCCAGGCCGCGATCCTGTGGGCGCGGTAGGCCGGCGGATCGTTGATCCGCAGCAGCGCCGCGACGACCTCGCGCACGGTGTCGTGCAGGACCAGGCCGTCCGGCCCGAACTCCACGAACGGCAGCGGGCGCAGCAGGTCGAAGGCGTCGTGCGGGGCTACGTCCGGCAGCAGCGCCGCGAGGAGGGAAAGGGTCGGCCGGCGCAGCGTGCAGGCGGCGTCGAGCACGGCCCGGGTCGGCTGGTCGAGCCCGGAAAGGTAGACCCGGGCGAGTTCGGTGACGACGGTGGCGACCGCGGCGTCGGGGACCGTGAGGTCGGGTCGGGTGCCCCGGGCCGAGGCGGCCAGCCGCAGGGCCAGCGGGTGGCCGTGGGTGAACCGGGTGATCCGGGCGGCGTCGGCGTTGCCGAGCCCTTCGCGGCGCAGCAGCGCGTCGGCGTCTGCGGGCGCCAGGTTCGTGAGCGGCACCGTGGCCAGCATGTCCCCGAAGTCACTGATCCAGGCGGTGACGGGCGGCTCCCGGCCGGCTAGCGCCAGCCTGGTGTTGTCGCGCAGGCCCGGCACGAGTTCCTGCCGCAGCCAGGTGTCCAGCAACCGGAGCTGCTCGTAGGTATCGAGAACCAGCACCACCCGGTCACCGAGGCCGCTGAGAGCATCGGCGGCGTCGGCGACCGTCGCCACCGGCCGGGTCGCGCCGGGCGGCTGCGCCCGCAGCGCCCCGATCGCCCGGCCGAGCGCGGCGAGGAAGCCGCGCTCGGTGGGCTCGATGCCGCCGCAGTCCAGGCTGACGACGGCGGCGCCGCGGGCGCGCGCGTCCTCGGTGAACGCGGCGAGCAGCGCGGACTTCCCGATCCCGGCGATGCCGTGCACGGCCACGACCAGCGGGCGGTCGCGCTCGGCCAGGCCGAGCAGCACCGACCGCTCCGCCTGCCGGCCGACCACCGCGGCCGCACGGGCGCTCAGCAACGTTCGCAGGGTCCCGCTCAACGCCTGTCCGGTCGTGCTTGCGTCATCAGTCAGTACCCGCCTCGGGTCACCTCCGTGGGTCCGGCCAGGACCGGGAAGTCCGAGACGGCCACGTCGATCAGGTGCGGGTTGGCTTCCATCTTCTGGAAGATCTCTCCGCTCTGGTAGGCCCGCATCGCGGTGCGGTCATCCCACGCGTAGACACCACCGTAGGTGCTGGTCTGCTGGTTAGCCAGCCAGATCTTGGCGCGCAGGCCCGGCATCGCGGCGAACGCCGGCGCGAGCTGCTCGGCGTGTGCCTGGTACGCCGCATCGTCGATGCCGTCGAGTTTGAACGTGATGACCTGGATGTGCATCGGGGCTCCTCTGGTAGGTGGTGACGGGATCACCGTAGGGACGGCGCGGGCCGCGCCGGTGAGCACTTTCTGAGGCGAAGCTGAGCCAGGCCGCTCAGCTTCGCCTCAGGTTCGGCTCACCCGGGCCGCCCGCCCGCTGCCTAGCGTCCGTGGCAGGACTGATCCATCCACGTTGCGGAGTATTCGATGAACACCGAACTGATCGAGCAGAACGTGCACCGGCTGATCGGCGCGATGACCGGCGCGGCCACGACGGCCATGGTGGCGGTCGGCGACCAGCTGGGGCTGTACCGGGCCCTCGCCGACGGCGGGCCGGCTACCGAGGACGAACTGGCCGCCCGTACCGGCACGGCGGCGCGCTACGTGCGGGAGTGGCTCTCCCAGCAGGCCGCCGCCGGGTTCCTCACCTACCGTGAGGGCGACGGCCGGTACGTGCTGCCGGCCGAGGCCGCCGCGGTGCTCGCCCACGAGGCATCGCCGGCCTTCCTGGCCGGCGGCGCCACCATCACCCGCGGCTGGTTCGCGGGCATCGACCGGGTCGCCGAGGCGTTCCGCACCGGCAACGGCATCCCCTGGGACGAGCAGGACCCGAATGTCTTCGAGGGCACCGAGCGGTTCTTCCGCCCCGGCTACACCGCCAGCCTCACCACCGAATGGGTCCCTGCCCTGGACGGGGTGGCCGGCCGTCTCGCCGAGGGCGGCCGGGTCGCCGACGTCGGCTGCGGGCACGGCGTGGCCGCGATCCTGCTCGCCCGCGCCTACCCGCAGGCCAGCATCCACGGCTATGACTTCCACGGCCGCTCCATCCAGGTCGCCCGGCAGCGGGCTACCGAGGCCGGCCTCGGCGGCCGCATCCAGTTCGAGACGCTCGACGCGACCAGCTACCCGGCCGGGGACTACGACCTGATCTGCCTGCTGGACACCCTCCACGACCTCGGTGACCCGGCCGCCGCGCTGGCCCACGCCCGCAAGGCCCTCGGCGGCGACGGCGCCGTCCTGGTCGTGGAGCCGGCCGCGGCCGACGGCTACGCCGCGAACCTGGCCAGCCCGATGGCCGCGCTCAGCTACGCAGCGTCCACGTTCCAGTGCACGCCGGCCGCCCTGGCCCAGCCCGGCGGGGTCGCGCTCGGCGCCCAGGCCGGCGCGGCAGCGGTACGGCAACTGGCCGGGGACGCCGGCTTCAGCCGGTTCCGTGAGGTCAGCCGGACCCCGGTCAACATCGTCCTCGAGCTCAGGCCCTGACGGGACCCGCCGCGCAGGAGCCGGGCGGCAGGTATCCGCCTGCCGGCCCGGCTCGGCGGCTTCTAGGGCAGGACGACGAAGTGCCCGTCCTGGGGTATCCCGTCCACGCCGTTGGTGGGGGCCATGTCCTGAGGGCAGGCCGAACAGATGAAGATGAGGTCAAGCTCCGCCCGGAGGACCACGAAGTCGCCCGGTGCGGACACCGGGGGAGCGATGACCTGACTGCCGTCCGGCTGTACCGGGGCGTTCTCCCAGAGATTCAGCGGGCATGGCGTGGTGACCAGGCCCAGGTCCGCTGCCTGCATGGCCGCGGCGAGATTGTCCGTGCAGTTCCGGTGGTAGCCCTCCGCCCCGAGGCGCTCGTACCGGTAGACGTCGCAGGCGGCCAGGGTCGTGTCGTGCACCCCGGGGGAGGTGTCCGCCATGACGGTGAGGATCGGCCGCCGCCGGTTCGTGTAGAGATGATCGCCGGTACGGGGGGACAGCCGCTCGATCTCGACCCTCGTGTGCTCCATCGACATGTACTCACGCGGGTCGGCGAGCGCGAACGCCCAGCAGTCGATCACCTGGGTGCCGGACGTGTTGATCACCTTGATGAGCTGGCCGGCGCTCAGCCGCTGGGTCGCGCTTCCCCCGGCCGGCACAACCCGGACGTCGTCGCTCAACATGCACCGCCTCAGAGCCTGGACTGACTACCAGTGTCTTAGCCCAGGCGGGCAGGCGGGCAGGCGGGCCGGCCGGCCCGGTGCCGGGCTCAGATATGAAGCTCTCCGGTGAGGATCGGCCGTGCGCGGCCGGCGATGGACACAACCCGGTCACCGGCCGGGGCTCCGGCCGAGATCACACTTGGCCGCCCGAGCTCGTCACCCTGAGTGATGACGTAGACGCACGTCTCGCCGTCGGCCGTCGCCGGCGGCCAGCCGTGCCGGGCCAGGAAGTCTGCGACGGCGGCGCAGGTGGTTCCGCTTGCTGGCTCCTCCAGGTCGCCAATCGGGGCGCACAGATCGCGCAGATGGATGCGTGTTCCCCCGTCCAGTGAGACCAGCCCGATGGTGTCTACGCCGAACGCCCGGCCGAGTTCCTCGGCCGGTGCCCGTTGCGGCACGTAGGCCCGCAGTGCCGCGGCGTCGGCTACCGGGACGACGAGGTGGCGCAGTCCCGTGGACACGATCTCCGGCCGGTACTCACCGTGCAGCTCCAGCCCGGTCAACTGCTGCACCAGGCCGGCGTCGATCCCTGCCTCATGTCCCAGGACCTTCACCGCCAGGCGTACCATCCCCGGCGACCCGCCATCGGGTGCCCCGAAGGCCAGGTCGTACGTCCCGCCCGGGGCGGCGATCCGGTAGCCGTCGCCGCGGCCGGACCATACGCCGAGGCCGGCGAGGGCCGTCGCGAGCGCAATGGTCACATAGCCGCACGCGCCGATCTCCTGGCGCGGGGTGAAGAACCGGGCCCCCAGGATCCGGGTGGCGTCGGTGGCCGGCTCGCTCACTGCGATGAAGCCGGTGGTCGGGGCGGCGAACTCGGCAGCCACTCGCTGCATGACCTCTGCTGCCAGCGGCGTGCCAGTGATGACCACGCCGGCTACCCCGCCGCCCGCTCGTTCCCTGGCGAACGAGCCGTACAGGCCGCCGAACGCCTGGTTCCTGTCGAATGGCTGCACCAGCCGCACGCTACAACGCGGCCATCCGGACCCGCGGACCGGGAGCCCATGAGCTGACCTGCTGCCCGCCGGCCGCCTTGAGCAGTCTGCTCAGCCGCCGGTCAGGCCTTCATCCGCAGCGCCGGGAGTTCCTCGGCGACCATCAGCGCTCCCCGGCGAGGTCCTCCGAAATATCACGGTTGCCGTAGCCCTCGGGCGCGGCCACCTCGACAACGGGCTCGGGACGGTCGTCGAACTCCAGCCGCAGCGCCCGCGCCATGGTCGCATGCATGTCGTACATGCAGGTGATGTAGGTGAGCTGCAGGATCTCCCGGTCGGAAAGGTGCTGCCGGAGTATGGCGAAGACCTCGTCGGGCACCCGGCCGCCGTCCAGGACGAGCCCATCGGTGTAGGCCAGGACGGCCCGTTCCAGCGGCGAATAGCAGTCGGCCGTCTGCCAGTGCGGGATGGACTGGATCCGTTCCTCCGCCATGCCCAGCGCCCGCATCTGCTTGCAGTGCTGCGAGAAGACGAACTGGCTGCCGCGCGCCCACCCGGCCCGGCACTGCCCGAGTTCGCGGAGCACCGGGTCCAGATCGGCGTTGCGGTAGAGAGCGAAGCCGTGGACGGCATGCCGGAACACGTCCGGGGACAGGGCGAAGACCGTCCACCAGTCGCCGGGCGAGCCGGTCGAGGTGCCGTGGTCGACGGCCGGGTCGCGGTCGGGCGCGAACAGGCGGTCGTAGAAGTAGAGGATGCGCTCGTCGGTGACCTCGGCGCGGGGGACCTCACGCAGGCGCGGCATGCCTCTCCTTCGCAGCGGTCCGGTCGGCGGATGTCTTCGGCTGGTGGGAGACGTCCGTGCGCCCGAAGGCCCGCGTCCAGCACGCGAATTCCAGCAGGATCCCGTCCGGGTCCTGGAAGTAGAACGACCGGACGAACACCCCGTCGTGCATCTCGCGGGACACACCCGACCGGCTGTCGTCGTGGTTGAGAATCGGGCTCACCTCGACGCCCTTCGCCCTGAGCCGGCGCCGGTAGTCCTCGAACTTGGCCGCGGGGACATGGAAAGCGACATGGTTCATCGAGCCGACCGCGCTGAGCAACTCGCCCTGTTCGGGCCGGGTCTTCGGCGCGGAGACGCCGGGGACGCCGTCCGGCGCGTCCGGGAACCAGAAGAACGCCAGGCAGTCGCCGCCGCCGCAGTCGAAGAAGAAGTGCTGCCCCATGCCGTTCGGCAGGTCGATCGTTTTGATCAGCGGCATGCCCAGGACGCCGGAGTAGAAGTCGATTGTCTGCTTCATGTCGGACGAGACCAGCGCGAGATGGTTGATCCCGCCGAGCTCGAACTCGGTATTCGTCACGGGACCTCCCTGGCGGGGGCGCTGCCGCCGCCTCGAAGTTGACTTGACAGTCATGTCAAGGTGCCTGATGCTCGGATCCTGTTCCCGCGGTCATCGGGTTGTCAACCCCGGCGAAAGGAACCGCGTCATGGCGGAGGCGCCTGGCGGCGAGGGCCCGCCCGCGCCGCTTACCGAGCGCGGCGCTCGCACCAGGGAGCGCCTTGTCACCGCCGCGCGCGAGGTCTTCGAGGAGCGCGGCTTCCTGGAGACCAGGGTCGCGCATATCGCCCGGCACGCCAGGGTCGCCTACGGGTCCTTCTACACCTACTTCCCGTCCAAGGAGGCCGTCTTCCTGGCGGTCGCCGACCGGCTCTTCGAGGTCATGACGCAGCATCCCGTTGTCCCGGACGCCGGGCCGGAACCCGCCGCCCGCATCCGCCGCGCCAACCGCGCGTACTACGAGTCGTACCTGCGCAACGCGAAGATGATGGCGATCGTTGAGCAGGTCGCGACATTCAACGAGGAGTTCCAGGAGATGCGGCGCAAGCACCGCGCCGCATCGGTCGGGCGCTCGGCCAGAGCGATCGCGCGCTGGCAGCGGGCAGGGCTCGTCCCCAGCGACCTCGATCCCGAGATGACCGCCCGCGCGCTGGCGGCGATGGTCGACCATTCCCTGTACCTCTGGCTCGTCCAGGGCGACCCTCCCGGCACCGAGCGCCTCCTGGACACCCTGGACGCCCTGAGCATCAGGGCCCTCGGCCTTCCGGCCGGGGCAGGCCGGGGTCAGTCGTAGTGCGCGCGGCGCGGCCAGCTCACCCGCCAGCTGGCCGCCGGGCCCGTGCACACGCCGGTCGGCCGGTCGGTGACGTCATTCTGCACGTCCTCGGCTCATGCGGCAGGTCCTCGGCTCATGCGGCAGGTCCGAGGGCGTCCAGGAACCTGGCGATGATCGGCCCGTCAACCGGGCCGCCGTTGCCGCCGCCCGTGTCATGGGTCACGATGGCGAACGCGATGTCGCCGCGGTAGCCCATCAGCCAGCCGTCGATCTTCAGCTTGGTCTCCGGCCCGGTGCCGTACTCCGCGGTGCCGGTCTTCGCGTGGGTGCCGGCCGGCAAGCCTGTCCCCGCCGCGGTGCCCCTGGTCACGACACTGGCCATCATCTCGCGCAGGTCATGAACGATCCCGGCAGGCAGCCGGGATGCGGGCACCCGGTCATCGGGCGCACCGGCGACCAGACGCGGTGCACGCACCACCCCGCTGTCGATCGACGCCGCGACGCTCGCCATCCCCAGCGGGGAGAACGTCAGCCGGCCCTGGCCGATCGCGTCGGCGGCAAACTCCGTCTGGCTGGCGGGCCGGGGCACATTGGCCGCGAACGCCGGGAGGCCCAGCTGCGGCGTGCGCTGCAGCCCGTAGAACCGCGCCGCCGCGACGAAGTCCGATCCAGACAGGTGCGCGGTGGCCAGGCCGAGGAAGGCGGTGTTGCAGGACTCGGTGAACGCAGCGTTCACCGTTGACACAGGATGATCGCCCTCGGCGTTATGAAAGGTCTCCCCGTCAATCGTGAGCGTCGGCGGGCAGCTGGCCGGCGAGCCGGGCGCCAGCCCGTGCCGGAACAGCGCTGTCGAGGTGAGCACCTTGAACGTCGAGCCGGGCGGATAGGCGCCCTGCAGCGCAGTGTCGTAGCTGGACACCGGATCAGCGGCGATCGCCAGTACCTGGCCGGTCGACGCCCGGATGGCCACCATCGCTACGTCCCGGTGCGCTGAGGTGGCGAGCGCCGCTTCGGCGGCCCGCTGTACGCGCGGATCCAGGCTCGTGCGCACGGCCGTGCCGGGATGCCCCGGGAATGTGGTCAGGTGCCTGACCGGGTTTCCGGCGGCGTTGCGGACGTCGACGCTGGTGGACGGTGTGCCGGCCAGCGCGCGCTGCTGCGATGCCTCCAGCCCGGTCTGCCCGACGATGGCCGTTGCGTCGTACGGCGCGCCCAGGGCGTGCAGCTGCTCGGCGGTGACCGGGCCCAGCGAGCCGATCACGTGAGCGCCGAGCTGGGCCGTAACCGCCGCCTGGCCGGCCGTGCGCTGGAACTCGGTCCCCCGCACCCGGTACACGTTGCCGGGCCCCGGCGCAGCCTTGAGCTGGGCGAACCGGGCGGGTGAAACGCTGAATACCGGCTCGAAGTAGTCCGGGTGAGCCCGGGCCCGCGCCAGCGCGTCGCTCACTTCCGCGCCGGTCGCGCCAGCACCCCGCAGGTCCGCGCGAACGGCCCTGATATGAGCAATGCGGCTGCCGACGACGCCGACCACGACGTGGCTGACATTCCGGGTCAGCGGTGCGCCGCCCGCTCCGAGCACCGGTGCGCGCGGCGGCCACGCGCGCGTCACCGCCATCGTGTCCCCGGTGCCGAGGGAGGGGTTGATCGTGGCCGGCGACCAGACGACACGCCACGCGCCGTTGCGATTGGCCAGGTGCACCGTCGTTACCGGATTCCAGGCCCCGGCCTGGGGCAGGGCAAAATGCTCGGTGACCCGGGCGCTGGCCGTCTTCCCGGAGGAAGCGGTGATCGTCGGCCCGGCGGTAAAGGACGCGTGCGTGACGCCCAGCGCTCTGAACACCGCAGTATTGACCGATACGAAGCCGGCCGGCGCCCCGGCCGTCAGCCGCTGCATCGCCGCCCAGTCGCCCTTGCCCCAGGCCGTGAGGTAAGCCGAGAGGACAGCCCGCGCGGACGGCGCCGAGGGCCCGCACCCGCTGAGCGCTATCGCGAGCCCGGTTGTGAGCACGACCGCCCCGGCCAGCCATCCCCGGCGCATCATGGACTTCCCCTCATATCGGCATGAACTGACCGGACCACGGCGTCCGAGCCTATGTCACGACGGTATGCAGGGCTTCTGAAAGTCTCTGGCCGTTTGCCGGCCAGGCGCTACCAGTGCCCCAACGATGCCGCGTCGGCTAGGCGTCGCGACTGGTCAGCGCCCAGGAGCCGGCCGCCAGCGCGGCCACCGCGTACCCGCACAGCAGGGCGAAGGACAGCCAGGGCGGCCACATGTGCGCGACGGGCCTGGCCGCGCTGATCGAGTTCGCCATCACGTGGGGCAGGAAGTTCTGCACCGTGTTCAGGATCGAGGGGCCAAGCGGGGCAGCCAGCAGCGGCAGCACGAACAGCAGGCCGACGACGGCGCAGATGGCGCCCGCGGTGTGCCGGATGAGCGCGCCCAGGCCCAGGGCGATGAGCGCGCTCAGCGCCGGGTAGGCACCGGCCATCAGTACCGCGCGCAGCACGCCGGGCTGGCCGAGCGTGGCATGCGGGGCCGGGGGCTGCAGTACCGCCTGGCCAGCGGCGAAGCCCGCGAAGGCAGTGATCTCCCCCGCCACCAGCGTGGCGGCTCCGAGCACCGCTGCCTTGGCGGCGAGCACGAGCGGGCGCCTGGGCACCGCGGCGAACGTGGCGCGGATCATCCCGGAGGTGAACTCGGCGGTGATCGCGAGCACGCCCAGGACACCGGTCAGCAGCTGGACGAGCACGAGCGCGATGAAGGTGTCGTGGGCCGGGTCGAAGGCCGCACGGTCGGCGGCGGACAGCTGCGGGTAGTTCTCGTGGCTGAGCACGAGCATGGCCAGTCCGATCATGCTGACCGCGAAGGCGATCATGATGTACCAGGTGGAGCGGACCGTGCGGAACTTCTGCCACTCCATCCGGGCGACGGTGCGGAAGCCGTAACCGCCGCGGCTGGGGGCGGCGGCGCGGTGGCTGAACGTCGCGGTGGTCATGACAGGCTCCCTGAATAGTCGGTAAAGCCGCCGGTCAGCTGGAAGAACGCGGCCTCCAGCGAACCCGTGCGGGCGGACAGCTGGGCGACTGTGGTCTGCGCGAGCAGCCGGCCCTGGCCGATCACGATGAGCGCGTCCGCGGTGTGCGCGATCTCGCTGATCAGGTGGCTGGAGACCAGCACGGTCCGGCCCTGGGCGGCGAGGTGCTTCAGCAGGGTGCGTATCCAGCGGATGCCCTCGGGGTCCAGGCCGTTGACCGGCTCGTCGAGCAGCAGGACACGCGGGTCGCCGAGCAGGGCCGCGGCGATGCCCAGCCGCTGCGACATGCCGAGCGAGAACTTCCCGGCGCGGCGGTCCGCGGCCTTTTCGAGGCCGGTCATGGCGAGCACCTCATCGACCCGGCCCCGGCCGATCGCGTTGCTGGCAGCGAGCCCGGTGAGGTGGGCGCGGGCGGTGCGGCCCGGGTGGAACGCCTTGGCCTCGAGCAGCGCGCCCACCTCGCGCAGCGGCCAGCGCAGGTCGGCGTAGCTATTCCTGCCGATCCTGACCTGCCCCGCGTCCGGCCGGTCCAGGCCCATGATCATGCGCATCGTGGTCGACTTGCCCGCGCCGTTCGGACCGAGGAACCCGGTCACCGTGCCGGGGCGGACATCGAAGCTCAGATTGTTCACCGCGAGCGTGGACCGGTAGTGCTTGACGAGGCCCCGTGCCTCAATCATGGAAACCCCCGGTGACCGTGCGCGCGCCGGGGAGATCTGGTGGTGTCGTCATGTCGGCCACTGTTCCGCAGCGGCGCCACAGGGTCACCGGAGTGCGCCGGACAGTTGCCGGTATGGCCTGCCCTACCTAGGTCAGCAGCACGGCAGTTCCGCCTGGTCAGGTGCGGCCGGCGCGCACTCGGATGTGCTTGGGACCGGAGATGAACGTGGAGGGCAGCCACTCGGTCTGGCCGGCCTTCTGCAGACCAGGCAGCCGGGTGAGTACCTGGTGGAACATCGCCTCGATCTCGACGCGCGCGACCTGCGCTCCGAGGCAGAAGTGCTGCCCTCCGCCGCCGAAGGCCACATGGTCGTTGGGCGTCCGGGTGATGTCGAAGCAGTCTGGCTCATCGAACGCGCGAGGATCGCGGTTGGCCGCCCCGTAGTACATGACGACCTTCTGGCCGGCCTTCACCTGCCGGCCGCCCAGCTCGATGTCTGCCGTGGCGGTCCGCCGCATGTAGATCACCGGGCTGGTCCAGCGGAGCATCTCCTCGATGGCGGCGGGAAGCAGCCCGAGGTCCGCTGTCAGTCGCTCCCGTTCGGCGGGGTGCTCGAAGAGCGCGTCCATGCCGCCGGCGACCAGGTTCCGCGTCGTGTCGCCGCCGGCGTCGACGAGCAGCAGGAAGAAGAGGTTGAAGTCGGTCTCGTCGAGCCGGTGCCCGTCCACCTCGGCGGTCACGAGCGCGGAGGCGAGGTCGTCTCCGGGGCGCGCCCGCTTGGCGTTCCAGACGCCGCTGGCATAGCTGAACATCTCGATGACGGCGGCAAGACCCGCGCCCTCAGGCTGGCTCGCGGGATCGGCGTGGATCGTCTCGGTCAGCCGGTACAGGCTGGCTCCGTCCTGGCGCGGAATGCCGAGCATCTCGGCGATGACGTACGAGGGGAGCAGGCCGGCGACGTCCTCGACCAGGTCGAACTCGTCCCGGTCAGCGACGCCGTCGATGATCTCGGCGGCCAGCCGCTCGATCTCGGGACGCATCCGGCCGACGGCCCGGCGCAGGAACCGGGGCGCCACGAGCTTGCGGTACTGCGTGTGCCGGGGCGGATCCATCGTCAGCATCATCGTGTGGTCGCCGAGATCCATCGCGCTGCCGTCGTCGATCATGATGGTCGGGCGCGAGGAGAACAGCGCGGTGTTCCGGCTGAGGGCCTTGACGTCCGCGTACCGGGTCACTGCCCAGAAACCGGGTCCATCTGGTTCGGAGTGCCAGTGGACGGGGTCGTTGTCCCGTAGCCATGCGTACTGGTCGGTGGGGTGGCCGTTGGCGTAGGAGGTCGGCGAGAACAGGTTGATACCACCGATCATGCCGTCAGTATGCGGTTGCCCGTCTGGCTCGTACAGGGGCTATCCGGGGCGCCCGGCGACGGACTCCGTCAGGGCTGTGGCGGACTCCGTCAGGGCTGTGGCGGGCGGCGGCAGGCAGTCAGCAGGTCCAGCGCTTGCACGGCGAACCACCACTCGGCCAGGTGCTGGGTCCGGGCGAAGCCGCGGCCGGTGAGTTCCTCGGCCTTGCGCAGCCGGTAACCGAGCGTCTGCTTGTGCACGTGCACCTCGGCCGCGGCGCGCTGCCAGGACCCGTCCGCGCGGACGAACGCCCGTACCGTGTCCACCAGCCTCGCGCCACGATCAGCGTCGTAGGTTAGCAGCGGGCCCAGCACCCGGCCGACCAGCGCCTGAGCCTCGGCCGGGCTGTGCGGCATCAGCAAGCCGACGTCGTCGCCGTAACGCGCGACCGGGAGCTGCTGGGCCTCGGCCAGGCCAAGCGCCCACAGCGCCTCGGTCGACGCCTCCGGCATCCGGCCGGCCGAGCCGACCACGTCGCTCGCCCCGGCGGCGCACCCCAGCTCCGCGGCCAGCGGCAGGAACCAGCTGGCCGCCTGGCCGGCCGGCACGACCGCGTACAGCAGGTCGCCGCGGCGCAGCAGCAGGCTCACCGGGTGGGCGCGGGCGCAGGCCCGCGCAAGGGCGTCTTCGGTCTCCGGCCCGTCCGGCCGCAGCACGATAAGGACGCTGGCCGCGAGGTCAGGACCGTCCGGGCCCGGTTCCTCTGGCGGCCGGGCGCGGTGCCCGTCCAGCAGCCGGGCCAGCAGGTCGGCACCCTGACGCCGGCGCCGCTGCCGGTCCGACGCGAGCTGCGCGAGCTGGACCGCGCCGGCTATGGCCACGTGCTGGAGCACGGCCGGGCTAGGCAGGTGGCCGCCGACGGGTTCCGCCACGAGCGCGGTCATCGGCTCGCCCGGCACCGCCACGGCGAGCGCGCAGACGTCGCCGTCCGGGTCGCCGTCGCTGGTCAGCGGCAGCAGCCCGGGAATCGCGTTATTGTGCTGGGCCACGCTGCGGGCGAGTAGCAGGCCGAGCGGGACCACGGTCTCGTTGTCGAACACCGACGCGCCGGTCTGGGCGTCGACCAGATGCAGGCGCAGTCCGAGCTGCTGTCCGAGCGTGCCGAAGGTCTCCGGGCCCGGGCCACCGGCAGCCAGCGACAGCCGCAGCAGGTCGTAGAACTGAGCCAGGTCGCTGAGCTGCCCCCGGCTCTGGTCACCGGTATCCTCGGCGATGGCCCGCACGATGTCGCTGAACCGGACGGAATACGGCACGGTCAGCAGCGGCAAGCACAGCTCGCACGCCCGGCCAGCCAACTCGGGCGTCACCGGTGCGCCGCCGGTGCCGAGGCCGACAACGAGCCCGCTGACGCCGAGCCGGGCTAGCCGCTCGGCGAACCGCACCTGCGCGGCGGGGCTGGCGCCCATGCCGGTGCCGTTAGTGAGCAGCAGCTCATTCGGCCCGAGGTAGTCCCATGGGTCGGGCAGATCGGACACGTGTGCCCAGCTGACCTCGCGATCCAGGCCAGCCTCGCCGCCGATGAGCGTGAGCTGCAGACGGGGGCGGCCGAGCAGCATTCCTACAGTCATCGCCATGTCAGCCCTCCGCCAGGAGGTCCCGGATGCACGTCGGCCGGATCAGGCGTGACCGTCATACCACGTTATGAACGCCATCGGGAAGTCTGCGCCGCAGTCGGATAGTCAACGTCCGGGCCAGGCCGGATGCTTGCCGGCATGACCCACGGCCCGCGCTCCCTCGCCACGACGGCGACCCCTGCCGAGCCGGTGCGCTGGCCGGACGGCTATACGGCGGCGGCCTGCCTGACCTTCGACCTGGACGCCGAGGCCGCGGTGCTGACCGCCGATATCGGCTCTGTGCACCGGATGAGCCCGATGAGCCACCAGGCCTACGGGCCGCTGGTAGGCGTGCCCCGGATCCTGAGCCTGCTGTCCCGGCATGGCCTGCGCGCGACCTTCTTCGTGCCAGGCTACTCCGCGCACCGGTATCCGGACGTGGTCAGGTCCATCGCCGAGGCCGGCCATGAGATCGCGCACCACTCCTACTTCCACGAGAACACCATCGGCATGGATGCCCGCACCGAGGCCGACATGATCGACCTGGGCCTGCAGGCGCTGTGGGATGTGGCCGGGGTGCGGCCGGAGGGCTACCGGGCGCCGATGTGGGAGCTGACGTACCACACCCCGCGGCTGCTGGCCGAGCGCGGCTTCCGGTACGACTCCAGCCTGATGGACTCCGACTACCCGTACCGGCTGGCGGTGGACGAGCCGGCCGGCTCCAGCCTGATCGAGATCCCTGCCTGGTGGGGGCTGGACGACTGGGAGCAGTACGCGTTCCTGCCCGACCTGATCGGCTCCGGCGTGATCGAAAGCCCGGCCAAGGCACTGGAACTGTGGACGCTGGAACTTCAGGCCGTGCACGCGATGGGCGCAGCGTTCGTGCTCACCTGCCATCCGTTCCTGACCGGCCGGCCATCCCGGGCCCGCGCGCTGGAACAGCTCATCGAGACGATGTCGGGCCTGCCGGGACTGTGGGTCGCCGCGATGGGCGAGGTGGCCAGGCACGTGGCCAGCCTGGAGCTGGCCCCGCGGACGTGCCCGCAGCCACAGATCCCCGAGGCCGCCTACTGGGTCCAGCGCCCGGGACCGGCCAGCCGCATGAAAGGAGATGCACGTGGCGGAGAAGGCACCTGAGCAGGAGGTCTCACCCGACCTGTCGCACACCCCGGTCCGGGATTTCACCCTGCGGTCCGCGTTCGCGCTGGCTTTCTCCGACGTGTCGCCGATCGTCGGCATCTACTCGGTGTTCGGGCTGTGCCTGCTCGTCGCGGGCCCGGCCTTCTTCTGGGGCTTCCCCGTCGTCCTGATCGGCCAGCTCGCGGTCACCGGTGTCTTCGGCGACCTGGTCTCCAAATGGCCGTTCCAGGGCAGCGTGTACGCCTGGGCCAGGGAGCTGTTCGGCGCCCGCTACGGCTGGTTCGCGAACTGGGCGTATAGCTGGGGGCTGACGATCGCCCTCGGCGCGGTCGCGCTCTTCGCGGCCGAATTCCTCGGGCCCGCCGTAGGGCTCAGCTCGCTCAGCCAGACCGAGACCAGCCTGCTGGCGCTCGGCGTCCTGATCTTCGGCACGATCGCTAACATGGTGGGCAGTAAGTTCCTGCGCGGTCTGCTCTACATCTCGATGACCGCCGAGCTGATCTCCTCGCTCGGCATCGGCATCGCCCTGCTGTTCTTCCACCGCACGCACTCGTTCTCCCTCCTGTTCAGCGGCGCTGGCACGGCGCACGGCGCGAGCTGGCTCTTCGGGCCCTTCCTGGCGATCGTGGCCTTCATCGGCTTCTCCTTCGTCGGCTTCGAATCGGCTGGCTCCATCGCTGAAGAGGTCAGGGGAGCCCGCCACGTGCTGCCCAAGGCGATCAGCCTGGCGTTGCTCTCGTGCGGGCTGCTCGTTATGTTCGCCACCCTGGGTCTGCTGCTGTCCATTCCGGACCTCGGCGCGGCGCTGTCGGGCAAGGACACCAACCCGATCGCGACCACCCTGGAGGCCCGCCTCGGCTCGGGGACGGGCCGCGCCCTGCTCGTAATGCTGACGATCGGCTTCACCGCCAGCATGATCGCCGTGCAGGCGGCCGTGTCCCGGGCCATCTGGGCCAGCGCCCGCGCGCGTGAGCTCCCAGCATCGCGACTGCTCGGCCGGCTCAGCGGCCCGGAGCGGCTTCCCCGCCATGTCATCGGGCTCACCTGCATCGTCGCCGGGATCCTGGTCTTCATCCACAACCCGAACGTGTTCACCCTGCTGCTCAGCGGGGCGACCGCGGGATTCTTCGTCTCGTACGCCCTGCCCGTCGTGGCCGCGGCCATCACCCGGCTGCGCGGCCGCTGGGTTCCCGGCCCGGTATCGATGGGCAAGGCCGCGGCGGCGGTCACCTACCTGGCGGCCGTCTGGATGATCGCCGAGATCATCAACATCGCCTGGCCGCGCGATACCTACGGCGTCTGGTACCTGGACTGGGGCATCGTGCTGGTGATCGTGGTACTCGGCGTCCTCGGCGCACTGGTCTCGGCCTACGTCTTCCGCCCGGGAGGCGCGGCGGCGACGGCCCGGTTCGTCCCGGTCGTCACGGACCCGGAGGGCGAGTGACCGCAGACGGCGGGTCCGTCCCGGCCGCGGTGATCACGGGTGCGGCGAGCGGAATCGGCGCGGCCACGGCAGCGCTGTTCCGGCGGAACGGCTGGCGCACGGCCGGCCTGGACCTGCGCCCGTCCGACACCGACGCGCCCACCGAGTGTGACGTCACCGACGAGGCCGCAGTCCGCGCGGCGGTCGACGCCGCCGCAGCCCGGTTCGGCCGGATCGACGCGGCCGTGACCGCGGCCGGCTACTACGAGGAGGGCATCGACGTCTGCGGCATCACCAGGCCGCAGTGGGATGCCATGCTCGCCGTCATCCTCGGCGGGACGCGGAACACGTGCGCGGCCGTGCTGCCGCACATGCTGGCGGCCGGCCGGGGCTCGATCATCGCGATCTCCTCTGAGCTCGCGCTCGGCGGCAGCGCGACCGATCTGCACTACGTGGCGGCTAAGGGGGCCGTCCTCGGCCTGGTCAAGTCGCTCGCCGCCGAGCTGGCCCGGACCCCGGTCCGGGTCAACGCGGTCGCCCCCGGCCCGACCGACACCCCGCTACTGGTGCCGGATTCGCCCTGGCGCGAGCCTGGCTACCTGGCGACCTTGCCGCTGCGCCGGCTGGTCCGCCCGGAGGAGGTCGCCGCGACGGTGTACTACCTGGCCACCGAGGGCCGGACCTACTGCGGTGAGGTGCTCTCGCCGAATGCCGGGGCGGTGATCTGAGCCATGCCCACCGCCGCCAGCCCGCGCCGCGTAGCCGTGGTCACCGGCGCCGCCCAGGGACTCGGGCACGCGACGGCACTGCGGCTAGCCGCCGACGGGTTCACTGTCGCGGTCAACGACATCAGCGATGACGGCCGGCTGGCCGCGCTGGCCGGGCGCATCGGCGGCCTGGCCGTGCCCGGTGACATCGCCGATCCGGTCGCCATGACTGACCTGACCGCGGCCGTGATGGCTGGGTTCGGCCGGGTGGACGTCCTCGTCGCGAACGCCGCTGCCATGGCGATGGGCCCGTTCCTGGAGCAGGATCCCGCGACCTGGTGGCGGCAGGTCGAGGTGAACCTGTCCGGCCACTTCCGTCTTGTCCAGGCCGTCGTTCCGCACATGCGCGCGGCCGCGTACGGGCGGATCATCCTGATCGCCTCCGGCTGGGGCGTGATCGGGCACCCGAACGCCACCGCCTACGCGGCGTCCAAGGCCGGCCTGATCGCGCTGGCCAAGGGACTGGCCCGGGAGCTCGCGCCGGACGGGATCCTCGCCAACGCGATCGCGCCATCCTATGTCGACACCGAGCAGCTGCAGGTCGACGCGGACGACCTCGGGATCAGCCTGGACGAGATGCGCCGCCGGTACCGGGAGCTGATCCCGACCGGCGAGCTCGCGACAGTGGCCGACGTAGCAGGCGCGGTGGCGTTCCTGGCCGGCCCCGGTGGCAGTGCGTTCGTCGGCCAGGTGCTCCAGCCGGCCGGCGGCGTCACCCGCACCCGCGTTTGATCGCTACCACCTGACCAGCCAGTGACCGGACGAGAGAACCAGGAGATGACGGTGGCAGAGCCAACCCCGGACACGGCCGGCGGCCCCGGCCCGGTCGGCCCGGTCGACGGGCGGCTGGTGCCGCGGTTCGCCGGCGCCGCGACGTTCGCCCGGCTGCCCGGGATCGACCGCGTCACCGACTACGACGTGGCCGTGCTCGGCGTGCCGTTCGACAACGGGACCTCCTACCGGCCGGGAGCGCGATTCGGGCCGATGGCCGTCCGCCAGGCCTCCCGGCATCTGCGGCCTGGCTATCACGCCGAACTCGGCCTCGCGCCGTTCCAGGCGGTCCAGGTCGCCGACGCCGGGGACGTGGCGGTGACACCGTTCGACATCCCGGCCGCGATGACCCAGATCCGCGGGCACGCCCGCGATCTGATCACCGGGGACCGGCGGGTCGTCGCGATCGGCGGCGACCACACCATCGCGCTGCCGATGCTGCAGGCGGTCACGGCCCGGCACGGGCCAGTCGCGCTAGTGCACTTCGACGCCCATCTCGACACCTGGGACACCTATTTCAACGCGCCGGTCACGCACGGGACCGTGTTCCGGCGGGCCTTCGAGGACAATCTGCTCATCGAGGACCACTCGATCCACGTGGGCATCCGCGGGCCGCTGTACGGTGAGGCCGACCTAGCCGACGACCGCCGGTTCGGCTTCCGCACGATCCGCACCAGCGACGTGGACGACCTCGGCATCCGCGGCACCATAGACACGATCCGGGACCGGGTCGGCGACCACCCGGTCTACGTTTCGGTCGACGTCGACGTCCTCGACCCCTCGTTCGCGCCGGGTACGGGGACGCCGGAAGCCGGGGGCCTGACCAGCCGAGAGCTCCTGCGGGTACTGCGCGGCCTGACCGGACTGCACCTGGTTGGCGCCGACGTGGTCGAGGTGGCCCCGGCCTACGACCACGCCGAACTCACGACCGTCGCGGCCGCGACCGTCGCCTACGACCTGATCACCCTCATGGCCAGGGAAGCCGGCTAGGTTCCGGGAGCACGGCCAGTCCAAGGACTCCCGTCACGACCTGCCCGCGCCTCCCGCAGCGCGTGAGCTCACGCCCGGACCCGCCTGGCCGCCCCGCGATCATCTTCGTCTGCCGTGCCCCCATCGTGTTCCTTGCGCGTTGAGGTCAGCCGCGGTAGGCGATGGTGCCGTAGCCGTAAAGGAGCTGGCCATTGTTGACCGGGTGGATGAGTCCGGCGACGAACACCTGGCTGCCGCGGGGGCTGGCCGCGATCGATGAGGCAGAGCCGTGACCGTACCGCCGCAGCCACAGCTGGGCTCCGGTGGCGGCGTTGTAGGCCACCGCCGCTGTAGCCGGTGACGAACACCCTGCCCCCGCCGGGGCTGACCGCGACCAGCACCGGTCCGTAGCGGGAGGTAGAGCCGATGCCGTAACGCTGCACCCACAACTGGGTGCCAGGGGCCGCTGCGGCTGCCCGTGCCGCGGGCCCCGGCGGGGTGCCCGCGGCCGCGCCTGAGACGCTGGCCCCGCTCATCGCGAGCGTGCCGAGCACCGCTGCCGCAGCTACCGCCACCGGCACGCGTGTAACTTTCCTGTCCATCGGAAAACCCCCTCACCC
>DASVBE010000182.1:0-4357 GCA_036375995.1 Streptosporangiaceae bacterium | reverse complement strand
CCAGCCCCAGGTCACCGGTGTACCGGGCCAGCCCGGCGATCAGCCGTGCCGACTCCAGCCGGATAACGGTCTCCACCGCCGCGCGGGCCCGGGCCTGGTCCTGGGTCACAGTTACCCATCAGATCACAGTGCTAGCTGCTCGCTGCGGGCCGCTTGAGGGCGCTGCCTTCCCTCCTCGCTCCTTGGCGCTCCTTCGTCGCGCCGCGTCGCTCGTTCGGGAAACAGCGCCGCGGCCCTGCGCTCGCTGGCCGGCTTCGCCGGCGCGTCGCGCCTCATCGCTCGTCAGGAAAACAGCGCCGCGGCCCTGCGCGAGCTGGCCGGCTACGCCGGCCGCGGATCAGCGGGCGGCGGCAACCGGGACGAGGGCTGCGTCCTGGGCGGCCCGGCTGCGCCACCAGTCCTGGCCCTCGGCGGGCAGCCGGTAGATCGGGTCGTAGTAGGAGTACTCGCGGTCCAGGGCCAGCGGGTCGTCGGCCTCCACCCCGGTCCGGTAGTTCTTGGTCCAGTAGGAGATCCCGCGGACCGTGTCGTACCGGCTGACCTGGTGCACCCAGCGCTTGCCCACGTACGGCACGTCGCAGATGATCCGCGGGGTGGCGAACCCGGGCAGGTAGCCCATGATCTTGTGCTGCAGCTGCTGGGCCTCGCCGAGCGTGAGCCGCCAGTGCTCGCTGTTCGGGATCATGTCGCACATGTAGAAGTAGTAGGGCATGATCCGGGCCTCATCCAGCAGCGCGAAGCTCAGGTCGAGCAGCTGGGCCGGGCTGTCGTTGACCCCGCGCATGAGCACGCCCTGGTTCCGCACGTCCCTGATGCCGGTGTCCAGCATGGCCTTGGCTGCCCGGGCGACCGCCGGGGTGAGCGACTGGGCCGCGTTGACGTGGGTGTGGATGGCGATGCTGACGTCGCGGTGCCGGGCGGTGGCGGCCAGCCGCTCCATGCCGGCCCGCACCTCGTCCGACAGCCAGTACTGGGGCAGCCCCATCAGCGCCTTGGTGGCCAGCCGGATGTCCCTGATGCTGTCGATCTCCATCAGCTTGCTGACGAAGTCCTCGAGCCGCGGCCAGGGCAGGTTGGCGACGTCGCCCCCGGAGACGACGACGTCCCGTACCCCGGGGGTGACCCGCAGGTAGTCCAGCATCGCGCCCAGCCGGTCGTCCCTGGCCAGGCCGAACTTGTGCTTGGCCACCAGGGGAGTGGGGTTGCCGACCAGGTCCATCCGGGTGCAGTGGCCGCAGTACTGCGGGCAGGTGGGCAGCACCTCGGCCAGCACCTTGGTCGGGTAGCGGTGGGTCAGCCCCTCGACCGCCCACATCTCCGCCTCGTGCAGCGAGTCGCGGGACGCCTCGGGGTGCGACGGCCAGTCCGTCCGGCGGTCACTGAACACCGGGATCATGTACCGGCGGACCGGGTCGGCGTACAGGGCCTCGGTGAACCCGGCCGACGACGGCGCGAGCCCGGGCACCATCGTGTTCACCATCTGCGGCGGGACCAGCATGGACATCGTGGCCCGCTCGCGCTGGTCGCGCTCCAGGTCGGCGCAGAACGCCTCGTCCAGGCCGTCGCCCAGCACCTGGCGCAGCTGGCGAAGGTTCTTCACGCAGTGTGCCCGCTGCCACTGCGGCGAGGCCCACTCCTGCCCGGTCACCCCGGCCCAGCCGGGGAACCGGCGCCAGTCCGGCTCGTGCAGCTCCCGGCGCTGGTAGGAGTACGGCTGTTCAAGCATCGCGGCACCTGCCCCCTCGTTGATGGCCGTCCTAGGAAAGATACCCGTGGTTCCGGGAAGTCACGCAAGAAGCTACTGTCAATAGATATCTGAGCAGGAGAATCTATCGGCCGGATCCAGCCGCGAGAGAGGATTGACCGAGTTGCCTCGATCTGTAAAAGATGCCGGATCTGCGCTGGGACTGCACCGGGTCGCTGACCCGGCCGGGGTGCTGCCCCAGGCGGCCTGGCGGCTGGACCCCAGCCCGGCCCTCGCGCCGGACGAGGTACGGGTCACGGTTGACCGGCTGAACCTCGACGCCGCGTCGTTCCGCCAGCTCACCGAGGAGCACGGGGGAGACGGCGCGGCCGTGCGGGCCGCGGTCGCCGGGATCATCGCCCGCCGGGGCAAGATGCACAACCCGGTCACCGGTTCGGGCGGCATGCTCACCGGGGTGGTCGACGAGGTGGGCCCGGACTCGCCGCTGGGCCTGAAGCCCGGTGACCGGATCGCCACCCTGGTCTCACTCAGCCTGACCCCGCTGGCCATCACCGACGGCCTGGCTCGCTGGGACGGCCGGTCCGAGCAGGTCCCCTGCGCGGGCCACGCGATCCTGTTCGGCCGGTCCATCGCCGCTGTGCTGCCCGATGACCTGCCGGTCCCGCTGTCCCTGGCCGTGCTCGACGTGTGCGGCGCGCCCGCGCTGACCGACCGGGTGGTCAGGGCCGCGGCGCAGGCCGGGGGCGGGGCCGGGCCGGTCACCGCGATCCTGGGCGCGGCGGGCAAGAGCGGCTCGCTGTCCGCGGCGGCCGCCCGCCGGGCCGGCGCGGCCACGGTCATCGGGGTGGTCAGGGACGAGGCGGAGGCCGCCGCGCTGGCCCGGGCCGGCGTCACCGACCAGATCACGGTGGCCGACGCGCGCGACCCGGTGGCCACCGCGGCCGCGGTGACCGCGGCCGGCGGCCCGGCCGGGGTCACGATCGTCTGCGTGGACGTGCCCGGCTGCGAGGGCGGCGCGCTGCTGTCGACCGCCCAGGGCGGTACCGTGATCTTCTTCTCCATGGCCACCTCGTTCACCGCCGCCGCGCTGGGGGCCGAGGGCCTGGCCGCGGATGCGACCATGCTGGTCGGCAACGGGTACGTACCAGGTCATGCGGAGCTGGCCCTGAACCTGATCCGCGCGGAGCCCGGCGTCCGCGCGATGTTCGAGGCCAGGCTTGACGAGCACGAGGGCCGTCCGGGCCGGCCGGGGAAGGACACCGATGTCCGCTGACGCGCTGCACCCCGGGCCGGGCGCCAGCCTGCTGGGCCTGGACCCGGCCATGGTGGCGCAGGCCCGCGAGCTGGCCCGGCGGGCCGGGCAGCCGATCGTCGAGCTGGCCCGGACGCACACCACCGTGTCGGTGGAGCGCGCCGTGCTCCGGCTGGCCGGCCTGGACGGTGCCGACGACGACGGCATGCCGTGGGTGAACCGGCTGGCCGACGCGATCAGGGAAACCGCCGGCCTCGAGCACGGGATCGCGCTGCCCGCCTGGGACGCCCTGCTCACCGGCGGCTACCCGTCGCTGGCCGCGCTCGCCGCCGCCGCGGCGGCCGGCAGGGTCAAGTTCCGCCTCCCGGAGGGCCGCGACGCCGCCGCGGCCGCGGACGCCGCCCGGGCCGCGCTGGCCGCCGGGTTCGCCCGGATCGACGCCCGCCGGGCCGAGCGGGACGCGATGATCAGCGCCACCGGCGACCCGCCGAAGCCGTGGATCTACCTGATCGTGGCCACCGGCGACATCTACGAGGACATCCCGCAGGCGCAGGCCGCCGCGCGGGAGGGCGCCGACATCATCGCGGTGATCCGGTCCACCGGGCAGTCGCTGCTGGACTACGTGCCCGAGGGCGCGACCCGGGAGGGCTACGCCGGCACCTATGCGACCAGGGAGAACTTCCGGCTGATGCGGGCCGCGCTGGACGAGACGTCCCGCGAGCTGGGCCGCTACGTCCGGCTGACCAACTACGCGTCCGGCCTGTGCATGCCGGAGATCGCCGCGCTGGCCGGGCTCGAGCGCCTCGACATGATGCTCAACGACTGCATGTACGGCATCATCTTCCGCGACATCAACCCCCGCCGGACCTTCATCGACCAGCGGTTCTCCCGCCAGGTGCACGCCCGGGCCGGGATCATCATCAACACCGGCGAGGACAACTACCTGACCACTGCGGACGCCGTGGACGCGGCGCACACCGTGGTGGTCAGCCAGCTGCTGAACGAGTTCTTCGCCCGCGAGGCCGGCCTGCCCGACGGCCAGATCGGCCTGGGCCACGCGTTCGAGATCAACCCGGACGTGCCCGACTCGTTTCTGCTCGAGCTGGCCCACGCCCAGCTGGTCCGCGAGCTGTTCCCGGATGCGCCGCTGAAGTACATGCCGCCGACCAAGCACATGACCGGCAACGTGTTCGCCGGCTACCTGCTGGACGCGTTCTTCAACCTGGCCGGGGTGATGACCGGCCAGTCGATCCTGCTGGTCGGGATGATGACCGAGGGCATCCACACCCCGTTCCTGGCCGACCGCGACCTGGCCCTGGAGAACGTCAACTACGTCCGGCGGGCGGCCGGCGGCCTGGCCGGCAGCTTCCGGCCGGAGCCGGGCGGCTTCATCGCCCGCC
>DASVBE010000180.1:0-17998 GCA_036375995.1 Streptosporangiaceae bacterium | reverse complement strand
CGGGTCTGTCTCCGGCAGCACGCCATGGCCGAGGTTGAACACGTGGCCGGGCAGCCCCTTGGCGTTGTCGAGGATCGCGCGGGCGCGCGGCTCCACGACGTCCCAGCCTGCCAGCAGCACCGACGGGTCGAGGTTGCCCTGAAGCGCCTTGCCGTCGCCTACTCGCCGCGCCGCCTCGTCGAGCGGTATCCGCCAGTCGACGCCCACCACGTCCGCGCCCGCCTCGCCGAGCAGGCCGAGCAGCTCCCCGGTGCCCACGCCGAAGTGGATCCGCGGGATGCCCGCGCCTTCCAGCGCGGCGAACACCCGGCTGCTGTGCGGCAGCACCGAGCGCCGGTAGTCCTCCGGGCTGAGCGCCCCGGCCCAGGAATCGAACAGCTGGATGGCCTGCACGCCCGCGCCGGCCTGCACGGCCAGGAACGCGCTGGTGATGTCGGCCAGCCGGCCCAGCAGCTTGTGCCACAGCGGCGGGTTGCCGTACATCAGCGCCTTGGTCTTGTCGAAGCTCTTCGACGGGCCGCCGTCGACCAGGTAGCAGGCCAGCGTGAACGGCCCGCCGGCGAACCCGATCAGCGGCGTGCCGGCCAGCTCCGGCAGCAGCGACTTGACCGCCTCGGTGATGTACGGCACGTCGCTGGGTTCCAGTGAGCGGAGCTGGGCCAGGTCCGCCTCGGCCCGGATCGGGCGGTCCACCACCGGGCCGACGCCCGGGGCGATGTCGATGCCCACGCCGATCGCCCTGAGCGGCACCACGATGTCGCTGAAGAGGATCGCGGCGTCCACCGCGTACCGGCGGACCGGCTGCAGGGTGATCTCGGTGATCAGGTCGGGCGTGGCGCAGGCGGTCAGCATCGGGGTCCTGGCCCGGGCCTTGCGGTACTCCGGCAGCGACCGCCCGGCCTGGCGCATGTACCAGACCGGGGTGTACGGCACGGGCTCACGGCGGCAGGCCCGCAGGAAGACCGCTTCCTCCGGCTGCAATGTCACATCGCAGATGATGTCATACGGTTTCGTCCGGCCCGGCCAGCCGGCCGGAATCGCCCGGTGACACGCCGTGGCAGGTCCACCGGGTCATGCGGGCGGCGTGCCAGCATCAACCTGGGCTTGGCAAGGAGGTCCCGATGATCCGGCACTGTCCCGACTCCGGTTGTGGTGCGGTGTATTGGGTTGACTTCGTATCGTGTGTGCATGGGGCAGCCGCCGGACCGGATATCAGCGACCGGGCGGCGTGATGCGGCGGCGTCCGCGCGGCCCGCAGGCATGAGGCCGGCGGGGACTGCCGCGCCGTCTGCGGCCGAGGAGACGTTCCGCCGGGCGCTGGCCGGCCTGGAGGCCGGGCTGGCCGAGCAGCGGGCCCTGCGGCCCGAGCTGACGTTCGAGCCGGAGCCCGCGCCGCGGAAGCTGGCCCCGTTCGCCACCGCCGTGGGCGTGACCGTGGCCGGGCCCGAGCCCGGAACCGAGGTAGCGTGGGGCCGGTTCGTGCTGCTGTATGACCCCGAAGGCCAGCACGGCTGGGGCGGCCCGGCGCGGATCATCGCGCACCTGCGGGCCGACCTGGAACCCGAGATCGCGGCCGACCCGATGATCGGCGAGGTCGGCTGGAGCTGGCTGATCGAGGCGCTGGACGCCCGGGCCGCGGGCTACCAGCAGCCCAGCGGCACCGTGACCCGGGTGGTCACCGAGGGCTTCGGCGCCAAGCAGGACGAGCCGGCCACGACGGAGTTCGAGCTGCGCGCCTCCTGGTCCCCGGCCTGGCGGCCCGCCCCGGCCGGCGGCACCGGCCCGCAGCATGCGGGTGAGCTCGCGGTGGAGGGCCACGTGGCGGCGTGGTGCGACGCGCTGTGCGCCGCGGCCGGCCTGCCGCCGGTGGTGCCCGGGGTCAGCGCGCTGCGGCCGCGGGGCAGGCGGCAGCCATGACCGCAGGCGACCCCGCCCGGGAGGAGCCGGCCGCCCCCGTCCCAGCCACTACTGCGCCAGCAGCTACCGCGCCGGCCGCGGTTCCGCTGCTCGCGCCCCGGGACGGCCTGCCGCCGCTGATCGTCACGGCCGGCCAGCTGGTCCGGGCCGAGCGGGCGCTGGCCGCGGGCCGCGGGCCGGTCGCGGTGGACGCCGAGCGGGCGTCCGGCTTCCGGTACGGGCACCGGGCGTTCCTGGTCCAGCTGCGCCGCGAGGGCGCGGGCACGGTGCTGATCGACCCGGTCGCCTGCCCGGACCTGTCCGGCGTGAACCGGGCCCTGGCCGGGGCCGAGGCCGTGCTGCACGCTGCCTCGCAGGATCTGCCCTGCCTGGCCGAGCTGGGCTTCCGGCCGGCCGAGCTGTTCGACACCGAGCTGGCCGGGCGGCTGCTCGGCTACCCGCGGGTCGGGCTGGGCACGCTGGTGGAGACGGTGCTCGGGCTGTCCCTGGAGAAGAGCCACTCGGCCGCGGACTGGTCCACCCGGCCGCTGCCCGAGGACTGGCTGCGGTACGCCGCGCTGGACGTGGAGGTGCTGGTCGAGCTGCGCGACGCGCTCGCCCGGCAGCTCACCGAGCAGGGCAAGCTGGACTGGGCCCGGCAGGAGTTCGCCGCGGTGCTGGCCGCGGGCCCGCCGCCGCCGCGCGCCGAGCCGTGGCGCCGGACGTCCGGGATCCATCGCGTCCGCAGCCGCCGCGGCCTGGCCGTGGTCCGCGCACTGTGGCAGGAACGCGACCGGATCGCCCGGCAGCGGGACGTGTCGCCCACCCGGGTGCTGGCCGACGCGGCGATCATCGAGGCGGCCCGTACCCCGCCGAAGGACGCCGCGGCGCTGACCTCGATCTCCGGGTTCACCGGCCGGGGCGCCCGGCGGCACGCGGGCGAATGGCTGCGGGCCATCAGCCGGGCCCGGGCCGCGGCCGACGCGGACCTGCCCGAGTCGTCGGCCCCGGCGGGCGACGGCCCGCCGCCCGCGCACCGCTGGGCCGAGCGCGACCCGGAAGCCGCCCGGCGGCTCACCGCGGCCCGCGTCGCGGTGAGCACGCTGGCCGAGAAGCACAACCTGCCCGCCGAGAACCTGCTGCTCCCCGACACCGTGCGCCGCCTGGCCTGGCAGCCGCCAGACCCGCTGTCCCCCGGCACCGTCGGCGACGCGCTGGCCTCCTGCGGCGCCCGCCCCTGGCAGATCAGCCTGACCGCCGAGGCCCTGGCCGGTGCCCTGGCCCCGGAGGCCGAGGACTCCGCCGCCGGCTCTGGCCCTTCGTCAGGCTCTGGCCCTTCGTCAGAACCTGGCCTTTCGTCAGGCCCTCGCCCTTCGTCAGGCCCTCGCCCTTCGTCAAGCACTGCGGCGGAGTGAACCCGTCAGGTCGCACGGGTCCGGCGAGCCGGGCCGCAGCACCCCGGCGCACGGCAGCAGCTGCGCGGCCTCCGGGTACCAGGGGAACACGTTGAGGATGACCTCGCAGTCGCAGCAGCAGCCGCCCTGCCGGCCCAGCCGCCGCAGCAGCCCGCGGGACTTCGGCGCCCGCCGGTCCCGCCAGCGGATCGTCCACCGGTGGGTGCCGTCGCAGCCGAACTGGTCCATCATCCGGAGCAGGTAGCAGCGCAGGCACTCGCGCTCCCCTGGCTCGGTCAGCCGCAGCGATAGCTGGACCAGTTCGCGCTCCACCGCGTCTGCCAGATCGTGATCCATGACCGCTCCCCGTCGCCGGTGTCCTGCCTGTTTTCTACCGGCTGCCACTGACATTCCGGCCCTGCCGGCGGCTCCCGCGACCCCCTGTGAGCAGGCATTTCATGATCGCTGGGCAGAACCAGGGGCACCGGCCGGCGGGTTCAGCCGGCCACCTCGTGCTGCTCGGTTCCGGCCAGCCGCCCGGCCGCGGTGTGCAGCACCCGCCACGCGCCCTTCCGCAGCGGCGGGCCGGCTGGCACCCCGGCCCCGAGCCGGGCGCAGGCCGCCTCCAGCAGCCCGGGCAGGTTCTCCCGGTGCGCGCAGAGGATCACCGGCCGGCCGGCGGCCGCTGCCTCCCCGGCCCGCACCTGCTGCTCCGCGGTGACCCCGCTGCCGCGCTCCGCAGTCAGCCGCGGGTCGACCTCGATGGCTGTCCCGGTGAGCATGGCGTACGGCCGGACCGTGGCCACGCACCGCTCCGCGGCCGAGCTGACCACGGCGCACCGGCCGGAGGCCGCCAGCAGCGGGGCCAGCCGTTCCGCGTCGGCCGCGCCCCGGGCGTCCAGCGGCCGGTCGAGGTCCGCACCGGGCCAGTCCTGGCGGTGGCCGGCTCTCGCGTGCCGGAGCAGGATGACCGGCACGGTCACCGGCGGCCCGGCCGCGAACCCGGCCAGCACCCCGGCGTCGCGCTGGTAGCTCAGCCGGGCCGGCGCCGCGGCCAGCGGCAGCCACTCGATCTTGTCCACCTCGTCGCTGGGCGTGAACCCGCCGCCGGAGCCGCCCGGGCCGTCCGCCGTGGTGGCGGCCCAGTAGTCCACCACCTTGGGGAGCCCGCTGCTGGCGTACCGGATCTGGCCCAGCGGCCGGCCCAGCACGACCCGGTAGCCGGTTTCCTCCCGCACCTCGCGGACCGCGGTGGCCAGCACATGCTCCCCTGGCTCCCGCTTGCCCTTCGGAAAGGTCCAGTCGTTGTACCTTTCCCGGTGGACCAGCAGCACAGAACCGCCGTCCGGGCCCGGGCGCCACACCACCGCACCCGCCGATCTGATCGGCCTGGGCTGCGGGCCCCGGTCAGGCATCAGGGCTGCGGGCCGGCCGGCTCTGGATCAGGTGGCTCTGCAGATCACACAGGGGCGCGCCGAGATCATCGAGGTGATGCCGGATCCAGGTGCCGTCCTGTCCCAGCCACCACGACGCGACGTGCTCGTTCATCGCCCCGGCAAAGTGGCCGCGCAGCTCGGCCCGCTGCGCCGGATCGGCCACCCGGACCAGCAGCTCGACCCGCCGGTCCAGGTTGCGGTGCATCAGGTCGGCGCTGCCCAGCCAGACGCTGCCGTCGCCGTTCTCCCCGGTGCCGAAGATATACACCCGGGAGTGCTCGAGGAACCGGCCCAGGATGCTGCGCACCCGGATGGTCGGCGACAGCCCGGGCACCCCGGGCCGCAGCCCGCAGATGCCGCGCACCCACAGGTCGATCGGCACCCCGTCGCGGGACGCCCGGTACAGCGCGTCGATGACGTCCTCGTCGATGAGGTTGTTGCACTTCATCTGGATCCGGGCCGGGCGGCCGCGGCGCTGCCGCTGGGCCTGCTCCTCGATCATCGCCACCAGGCCGGACCGCAGCGCGGCCGGGGCGACCAGGAGCCGGTGGTACTCGGTCTTGCGGCTGTACCCGGTGAGGTGGTTGAACAGGTCGGATACGTCCTGCCCGACCTCCGGGTCGGCGGTGAGCAGACCGAAGTCCTCGTACAGCCGGGCGGTGGTCGGGTGGTAGTTGCCGGTGCCGATGTGGCAGAACCGGCGCAGCGAGCCGTCCGGTTCCTCGCGTACCACCAGCAGCATCTTGCAGTGCGTCTTCAGCCCGACGAACCCGTAGACGACGTGGCAGCCGGCTTCCTCCAGCTTCCGCGCCCAGGTGATGTTGGCCCGCTCGTCGAACCTGGCCTTGATCTCGACCACCACCACCACCTGCTTGCCCGCCTCGGCCGCGTCGATGAGCGCGTCCACGATCGGCGAGTCGCCGCTGGTGCGGTACAGGGTCTGCTTGATGGCCAGCACCCGTGGGTCCGCGGCGGCCGCCACCACCAGCCGCTCGACGGTTGCGGTGAACGAGTCGTACGGATGGTGCACCAGCACGTCCCGCTCGGTCAGCACCGAGAACACGCTGGCGTCCTGCGGGATGGCTGCCTCGGACGGCACGAACGCGGGGAACTTCAGCCGCCGCAGGTCCAGGTCCGCCACCCCGGTCAGGCCGGACAGGTCCAGCGGGCCCGGCAGCCGGTACACCGCCTGCCGGTCGATGCCCAGTTCGGTGACCAGCCGGTCCAGCACGTCGCTGGAGATGGACTCCTCCACCTCCAGCCGCACGGCCGGCTCGAACCGGCGGCGCTGCAGCTCGCGCTCCAGCGACTGGAGCAGGTTCTCGGTGACGTCCTCGTCGATCTCCAGGTCCCTGGTCCTGGTGACCCGGAACGCGTACTGCTCCAGCACGTCGAGGCCGACGAACAGCTCGCCCATGTGCGCCGCGATCACGTCCTCCAGCGGCACGAACCGGCGCTGCGCGAGCGCGATGAACCGGGGCAGCAGCGGCGGCACCTTGACCCGGGCGAACATCGTCCCGCCGGTCCGCGGGTCGGCGATCATCACGGCCAGGCTGAGGGACAGCCCGGAGATGTACGGGAACGGGTGCGCCGGGTCGACTATGAGCGGGGTCAGCACCGGGTAGACCCGGTCCCTGAACAGCGTGTGCAGCTCGTCCTGCTCGCTGGCGGAGAGCTCCTTCCAGCGCAGGATCTCGATGCCCTCGCTGCTCAGCGCGGGCTGGACCGCGGTGGCGAAGGCCTTGGAGTGCCGCAGCGCCAGCTCGCGCGCGGTCTGCAGGGTGTTCTGCAGGATCTCCCTGGAGGTCCGCCCGCTGGTGCTCTCCACCGGCAGCCCGGCCGCCATCCGCCGCATCCGGCCAGCCACCCGGACCATGAAGAACTCGTCCAGGTTGCTGGCGAAGATGGCGAGAAACCGGACCCGCTCGAGCAGCGGCACGGTCACGTCCTCGGCCAGCTCCAGCACCCGCTGGTTGAACCGCAGCCAGCTCTCCTCGCGGTCGAGGAACCGGTTGGCCGGCAGCCCGCCGTCGCTCCCGGCCACCGCCAGCTGGTCCCCCCGCCCGGGTTCCCGCTGGTCCCGGCGTTCGTCTCGCTGTTCCCGGCCCGCCGCCTTAGCCGCGTTCTTCTTCCCCTCGCTCCGCTGCGCGCTGACCTGGCCGGCATCCATGTCCCCTATTGTCCCCACTGCCGGGAAATGTCAACGGGGCCAATTCGATCTTGACCCCGGCCGGGCGCAGCCGCCACGATCAGACCGTCCCCGGGTCTGACGAACGGAAGTGATGAGCCATGCGCATCGGCGTGTCCCTGGCCGACCCCACCGGGCCCGACCCCCTGACCGGTCTGGCCGGCCAGATCCGCGAGGCCGCCGGCGATGGCTTCAGCTCCGCCTGGGTCTCCAACATCTTCGGGCTGGACGCGCTGACCGCGCTGGCCGTGGCGGGCCGCGACGTGCCGGGCATCGAGCTGGGCACCGCGGTGGTGCCGAGCTACCCGCGGCACCCGGCGGCCCTGGCCCAGCAGGCGATCACCGCTTCGGTGGCCCTGGGCGGGCGGCTGACGCTGGGCATCGGCCTGTCTCACAAGATCGTGATCGACGGCATGTACGGGTACAGCTTCGATCGCCCGGCCCGGCACATGCGCGAGTACCTGGGCGTGCTGGCGCCGCTGCTGCGCGGCGACCGGGTGAACGTGACGGGCGAGACGGTCCGCGCCAGCATCGCCCTGACCGTGCCCGGCCACGAGGGCCGGGTGCCGCTGCTGCTGGCCGCGCTGGCCCCGGCCATGCTCAAGCTGGCCGCCGGGCAGGCCGACGGCACGGTGCTGTGGATGACCGGCCCGGCCACGGTGCGCGACTACGTGGTCCCGGCCCTCACCGAGGCGGCCAGCGCGGCCGGCCGGCCGGACCCGCGGGTGGTGTGCATCCTGCCGGTGTGCGTCACCGACAATCCGGACCTGGCCCGGACCCGGGCCGACCGGATCTTCTCGATCTACGGCCAGCTGCCGTCCTACCGGGCCATGCTGGACCGGGAGGGCGCCGCCGGGCCCGCGGACGTAGCCATGGTGGGCGACGAGGCCACCGTCCGCGGCCAGATCGAGGGCCTGGCCGGGGCCGGGGTCACCGACTACATCGCCGCCGACTTCAGCCGCGGCGACGACGCGCCGCGGACCCGCGCCCTGCTGAAGTCCTTTATCCGCTGAGCCCGCAGGCCCGGTGCAGCTCGGCCCGGCTGGCCAGCTTGACCCGGGCGCCGCGGCCCAGCTCGGCGGCCAGCTCCCGCTCGGCGGTCTCGATCCGCAGCCAGTCCGCGTAACTGACGGTGGCCTGGCCCCGGCTGGCCAGCAGCGCGGCGAACCGGCTCGGCCCGCCCGCGCCGGCCTGGGCGTCCGCGGGCAGCCGGAGCAGGCCCGCCCGGGGCAGCGGCGGGTCGGCCGGGCCCGGGCCGCCCGCCAGGTCGGCCAGCAGGGCCCGGACGGTCTGCGCGGCGTCGGACTTGTTCGTGCCGATCACCCCGGTCGGGCCGCGCTTCAGCCAGCCGGCCACGTACTCGCCGGGCAGCGGCTGGCCGTCCGGGCCGGTCACCCTGCCCTCCTCGTTCGGCACCACGGCGGACCGCTCGTCGAACGGCACGCCGGGCAGCGGCACGCTCTGGTAGCCCACGCTGCGCAGCACCATCTGCACCGGGATGTCCTGGGTTTCCCCGGTCCCGGTGAACCGCCCGTCGGCGTCCAGCCGGGTCCGCTCCACGCGCAGCCCGGTGACCCGGTCCGTGCCCAGGATCTCCACCGGCCGCAGCCAGAACCGGACCGACAGCCGGCGCGCCGCGGCGGCCGGCTCCCGGGCCGCCCAGCCAGCGATGACGGTGTAGTTGCCGCGCACGTGCCGGTCGGTCTCGGCCAGCCGGGCGCTGCCGCCGGTCGGGTCGAACGCGTGCAGGTCGGCCTCGCCCGGCCCGACCGCGATGTCCACCCCGTCGAGCTCGCCGAGCTCGCGCAGTTCCTTGGTGGTGAACTTGGCCTGGGCCGGCCCGCGGCGGCCGATCATGTGCACCTCGCGGGCCTTGCTGGCGGTCAGCGCGTCGAGCACCGGCTGGGAGATGTCGGTGTCCCGGAGCTCGGCCGGGTCGCGGACCAGGATCCGGGCCACGTCCACGGCCACATTGCCGACCCCGATCACCGCGACCGCCTCGGCGTCCAGGCTGAACGTGTCCGGGTCCATGTCCGGGTGGCCGCAGTACCAGTTGACGAAGTCGGTGGCCGCGTGGCTGCCGGGCAGGTCCTCGCCGGGAATGCCGAGCCGCCGGTCGGACATCGCGCCGGTGGCGTAGACCACCGCGTTGTAGCAGCCGAGCAGGTCCTCCCTGGTCACGTCGGTGCCCAGGTGCACATTGCCGAGGAAGCTGACGCCGTCGTGCTCGAGCACCCGGCGCAGGTAATCGGCGATGGACTTGATCGACTTGTGGTCCGGCGCGACCCCGTACCGGACCAGGCCGTACGGGGTCGGCAGCCGGTCGATGACGTCGACCCGGATGCGGGCCGGCGGGTCCAGCGCGGCGGCCTGCTTGATCAGCGCTTCGGCGGTGTACAGGCCAGCCGGCCCGGAACCGATGACGGCGACCTCGATCGTGTCCATAATCCCCGATTGTGCACCGTCAGGGGCAGTGCTCGGGCCCTGTCAGGCGAGGCGGGCGGCCCGGCCCGGGGGCCGTCAGCCGCCCTGCCCGTGCGCCAGTTCCGGGGTGCGGCTGGCCACCGCCGCGGTGATCTCGCGGGCCAGGTGCTGCGGGGTCAGCCCGCACAGCTCCAGGATCTGGCCCCGCTCGCCGTGCGGCAGGAACTCCCGCGGCAGCCCGAAGGTCCGCACCGGGGTGTCCACCTGCCGCTCGCGCAGCAGCCGGGCCACCCCGTCGCCGAACCCGCCGGCCACGCACGCGTCCTCCACGGTGACCACCAGGCGGTGCGCGGCGGCCGCCGCGGCGATCGCCTCGTCGGCCGGGATGATCCAGCGGGGGTCCACCACGGTGACGCCGATGCCGTGGTCGGCGATCAGCACCGCGGCCGCGGTGCACACCGCGGCCATCGACCCGGCGCCGAGCAGCAGCACGTCCTCGCCGGTGCCGGGGGCGGGCCGGGCGAGCACGTCGCCGCGGCCGAGCTTGCCCACCGCGGGCAGGTCGGTCTCGGTGAGCTTGCCGTTGAACCGCAGCACGGTCGGCCCGTCGCTGACCGCGACCGCCTCGCGCAGCAGCTCGGCCACCCGGACCGCGTCCCGCGGCGCGGCCAGCTGCAGGCCGGGCACCACACCGAGGATCGAGAAGTCCCACATGCCGTGGTGGCTGGACCCGTCGGGACCGGTGACCCCGGCCCGGTCGAGCACGAAGGTGACCGGCAGCCGGTGCATGGCCACGTCGGTGAGCACCTGGTCGAAGGCCCGGTTCAGGAACGTCGCGTAGATCGCCACCACCGGGTGCAGGCCGCCCATGGCCAGGCCGGCCGCGCTGGTCACCGCGTGCTGCTCGGCGATGCCCACGTCGTACACCCGGTCCGGGTAGGCGGCCGCGAACGCGTTCAGCCCGGTCGGGTGCAGCATCGCCGCGGTGATCGCGACCACGTCCGGCCGCTCCGCGCCGATCGCGGTCAGCTCCCGGCCGAACACCTTGGTCCACGGCTGCGGCTTGGGCGCCGCGCTGGCCGCGGCCGGCGGGGAGACCTGGTGCAGGCAGTCCTCGTCGTTCTGCTCGGCCAGCGGGTAGCCGAAGCCCTTGGTGGTGATCACGTGAACCAGCACCGGGCCGCCGAAGTCGCGGGCCTTGCGCAGCGCCTGCTCGACCGCCTGCTCGTCGTGGCCGTCCACCGGGCCGAGGTACTTCAGGCCCAGGTCCTCGAACAGCACCTGCGGCTGCAGGACGTCCTTGATGCCCTTCTTGATGCCGTGCAGGGTGCCGTACAGCGGCGCGCCGACCAGCGGGGCCCGGGTCAGCGTGGTCTTGATGTAGTCGAGCACGTTCTCGTACCGCTGGCTGATCCGCACCGCGGCCATCTGGCTGGCCAGGCCGCCGATGGTGGGCTGGTAGGACCGGCCGTTGTCGTTGACCACCATGATCAGCCGCCGGTCCTTGGCCGAGTCGGCGGAGATGTTGTTCAGCGCCTCCCAGGCCATGCCGCCGGTCAGCGCCCCGTCGCCGATCACCGCGACCACCGAGCGGGCCGGCTCGTCCCGCAGCTGGTACGCCTTGGCCAGGCCGTCCGCGTAGGACAGGCTGGTGGAAGCGTGCGAGTTCTCGATCACGTCGTGCTCGGACTCGGCCCGGCTCGGGTAGCCGGACAGCCCGTGCCGCTGCCGCAGGCTGCCGAACTCGGCGTGCCGCCCGGTGAGCAGCTTGTGCACGTAGGACTGGTGCCCGGTGTCGAACACGATCCGGTCCGCCGGCGAGTCGAAGACCCGGTGCAGCGCGATCGTCAGCTCGACCACGCCCAGGTTCGGCCCGAGATGACCGCCGTTCCTGGTCACCACCGCGATCAGCTGATCGCGGATCTCCGCCGCGAGCTGCGGCAGCTGATCCGGGCTGAGGTCCTTGAGGTCGCCAGGACCGCGGATCGTCTCCAGTAGTGACACCTTGGCCCAACTCCTCGCGGTCGCCGGCGGGGGCTGAATCCCCACGAGTGTATTTCCGCCCCGTGACCCGCGGTGCCCGCGGGCTGACTCTGACGTCATGGCCAGCTGCCGTGATCCCCCGGTCCCCCGGTTCATCCCCGGCCCCCTAGCTGTAACGCTGACTGGCCCCTGACGGTTTCCCCCCGCTTCCCCCCGCGCCGCCGCCCCCGCCACCCCGGGGGCCACGGCGGCGCGCTCAGGCCCGGCTGGCGCTGAGCGCCTCAGCGGGCATCATCTTGGCCAGCGTGGCCATCACGGCCGGCGCGGGCAGCCACAGGCCGGGCTGGCCGAGCGTCATGATCGGCTCGGGCAGCGGCCGCGGGTTGCTCAGCTGCCAGTGGCAGGCTCCGGCCTCGGCCCACGGGCCGCAGTCGCACGGGTGACCGGCCTTGGACGTGGTGCAGATTCCGTCCAGGCTGACGATCGCGATGATGCCCCCGGTGGCCGCCATCGGGTCGGCCGGGTCCCAGCCCACATCCCGCAGGAGCGGGTTCTTCAGCGAGTCGTGGTCCATCCGGAGCGAGCCGTGGATGGCCAGGATCCCCCGGTAGGTGGTATCCCAGGTACGGTTCTCCACATCCTTGTGACCGCGGGCAATGGCCCAGGCCCAGGGCTGCCGCACACTTAGCACCTGCATTGTCTTAACCTCCAGCAAGCCGCCGCTGCTACCTGTCATGACAAACGGCGCCCGGCCGGAGCCGGTTCAGCACTGACCGTGCGAAATCAGACAGCCGCGTCAGGCCGGCTGGCCGGCTGATGCCCGTGTGGCTGGTGTGACACCGATGGGACGGTCCGCGCGCGGCCCGCCAGGGAGCCCGTGACCAGCTGGGCCGCGGCCACCACCAGCAGCGCCGCGACCGGCACCGACCAGCCCCCGGTGGCCGCATGCAGCACGCCGAGCAGCGGCGGGCCGGTGGCGGCGATCAGGTAGCCGGCTCCCTGCGCGAAACCGGACAGAGCCGCGGCGGTGGCCGGGTCCGGCGCCCGGGCCATGGTCAGGAAGATGCCCAGGCCCAGCGTGGCGCCCTGGCCGAGGCCGAGCAGCAGCACCCAGGCCGCCGCCGAGCCGGCCGGCGCGTACGCCGACCCGGCCAGGCCCGCGGTGGTCGCCACCATCGCCGCCGCGACCAGCGCCCGCTGGTCCCTGGCCCGGTGCGCCAGGACTGGAACCAGCAGCGCTGTCACCGCGTTGCCCAGGTTCATCAGGGCCAGCAGCTCGCCGGCGAACTCCGGCGACAGCCCGCGGTCCCGGAACATGGTCGGGAACCAGGACAGCGCGGCGTAGTAGGACAGGCTCTGCAGCCCCATAAACGCCATCACCTGCCAGGCCAGCGGATACCGGACCATGGACAGCACGCCGCCCTGGCCGCCGGGGGGCGGTATCTCGGCGCCCGGCCTGGTGCGCAGCCGGAGCTGCGGCAGCCAGGCCGCGACCGCGGCCAGCGCGGGCAGCGCCCACAGGCCGAGCACCAGCCGGGTGCCGGCCCCGTCCCGGCCCGCCGCGTTGAACAGCGGCACCGCGGTGACCGACGCCACGATCGCGCCGCCGGACATCGCGGTCAGGTACAGCCCGACCAGCAGCCCGGCATGATCCGGGTGGCGCCGCTTGATCAGGCTGCCGAGCAGCACGTTCATCAGCGCGATCGCGCCGGCCGCGAGCACCGTGCCGGGGAACAGCAGCACCTCCGGCAGCGCGCCGCGCAGCAGCAGCCCGGCGGCCAGGACCGCCAGCGCCGCGCCGAGCACCCGTTCCTCGCCGAACCGGCGGCCCAGCGGCGCGGCGGCGCCGGAGAACACGCCGAAGCACAGCACCGGAACCGCGGCCAGCAGGTCCAGTGCGGCGGGCGACAGGCCGAGCGAACGGGACAGCTCGGGGAACACCGGCGGCAGGCTGGTGATCGCGGCCCGCAGGCTGACCGCCATGACCACGATCCCGGCGACCAGCAGGGCGCCGGCCAGCCGCGCCCGGCCGGCGCCCGCCTGGCCCGTGCCCGCCTGATCAGCCTCGGGCAAGGAGTGACCGCAGCACGTACTGCATGATCCCGCCGTGCCGGTAGTAGTCGGCCTCCCCCGGCGTGTCGATCCGCACCACCGCGGTGAACTCCCGGCCGTCCGCCCGCACGGTGACCTCCCGCGGGGTGCGGCCCTCGTTCAGCTCCTCGATGCCGGTCACGTCGAACACCTCGTGCCCGGTCAGGCCGAGCGATTCGGCGCTCTCCCCCGGCTTGAACTGCAGCGGCAGCACGCCCATGCCGATCAGGTTGGACCGGTGGATCCGCTCGAACGACTCCACCAGCACGGCCCGCACGCCGAGCAGCGCGGTGCCCTTGGCCGCCCAGTCCCGGGACGAGCCGGACCCGTACTCCTTGCCGCCGAGCACGATCAGCGGGGTGCCCTCCTGCGCGTACCGCACCGACGCCTCGTAGATCGACGTGGTGTCGCCGTCCGGGAGCTTGACCGTCACCCCGCCCTCGGTGCCCGGGGCCAGCTGGTTGCGCAGCCGGATGTTGGCGAACGTGCCGCGGATCATCACCTCGTGGTTGCCGCGCCGGGACCCGTAGGTGTTGAAGTCGCGCCGCTGCACGCCGTGCCCGCTCAGGTACTTCCCGGCCGGGCTGTCGGTCTTGATCGCCCCGGCCGGCGAGATGTGGTCGGTGGTGACCGAGTCGCCGAGCCTGGCCAGCACCCGGGCACCGTGGATGTCGGTGACCGGCTCCGGCTCGGCGGGCATGCCGTCGAAGTACGGCGGCCGCCGCACGTAGGTGGAGTCGCCGTCCCAGGCGAACGTGTCCCCGGCCGGGACGTCGAGCTCCCGCCACTGGTCACCGCCGTGGTACACGTCCGCGTAGTCGCGGGTGAACATCTCCGCGGCCACCGCGCCGTGCACGACCTCCGCGATCTCCTCGGCGGACGGCCAGATGTCGGCCAGGTAGACCGCCGTCCCGTCCGCGCCGGTGCCGAGCGGCTGGGTGGTCAGGTCGAGGTCCATGGTCCCGGCCAGCGCGTAGGCCACCACCAGCGGCGGCGAGGCCAGGTAGTTCATCTTCACGTCCGGGTTGATCCGGCCCTCGAAGTTGCGGTTGCCGGACAGCACCGAGACCACCGCCAGGTCGTGGTCGGCGACCGCGGCGCTGACCTCCTCGGGCAGCGGCCCTGAGTTGCCGATGCAGGTGGTGCAGCCGTAGCCGACCAGGTTGAAGCCGAGCTTGTCCAGGTACGGGGTGAGCCCGGCGCGCTCGTAGTAGTCCATGACCACCTTGGAGCCGGGCGCCAGCGTGGTCTTCACCCACGGCTTACGGGACAGCCCGGCCTCGACTGCCTTCCTGGCCAGCAGCGCCGCGCCCACCATCACCGACGGGTTGGACGTGTTCGTGCAGGAGGTGATCGCGGCGATCACCACCGAGCCGTGGTCGATCGTCACCTCGGTGCCGTCGTCGAGCGTGACCTGGGCCGGCGAGGACGGCCGCGGGGCGGGCTCGGACGCCACCGGGTCGGACGCCGGGAACGTGCCCGCCAGCCCGTTGTCCAGGCTGGGCGCGGACACGTAGGCGCCCAGCGCGTCGCGGAACGCGTTTTTTGCGTCGGTCAGCGCGACCCGGTCCTGCGGCCGCTTCGGCCCGGCCACCGACGGGACCACGGTGCCCAGGTCCAGGGTGAGCTGCTCGGAGTAGCGGGCCGGCGAGCCGGGCTGGTGCCACAGGCCCTGCTCCTTGGCGTACGCCTCGATCAGCGCGACCTGCTGCTCCGGCCGGCCGGTGAGCCGCAGGTAGGTCAGGGTCTCCTCGTCGATCGGGAAGATCGCGCAGGTGGAGCCGAACTCCGGGCTCATGTTCCCGATGGTGGCCCGGTTGGCCAGCGGCACCGCGGCCACGCCGTCGCCGTGGAACTCCACGAACTTACCCACCACGCCGTGCTTGCGCAGCAGCTCGGTGATGGTCAGCACCAGGTCGGTCGCGGTGGTGCCGGCCGGCAGCTCACCGGTCAGCCGGAACCCGACCACCTTGGGGATCAGCATGGAGATGGGCTGGCCGAGCATGGCCGCCTCGGCCTCGATGCCGCCCACCCCCCAGCCCAGCACGCCCAGGCCGTTCTGCATGGTGGTGTGCGAGTCGGTGCCCACGCAGGTGTCCGGGTAGGCGGCCGGGGTGCCGTCGCCCGCGGTCATCACCACCCGGGCCAGGTACTCGATGTTGACCTGGTGCACGATGCCGGTGCCCGGCGGGACCACCTTGAACTGGCGCAGCGCGTCCTGGCCCCAGCGCAGGAACTGGAACCGCTCGCGGTTGCGGTGGAACTCCAGCTCCACGTTCCGCTCGAACGCGTCCGGCCGGCCGAACACGTCCGCGATCACCGAATGGTCGATCACCAGCTCGGCCGGGACCAGCGGGTTGATCTTGGCCGGGTCGCCGCCCAGGGCCTGCATCGCCTCCCGCATGGTGGCCAGGTCGACCACCGCGGGCACGCCGGTCAGGTCCTGCAGGATGACCCGGGCCGGGCTGAACGGGATCTCGGTGGCGGGCTCGGCGGTGGGATCCCACTGGGCCAGCGCGGTGACGTGGCCCGCGGTGACGTTCACCCCGTCCTCAGTCCGCAGCAGGTTCTCCAGCAGCACCTTCAGGCTGAACGGCAGGTCCGCCGCGCCGTCCACCGCGTCCAGCCGGTGGATCTCGTAGCTGCTGCCGCCCGCCGTCAGCGTTGCGCGGCTGCCGAAGCTGTTCCCGGTCATGTCATGGCCTCCTCGCCAGGTCCCTGCACTGCCTGCTCCGGTCCCACCCGATGGGGCTGCCCCGCTCCCTGCATCCTGCACCAGCCCGCCCCCGCGAGCGCTGGCACCCCGGCATCCGGCAGGTATCCCCTGGGGTAGATATCTCGATATCAAGCTATCTACCCCGAGGCTCCCAGGAAACTATCTCGATGTCAAACTATTGACCGGAGCCATCCCCGGGGGCGAGGCCGCTCATTGAAGGGCCAGCCGGCGCCGCGCTAGCGTGGCCACCGGCGGCGGGCTGCTGCGCCGCCGGGCGGCTCCGTTCGCCTGCTTCTCTCGCGGAGGTCATCGCATGGCACAGCTTGCCGCGGCCGACTGGCTGGGCGTCCCGCCCGGTCATCCGTTCGGGCTGGCCGCCCTGCCCTACGGGGTGTTCAGCACCGCGGACCGGCACCCCGAGCTGCGGGTCGGCGTGCTCATCGGGGACCAGGTGCTGGACCTGACGGCGGCCACCGCCCGGCTGCTGCCGGGCCGGGCGCACCTGTTCAGCGAGGGCAGCCTGAACCCGTTCCTGGCCGCCGGTGACGGCGCCTGGGCGCAGGTCCGGGCCGACCTGATCACCTGGCTGACCGGGGACACCTACCGGGTTGCGGTCGAGGACCTGCTGATGCCCGTGGCCGCGGTGAGCATGCACCTGCCCTTCGCGGTGGCCGACTACGTGGACTTCTACGCGTCCGAGCAGCACGCCCGCAACGTCGGGCAGATCTTCCGGCCCGGCGCCGCGCAGCCGCTGGCGCCCGCCTGGATGCACCAGCCGACCGCTTATCACGGCCGGGCCGGCACGGTGATCGTCTCCGGTACGCCGGTGCGCAGGCCCTACGGCCAGTCCCGGCCCGACGGGGTGGACAGCCCGCAGTTCGCCCCGTCCGCCCGGCTGGACTTCGAGGCCGAGCTCGGCTTCGTGGTCGGCGTGCCGAGCATGCTGTGCGAGCCGATCGTGGTCAGCCGGTTCACCGAGCATGTGTTCGGCGTCTGCCTCGTCAACGACTGGTCCGCGCGGGATCTCCAGGCCTGGGAGAGCGCCCCGCTCGGGCCGTTCCTCGGCAAGTCGTTCGGCACCACGGTGTCCGCCTGGGTGCTGCCGCTGGCCGCGCTGCAGCACGCCCGGCTGCGGCCGCCGTCCAGCGGGACCGGCCTGCTGCCGTACCTGAAGGAGACCGCCGACTGGGGCCTGGACATCGACTTCGAGGTGCGGATCAACGGGCACCTCGTGTCCCGGCCGCGGTACGCGGACATGCACTGGAGCCCGGCGCAGATGCTGGCCCACCTGACCGTGAACGGGGCCAGTGCCCGCACCGGCGACCTGTTCGCGTCCGGCACGGTCAGCGGCCGGGACCGGGACCAGCGCGGCTGCCTGCTCGAGCTGACCTGGAACGGCACCGAGCCGGTCACGCTGGCCGACGGCAGCACCCGCGCCTGGCTGCACGACAACGACGAGGTGCGGATCACCGCCACCGCCCGCGGCGCGGACGGCACCCGGATCGGCCTGGGCGAGGTGCACGGGCAGGTTCTCCCGGCGCAGGCGCCGCTGTAGGCGCATGATGGCTGTCATGCTGCCCGTGCCCGCGAGCGTGCCCGTGCTCCGGGCTGGCCCGGCGTGACCGCCCCCGATGCCGGCCGCGGGCCCGACTCGCCCGCGGCCAGGGACGCCGACCGCGCGTCCGCCACGGCCCTGCGGCGCCGGCTGGACCGGCTGCCGCACGGGCACCCGTCCTCCCCGTACCACGACGACGGCACGGCCCGGCCGGCCCCGGTCCGGCTGCGGGACCTGGAGCTCCCGCTGACCGGCCCGCCGGCCACCCCGCCCGCGCGCCTGCCGGCCGCACCCAGCCCGGCCGCGGTCAGCCCG
>DASVBE010000325.1:0-2349 GCA_036375995.1 Streptosporangiaceae bacterium | reverse complement strand
CAGGATCACTGCACCCGGGAGCCCCGTTGCCGGATCAGTCTGTCATGCTGCCTGCCGGGCCGCCCAGCTCGGCCGTCCGCGTCGTCTGGGATGTCTCGGAGCAGGGGCAGGCCCTGCTGACCGTGCTGTTCCCGCACCTGGTGTTAGCGGCCACGTTCTCTGCACATGGTTCGGCAGCGTTTGATGTAGATGTTCTGGCAGGGCTTGGCGGTGATGCCGGGCTGCGGCAGCAGGGGGTCAGGTCTGGCCGTTGTCGTGGCTGCCGAGGAGGCGGGCGAGCACGTCGATGATTTCGAGGAGCAGCGCGTCGATTCTGGCTTGCTGGTCAGCGGCGCGCTGGGCACGGTAGCTGGCGACGAGATGCTCCCATCGGGCGGCTGCCTGCTGCTCGTGCTCGGCGGCCTGATGTCCGGCTTGGTAGCCGGCCCGCCACCAGCGCAGGGCTTCGGCGCGGGTCATGGCCCGGCCGGAGGGCTGCCGGTCAGTCCCGGGTGAGTTCGGCGACTGCTTTCTTGGCGCAGGCATCGTCGATGAGGTCCTGCCCGGCGGCCGCGGCGGCGATGAGGGCGGCGGTGGCGGCGTTGTTGAGGGCGCGGGGCAGGCCGGAGGAGACGCGGTGCAGCCGGGCGACGGCGTCATCAGCGAACAGGGGGTCCTCGCGCCCGGCCAGGGCCATGTGGTGGCGCAGGTAGGCGGCTGATTCGGCCAGGTCCATCGGCTTGATGGCGTACCGGGTCGCGATCCGCTGGTCGAGGGCGGCGAAGGTGCCCATGCGCAGCTGCCGGGCCAGGGTGGGCTGGCCGATCAGGATCCCGGCGAACGGGCTGGCGCTGTCCATCTCGGCGTTGGTCATGAGCCGCAGTTCTTCCAGCTGGTCGGGCTGCAGCAGATGCGCCTCGTCGACGATCAGCACGACGGTGCGGTGCCGTTCGGCGGTCTCGGCGGCGAGCAGGTCCGCGGCCTGGGCCATCAGCTCGGCTTTGAGGTAGCGCGGCTGGGCGCCGAGCGCCCGGACCACCTGCACGTACAGACCCCTGGTGCCGAACGCGGGGTTGGCGGCGTAGATGACCTGGTGCCGGGTGGGGTCGAGCCCGGCGACGGCGGCGCGCACGGCCACGGTCTTCCCGGCGCCGACATCGCCGGTGATCACGCCGAGCAGGATCTGGTCGATGCAGAAGCTGATCCGGGCGGTGGCCTGGGCGTGGGCCTGGCGGGCGAACAGGTCCCCGGCCGCGATCGCCTTCCCGAACGGGGTGCGGGCCAGCCCGAAATGCGCGGCCCACGCCGCGCGGCTAGCCATCGCCGTCCTCCTCCTGGTCGTCTCCGCCGGGCTGCAGGGGCAGCTGGGTGAAGTCGATCGCCGCGCCGGTGCCGGCTTGCTCGTCGTGGGCGGCGGCGAGGATGCCGAGGTAGTCGATCCCGGTCGCCTCCGCCGCCGGCGGCGGAGCCGGGGCGACGGCACGGTGCACGTGACGGCCGATCACGAACGGCACCGCGGCCCCGGCCGGCCTGCCGTCCGGGAACACCTCGATGCTGGCCAGGTTCTCCGGGTCGTATCTCAGCTCGACGCGCCGGCCCACCAGGGCGGGATCGACGGAATAGGAGTTGCCTTCCAGCGGGACGGTCGCGACCCGGGTCACCCGCCGGGTCACCGACCAGCGGAACGCCTCGGCGATCAGCGCCGGGTCCGCCTGCCGGTGCGGCCCGGCCGCCTGGAACCGGTCGATGGGGGCCTGCCCGGTCTCGGCGTGCACCCGCCGGTTGGCGACCTGCCCGGCCCACGCGGCGAACCAGTCGTTGAGCTGATCCAGCGACTCGATCCCGCGGTGGGTCGCCTCGGCCAGGAACGCCTCCCGGATATACCGGTTTGCCCTTTCCTGTTTTCCCCGGCCCTGGGGCGAGTACGGCTTGCTGTGGATCAGGCGGATGCCGAGCACCGCGCACGTCCGCGCCAGCCACGCGTTCGCGAACGGCGCCCCGTTATCGGCGTAGAGAATCTCCGGGATGCCCCTGCGGGTGATCGCGCGGCGCAGCAGCTCCTGGCAGATGCGGGCGTTCTCCCGGTCATAGAACCGGCCGTCGACCAGCAGCCGGCTATGGTCATCGACGATCAGGAACAGCCGGGCCCGCGCCGACCCGTCCCGTTTCGGGTACGGCACCCACGGCCCGACCAGCACATCGGTCACCCACCGTTCATTCGCCCGCTCCGCTTCATATCTCCCGTAAGCCTTCGGGGCTGCCTTGAGCGCGGCCCGGTGCAGCCCGGCCCGGCGCAGCTGCCCGCTGACAGTCCGCTCGGCGACCCGCACGCCGTGCCGGTGATACAAGATCGAGGCGATCTGCGCCGCG
>DASVBE010000261.1:0-7721 GCA_036375995.1 Streptosporangiaceae bacterium | reverse complement strand
TCGTGGCCTTCGCCGGACCGTACGGTGGGAGCGTGACTACCGATGGCGCCCGGCCGGGCGGAGCCGTGATCGAGGAGCTCGCCCGGGATCGGCTCGGCTTCGGGCGGTTGCGGCCGGGACAGCTGCGCGCGGCGGAGGCGCGGTACAGCCGGGCGAGCACGGCACGCGGCAGCATACCGCCGCGCTGGTCCGCCTGACCGACCTCGGCGCCGCGACCTGGCAGGCGGACGGCGAGGTCCGCTGGGCCGGGACGATGAGCGTCGCCCAGGCGCTGGCGGCCTCGGAGGCGGAGACAGCACGCGAGGACGAGATCGAGCGCACCCGCCTGACGATGATGCGCCGCTACGCCGAGCACGACGGCTGCCGGCGCTCGTTCCTGCTCTCCTACTTCGGGCAGGACTACCCGGGCCCCTGCGGGAACTGCGACAACGACGCCGAGGCTCGTTCGGCCGGAACCGGGCCGTCCGAGGTGCCGTTCGCGGTGGGCACGCGCGTGCTGAGCGAGCGCTGGGGTCAGGGCACGGTGCAGCGCTACGACGCCGATCACGTCACGGTGCTGTTCGACGAGCACGGCTACCGCGAGCTGTCCGTCCCCGTGGTCCTCGAGCGCGCCCTGCTGCGCCCCGCGTAACCGCGCCCAGTCGCTGGCCAGCAGGCCGAGGACTACCTCGTCGACGAACTCCCCGTCGACCCCGGCCGCCCCGCGCAGCGTGCCCTCCTGCGCGAACCCGGCCCGCACGGCAGCGGAGATCATCGCCGCGTTGCTGGCCAGCGTGTCGACCTGCAACCGGTGCAGGCCGCGGACGGCGAAGCCGTACTCGCACAGCGCCAGGACCACGTCCGTGCCCAGGCCGCGCCCGCGGAATGACGGCCGCAGCGACAAACCGAGATGAGCGCTGCGGTTGTGCGGGTCGATGGCCCAGAGCAGGGCCGCGCCGGCCAGTTCGCCCCCGGCTAGTTCACCAGGGGCCAGCTCCACCACGGAGAAAAGGTCGAGATCATCGCGGGGCTCGCCGATCGCGTAGGGCGACGCGGGCGAGGCGGCCGGGATCGGGCGCCACGGCCGCGAATCGGCGATCATGTAGGTCGCGATGTCCTCGTACAGTTCGGCGTGCAGGACCGCGATGTCCGCCTCTTCCCGGGCCCGCAGCCCGACCTTGCCCGTGCGCAGCATAGGACCGTTCCTACCCGGCCCCGGCCTCACGTTCAACCCCCGGGCGGCGCCCGATCCGGACCAGGAACAGGGTGGCCAGGCACACCGCCGTGAGCAGCGAGTACGGGACCAGGTCCGACGTGGCCTGGGCCAGCGCCCCGCTGCCCGCGGCGGCGATCGCCTGGCCCGCGGCCCAGGCCAGGTTGCCCAGGCCGAACGCCAGCCCCTGGTCCAGCCGCTGATGATGGGCGCCCTCGCTGACCAGCGTCATGGCCGGGGTGAACAGCGTGCCGAAGGACGGCATGCCCACGATCAGCACCGGGATGAGCACCGCCGCGGGCGCCAGCGTGGGGGCCAGCAGGCTGATCGCGACCGCGCCGACCAGCGAGCACCGGATCGGCACGATCGCGCCCCGCCGGTCGGCCATCCGCCCGGCGACCGGTGACAGTGCCGCCTCCACCGCGGCCGAGGCCAGGAACGTCCCCGCGATGACCAGGGCGGTGACCCCGAGGTCCGCCATCCGCAGCGGCGCGAGCGTATCCAGCACGCCGAGCGCCAGTCCCGCCAGCATCGTCAGCCACAGCCCGACGCTGAGCCGGCGGTCACCGATCGCGGTGAACGCCTCCCGCAGGCCCTGCGGGATGGCCTCGCGCGGCGCCGGCACGACGAACGCCACCACCATCAGCAGCCCGGCCGCCACCGCGGCGCTGGCGAACGCGGGCCCGGTGCCGACCTGGTCGGCGATGGCGCCCACGACCGGGCCGAACAGCGCTCCGCCCACGGCCGCGCCCATGGCCGTCCCGATCAGCTCCCCGCGCCGCTCCGGCGGCGCGTCGGTCGCCAGCCAGGCCATCCCGCCGGCCCAGGTGCACGCCCCGCCCACGCCCTGCACGAACCGGGCCGAGTCCAGCACCGCGGCCGCCGAGGCCCACCCGAAGACCAGCGTCGACACCCCCATCAGCGCCAGCCCGAGCAGGACGGTCCCCCGGTAGCCCAGGTGCCCGGTGAGCAGCCCGCCCGGCAGCGCCCCGACCAGCGTGCCGAGCGGGTAGCTCGCGACCAGGATCCCCGCCCCGGCCTTGGACAGGTGAGCCACGTGCGTGTAGTGCGGCAGCAGCGGCGTCAGCGCCGTGAAGAACATCGTGTCGACCAGCACGAGCACGCAGATGTACAGCAGCAGCGCCCGCAGCGACCGGGTCAGCGGCAACCTCCGGCTACCCTGCCGCGGGCTGCGGCGCCCGCACCCGCGCGACGAACGCGTCGGTGTCCTGGACCGCCGCGAACAGGTAGGCCATGCGCGCGATCGCCGCCTCGTGCGCCGCCTCCGCCGACAGCGTGCCGATGGCCTGCGACGCGCACGCGTCGGCCAGCACGATGACCTTCAGGCCGCTCATGCTGAGCCCGTCGACCGTGGTCTGCACGCAGATCGGCGTGGTCAGGCCGCCGGTCACCACGGTGTCGACGCCCCGGGCGCGCAGCTGAGCGAGCAGGTCGCTGGACAGCACGGCCGAGAACGTCGTCTTGTACACCACCGGGTCGCCGTCCTGGACCAGGTCCGGGTAGGCCTCGACGGCCCGCGTCCCGGCCGCAAGCGCCTGCGCGATGCCCGGCTCGAAGTCGGTGATCCGGCCGGACGGCGCGCGCTCCGGCGTATACACGGTCTGCACGTGCACCACCGTTCCGCCGCACTCCCGCCACGCCCGGCTCGCCCGCCGCAGGTTCTCCACCGCGGCGTCGGCGCGCGGCACCTGCTCCCAGCTGCCCGCCCCGAAGCCGAACTGGCAGTCGATAGTGAGCAGCACCGTCGTGCCGGGCGCGACCGGGTAGGAGACGTTGCTGACGGCTTCCCTGGACATGGACGATCCGACCTCCCGGCTCTGGACACGATCATGAACACTCTCGCACGCCGGCCCCGGCCGCGCACTAGCCGGCCGCGGGAGCACGCGCCCGGACCGTTCGGACCCTTTTATACCGAACGGTCCGGGGAAACACCCGCCCGCGCGGCGCCGCTAGCGGTTCTGCAGGCGTTCGGCCAGGGTGGCGGCGATCCTGGCCTTGACCGCCGGCTGGCTATCCGTCAGCCACGCGAGGTCCTCGGTGGTCAGTTTCAGCAGCCGGCCCGGTTCGGCGCAGCGGACGGTGGCGAGCCGGGCGTAGCCGTAGCCGCCGCCCCAGTCGCGCGCGGCGAGCTCGCCGAAGTGGTCGCCGGGGCCGTGGCTGCGGATGAGCCTGGTGTCGATGAAGACGTCGTAGCGCCCGGCCAGGACGATGTAGAAGAACCGGTCCGCGTCCCAGCGGCGGATGACTTCCTCCCCGGCGGCGACGTCGCGGTAGACGCCGCGGGCGTGCACCGCGCGGCGGGCCGCGGCGGGCAGGCCGGCCAGCAGCGGGACCGCGCCCAGCAGGTCCGGGCCGGAAACCCTGATGTCCGCCGCCACCGCGGCCGCCGGCGCGTCCGGCGCCGGGGCGGGGGCAGCGGCGAAGTGCTCGATGACCCGCCGCACGTGCTCCGCTGACGTGGTCGGGTTCAGGATGCACAGGCGGATGGCGTGCCTGGAGGCCAGCCGGGTGGCGGAGACCAGCGCGGTGCCGGCGCGCTCCAGTTCCGCGGCGAGCGCCGTGCCGCGGCGCCCGGTCTCGGCCTCGTCGCAGCCCGGCCATTCCCGGCGGAAGCAGACGATCCCGAGCGTGGCCGGCGCCATCAGGGTGAGTCCGGGGTGGCCGCGGATCAGGGTCTCGGCGTACTCGGCCAGCTCGAGGTTGCGCTGGATGCAGGCGCGGAACGCGGCCAGGCCGAACGTCTGCACGGTCATCCACACCTTGAGCGCCCGGAAGCCGCGGGACAGCTGCAGGCCCCGGTCGGCGAAGTTCACCTCGTCCGGGCCCTGGGTGGCGTCGCCGTCGAGGTAGTCGGGATGGATGGCGAACGTCCGTTCCAGCCGGGCCCCGTCGCGGATCAGCACGCAGCCGCACTCCATCGGCTGGTACAGCCACTTGTGCGGGTCGAGCGTCACCGAGTCGGCGCGCTCGAGGCCGGCCAGCATTGCTTTCCCCCTGGCGGTCAGCGCGGCGAAGCCGCCGTAGGCCGCGTCGACGTGCAGCCACAGCCCTTCGGCCGCGCAGACGTCGGCCAGGGCGGCCAGCGGGTCGACGGCGCCGGTATTGGTCGATCCGGCGCTGGCGCACAGGGCGAACGGAATCCGGCCCGCGCCGCGGTCGGCCCGGACGGCCGCAGCCACCGTGTCCGGCGCGAGGCGCCAGCGGCCGTCGGTCGGCAGCACCCGCACCTGCTCCGGCCGCAGTCCCATCGCCCGCGCGGTCCGGGCCAGCGACGAGTGCGCCTGGTCCGACACGTACACCACGGAGCCTGGCGACGGCCCGCCCGCCGCTTCGCGCGCCACGAGCAGCGCGGTCAGGTTGGCGGCCGAGCCGCCGTTGACCAGCACGCCCGCGGTGCCGGCGGGCAGCCCGAGCCAGCCGCGGAACCAGTCGATGACCTCCAGCTCGACCTGGGCCGGGCCGGCCGATTCCAGCCACGCGCCGCAGTACGGGTTGGCCGCCGCGGCGGTCAGCTCGGCCAGCGCGGCCGGCCAGGTGGTGAAGCTCGGGATGAAGGCCAGGTAGCCAGGATGGTCGGTCCGCGCCGCGAACGGCAGCACGTCGGCCAGCACCCGGGCCAGCACCGCGCCGTACTCCCCGGGCTGCTCCGGCGGCGGGCCGCCGAGCCGCGCGCGCATGTCCGCGGCGCCGGCCCGGCGCAGCACCGGGTCGCCCCCGGGGTCGGCCAGCCGGGCCACCAGGGCGTCCACGGTCGCGTACCCGGCGCGCCGCATCGCCTCGACGTCCATCGCCAGCGGATGCTCCACGGCGGTTCTCCTTTACCTGCCTGTCTTTACCTGCCTGTCGCCAGCCGCGTGGCGGCGATGCCTTCGGCCTGCCGCCGGGTCGGGGCGTGCCCGAGCACCGCGGTCAGGAAGAGATCCCGGTCCAGCTGGTACACGGTGGCGGCCGTGTGCGCGGTCACGGTCGCGGTCCGGGGGACGGCGCGCAGCAGCGCGATCTCGCCCACGCCGTCGCCGCGGCCGTACCGGCCCAGGAAGTGGCCGTCTTGTTCGGCGTCGAGCTCGCCCGCGGCGATCGCGAAGTAGGCGTCGCCCGGATCGCCCTGCCGGATCAGCACGGCCCCCGCCTCCAGCCGCACCGGCCGCAGCGCCGCCGCCAGGCCCTCGATCGCCGGGGCGGGCAGTTCGGCGAACAACGGGAGCGAGCGGAGCAGCGCGATCTCCACCACCGGCACCGCGGTGCCCGCGTCCAGGCGGAACACGGCGCGCCCGCCGGCCACGGCCGCCAGCGGCAGCACGGCCGCGACCCCGAGCACGGCCAGCCGGCTCCCGCCCAGGTGCGCCAGGCCAGGCACCAGCAGCGCGCCCACGGCCAGCCCGGCCATGGTGAACCCCTCCAGGACGCCGAAGATCCGCCCGATCAGCCGCGGCGGGACCGAGCGCTGCAGCAGGGTGCGGGTGGCCACCGTCAGCAGGCAGTGGCCGGCCCCGGCCACCGCCAGCAGGATTACGGTCCCGGCCAGCCCCGGGCCGAACGCCACCGCGGCCAGCGCCCCGCTGAAGCCCAGCGCGGCGGCCAGGATCGGACCGCCCAGGCGCCGTCCGACCAGGACCGCGCTCACCGTGGCGGCGAGCACCGCGCCCGCGCCGAAGGCGAACTCCAGGTAGCCGGCCCAGCCCGGCGGGCGGCCGAGCACGGTCAGGGCCAGGATCACCACCAGCAGGTCCAGCGCGCCCACCACGACGGCATCGGCGGTCAGCAGGGCAAGCATGAGCCGCAGCCGCGGCTGCCGGACCGCCAGCCGCAGGCCTTCGGCGATCCCGGCCGTGTTAGCGTCCGCGTCGGCGTCCGCTCCGGCCGCGGCCAGCGGCTGCGCCCGCAGGCCGGTCACGAGCAGCGCCGCGGCCAGGCCAAGCCCGGCGCACACCGCGAACACGCTGCCCACCCCGGCCAGCGAGATCAGCACCCCGACTAGCAGCCCGGCCGCCGCGGCCCCGGCGGCTTCCAGCCAGCCCGCGACCACGTTGGCCGCGGTCAGCTGATCCGGGGTGGCGGCCAGCGACGGGATCAGCGCGGACTGGGCCGGCCGGGTGGCGGTCACCGCGGTGGAGGCGACCACGGCGGCCGCGTACGCCGCCAGCGGCGCCCCCGCGCCGATCGCCGCGGCCGTGCCCGCCATGCCCGCCACCTGCGCCAGGTACCCGCCGGCCAGCATGACCACCGGTGACCGCCGGTCGGCGAGCGAGGCCGCCACCGGCGCCACCACCGCGGCCGGCGCCAGCTGCGCCACCGCGACCAGCCCGGCGACCGCGGTCCCGCCCCGGTTGTAGGCGAAGACCAGCATCGCGATCCACACCGCGTACTCGGTCAGGATGAACAGCAGGTACGCCGCCAGCACGCGCAGCAGCGCCGTGTTGCCCGCCAGCGAGCTGAAGGCACGCCGACGACGGCCACTGCGGTCACCCCCCATGCGTCCCCTCCTATGGTGTCTCACTCGGTCCGGAGCAGTGGCCCGGGCCGGGACCTGGCCGCGCTCATCGCGGGCACGGCGGCGAGCGCGTTGGCGGCGAGCAGGGCACCGGCCGCGAGCGCCACGACGAGCCAGGCCTGCACCACCGGCACCGGCACCACCCCGAGGCTGATCGCGAACGCGCGCCAGATGGCCCGCCCGGCCGCGATGCCCAGCGGGATCCCGGCCGCGATCGCGACGACCGCGACGGTGGTGGCCTGCCAGAACACGATCGCCGCCAGCTGCCGCCTGACCATGCCGAGGGCGGCAAGCAGCCCGCTCTCGGTGCGCCGCCGGGCCACGCTGACGACCAGCAGGTGGGCCAGCGCGGCCAGGCCGCACACGGCCACGACGCCGCCGAGCAGCAGCGGGAACGCGGCCGACGCGCCGAAGTTCACCAGCGCCGCGGGCGCGGTGGGCTTGGCGGCGTTGTCGTGGTTCCTGGCGACGTGACGGGCGAGCGCGGCGGCGCCCGCCGGGCCGGGGGCGGCGTGCACCAGGATCACCTGGGCCGAGTGCGTCACGGCGTCACGGCACCGGGCCTGCCCGGGCGAGGGCGGGCACACCAGCCCGGCGTACCCCTCGGTGGTCAGCGCCGCTCCGGTGCCGATTCCCCCGGTCCCGAAGTCGGTCGGCAGGGGGATCAGCCCCACCACCCGGAACCGTCCGGCGCGGGTGGCTCCGCCGGGGTCGGTCGCGGTCACCCGGACCAGGGAGCCGATCCTGGCCCCGACCGTGCGCATGGTGGAGGCGCCGAGGGCTATCTGGTCGTCCGCGGCGGGCAGCCGGCCCTCAGCGGCCGACAGCAGCATCGGGCCACGGCCGCGGACGGCGGTCGCGGTGACGGCCCGGACGTTGACCCGGTTGACGGTGACCGCCGGGATCGAGACCAGGGTGATCCGGCTGATCGCCGGATCCTTTTCGAGCTCGTTGATCAGGGGGTCCTGGCCGATGGCGCCAGGTCCCGAGCTGTTGAACATGTCCTGGAAGGGGGCG
>DASVBE010000252.1:0-21763 GCA_036375995.1 Streptosporangiaceae bacterium | reverse complement strand
CCCTCCACCAGCCCTTGAGGTAGGGCGTCACCAGAACAGTGATCACGAAGATCACCATGGCGTGACCGGAGGGAAAGCTCAGCCCGTGGGCGGCGGCCCGGCCCCGCAAGATCACGTCCGGGAGCGTCTCGGCCGGCCGGTGCCGCTGCACGAACGTCTTGACCGTGTCTTCCAGCATTACCTTCAGCACTATCGCGACGGCCAGGGCAGCGGCCAGGCGCAGCCTTCTGAGCAGCGCGGCGGCGGCCGCCGCCACGGGAAGGGCCCCGATCACTCCCGCCAGCTGGACTGCCCCCATCAGCAGATACAGCCACGCTGTCCAGTGATTGATCCGGAGGAACACGGCCGCTTCTGTGCCCGCGCCCAGCCGGCGGGCTACGACCACCCCGCACACGAGCAGTACGCCCAGCCCGGCCGCGGCGGCAAGCCCGTCGGCCAGCCTGCGATGGTAGGTCCTTCCGCCCGGGGCCTGGGACCACCACCGGGTCAGCCGCCTGTCCCGGCTCCGGGCCCGGCCCGCCTGACCCGCGGGCGCGGGGGGAGCCGGCTCGCCGGCTGCGCTTGTCGTCATCGCCCCCTCACCTGCACCGCAGGTTCACCCCGTTCCAGGCAGGATACTGCGCCGTTCACCCAATGGCCGGACGGGTGATGCCACGCGGCCGGCATCGTGTAATCCTGGCGGTTAGGACCCCGGGGGGAGTGATGACCAAGCCGCCCGACACGCACCCCATATCCGCCCCGGCGACCGCGAAGCGGGGGGACCGCCTTCTGCCGCCTGCCCGGTACCGGCATCCGGGTGACGTTATCCGCCTGATTGTCGCCGGGCTGGTGCTCGCCGGGGCGGTTGCGGCTGCCGCCCTCACTCATGGCAGCTATGCAGGTGCACGTGCTGCGGCCGTGTCCGCTGTGCTGCCTTCCACGGTGGCGGGCCGGGCTCTGGCCGGGCTGGTGCAGGCTGCCTTCGCCCTCGCGGCTGTCGCCGCCGTGGCTGTGACGTTGCGTTTCCGCCGGTTCAGGCTGCTGGCCGGCCTGGCGGCCGGTGCCGTGCTGGCGGGCGCCATGCTGACCGGGATCGTTTACCTCGCGGGCGGGGAGCGCCCGCGTGCTCTCGCCGCCGGAGCCGGCTCGTGGTGGTGGCTCACCGGCGCGTCGCTGCTGGGCCCGGCGCTTCTGGCCGCGGGCGTGGCCGGCACGGTCGCCGCCGCGCCGTGGCTGAGCCGTCCGTGGCGGCGCACCGCCTGGATCACCTTGTGGCTGGCCGCCATAGCCCGGCTGATCACCGGCACCGCCTCCCCGGTGGAAGTAGTCCTGGCCTTCGCCACGGGGATAACGGTCGGCGCTGGCGTGCTCGTCCTGTTCGGCGTGCCGGACCGGCGCATCGGTCCCGCGGAGATCGCCGTGGCGCTTGGCTCGGCGGGCCTGCCGGTCACCCACGTCGAGCCAGCTGCCGTCGAGGCGAAGGGCTCGCGGCCGTTCACCGCGGACGCCGATGATGGGGAGCCGCTGTTCATCAAGGTCCTTGGATCGGACCAGCGGGACGCCGACCTGCTCTACCGGGCGTACCGGTTCATCCGCCTGCGCGACGTCGGCGACACCCGCCCCACCGCCTCCCTCATCCAGGCCGTGGAGCACCAGGCGCTCGTCGCGGTCATGGCCGACCGGGCCGGAGTGGCCGTGCCCGCCGTCCGGCAGGTGATCAAGGCCGGTGACGGGTCCGCGCTGCTGGCCATGGCCCGCGTGAACGGCAGCTCCCTCGGCCGGCTCCCCGCGCCGCGCATCAGCGACTCGCTGCTCCGGGAGCTGTGGAAACAGGTGGACGGCCTGCACCGGGCAAGAATCGCGCACCGCTCGCTGCGGGCGGCCAACATCGTGGTCGATGCCGGCGGACGGCCCTGGATCGTCGACTTCAGCTTTTCCGAGCTAGGCGCCACGCAGCGCCAGATCGCGCTCGACACCGCCGAGCTGCTCGCCTCCCTGGCCAGCATCGTCGGGGCCGACCGGGCCGTCGGCAGCGCCGCCGCGGTGACCGGCCCTGACGGGGTCGCGGCCGCGGTGCCGATGCTGCAGCCGCTGGCCCTTTCCGCCGGTACCCGCCGCGCGATTGCAGGCCAGAAGGGCCTGCTGACCCAGACCCGGGCCGCGGCCGCCGCGGCGAGCGGCCAGCCGGACCAGGACCTGGCCCGCATCCAGCGCGTCCGGCCGAGGACGCTGCTGGCGATCGCCGCGGCCGCGGGCGCGTTCTATTTCCTGCTGCCCCAGCTGGCGCAGGTGAGCAGCAGCTGGCGGGCCGTCCAGTCGGCCGACTGGGCCTGGCTGCCCCTGATCATCGCCATGTCGGCGGTGACCTACCTGGCCAGTGCGGTGGCCCTGATGGGCGCGGTGGCTTCCCGGATCCGGTGGTGGCCGACGGTGCTGGCCCAGGGGGCGTCGTCGTTTATCAACCGGGTTTCCCCGGCCAACGTCGGCGGGATGGCGCTGAACGTCCGGTACCTGCAGAAGTCCGGGGTGGAGGCCAGCGCCGGGGCCGCCGCTGTCGGGGTAAACGCCCTGGCAGGCGCCCTAATCCACGTGGTCCTGATAGTGGTGTTCTTCGCCTGGGCGGGCCACGATCTCAGCAAAGCGCTGAAGCTGCCCTCGAGCAGCAAGCTGCTGCTGATCCTGGCCGTCGTCGCCGCGATCGTCGGCGTCGTGCTCGCCACCCGCCCGGGCCGCCGGTTCGCCACCGGCAAGCTGATCCCGGCCCTGCGCTCGGCCGCCGCGAGCCTCAAGCGGGTGGCACGCAGCCCCGGCAAGATGATCATGCTGTTCGGGGGATCGGCGCTGATCACCCTGGCCTACATCGGCGGGCTCGCCGCTTCTCTCCAGGCCTTCGGCGGAGGACCTGGCCTTGTCGTTACCGGCGCGGTCTACCTGGGGGCTTCGGCTATCGCCGCGGCCGCCCCAAGCCCCGGCGGGCTGGGTGCCATCGAAGCGGCCCTGGTCGCGGGCCTGACGGGAGTGGGCGTGGCGGCCGGGCCCGCGGTTTCCGCGGTGCTGCTGTACCGGCTGGCGACCTACTGGCTTCCGATCGCGCCGGGCTGGCTGTCCTGGCGGGTAATGCAGCGGCGGGAGTACCTGTGAGGGCCGCCATGTTGCTCCGCGCGGCGTGCCTCGGGCTGGCGGCCGCGCTGGCGGCATGCACGTCCGCAGGCGGCCCCGCCCCGCCCGCCGCAGCTCAGGCGGGCGGGCCTGGCATGGTCCTCTCGGTCGGGTCGTTCAACTTCCCCGAGAGTGTCCTGCTCGCCGAGCTTTACGGCCAGGCACTGGCCGCGGCACATTTCCCGGTCCGGATCCTGCCGGACCTGGGCCCGCGCGAGGTGGTGGATTCAGCGCTGATGGACGGCCACCTCCAGCTGGTGCCCGAGTATGCCGGCTCGGCGCTGGATTTCTTCAGCCTGGGCAGGCTGCCGGGCATCGCCGATCCCGGGGCGGCCAGCAAGGCGCTGGCGACGGCCGTGGCGGGCCGCGGCCTGACGGCCGCGCGCCCGGCACCCGCGCAGGACGCCAACGCGATCGTGGTCAGGGCCGCCACCGCGGCCCGCTACCGGCTCCGGTCGATCGCGGACCTGGCCACGATGGCGCCGCGGCTGACGTTCGGCGGCCCGCCCGAGTGCCCCGGACGCGCCTACTGCCTGCCCGGGCTGAAACGGGTCTACGGGCTGCGTTTCAAGGCGTTCATCCCGCTTGACGCCGGAGGCCCGCTGACCCTGCAGGCCCTGGAGGCCGGGTACATCGGTGCCGCGCTGCTGTTCACCACCGATCCGAGCATCCCGGCGCGGCATCTGGTCGCCCTGGCCGACGACCGCGGGCTGCAGCCGGCCGAGAACGTCACTCCGCTGGTGCGCACGGATGCCATCGTCCGCTACGGCCCTCGTCTGCTCGCCGTCCTCAACAGGGTTTCCGCCCGGCTGGACACCGACGCGCTGCGTGCCCTTGATGCGCAGGTTGAGCTGGCGGGCCGCAGTCCCCGGCTGGTTGCGGGCCGCTGGCTGCGCGCCCGCGGGCTGATCCCGGCGGCGGCAGGTGCGGCACAGTGAGCGACACGGGGCGTGTGACCACCGGGGACGGCCGGTCCCCCCTGCCGCCGGGCCCGGCCGCCAGCAAGAGCCGGCGCCAGCGTCGCCCGACCGGTGCGCCGCCGCCGCTGCCGCACCCGGTCACCATCACCACTACCGCCTGGCTGGTCCTGGCGGTCGTGATCCTCACCGCCGCATTCGTGGCCGCCCAGCACGGCCCCTGGCTGCGGGCTGAAGACCAGGCCGGCGCGTGGCTGCTGCGCCAGCTGGCGGCGATACGAACGCCGTGGCTGACCGATGTGGCCAACGGCATCAAGGCGGCGGGCACGGGCTGGATCAGCGTGCTCGGCGGGGCCGTGATAGTGCTGACCGTGATCTTCCGGCGCTGGCGGCACCTGCTGGTGTTCCTGGGCAGCGTGCTGTTCCTGGACATTACCGGGTCGATAATCTATGAGGTGCTGTCGCGGCCCCGCCCGTACGGCGTGCTGATCATCGGCAGCTGGGCCGGCTACGCGGGGGCGTCGCCCCCGGTGGCGGTCCTGACGATCTTGCTGATGGGCGCCATCTACTGCCTGGCCGTGCCGGGCCGCGCCCGCACCTATGCCAAGGCCGCCGCCACCGCCGCGGTCGCCCTGTTCGCTCTGGCCCGCCTGTACCTGGGCGTCGACCACCCCGGGGATGTGCTCCTCGGCGCCGCGTTCGCGGTGGCGGTCGCGGTCACCGCGTTCCGGTTCTTCACCCCGAACGAGGTGTTCCCGGTCGTGTACCGGCGGGGCCGCAGCGCGCACGTCGATGTGACCGGCCGCCGGGGTGACGCGATCCGCCAGGCCGTGCGCGATCAGCTCGGGCTGACCGTGACCGAGATCAAGCCGGTCGGCCTGGAGTCGTCCGCGGGCTCCACCCCACTGCGGCTGCGGGTTGCGGACGGCCCGGAGGAGTTCCTGTTCGCCAAGCTGTACACCAAGGGCCACGTCCGTGCCGACCGCTGGTACAAGCTGGGCCGGACTCTCCTCTACGGCTCGCTGGAGGATGAGGTTCCCTTCAAATCGGTGCGGCGCCTCGTCACCTACGAGGACTATGCGCTGCGCTTGCTGCATGACATCGGGATCCGTACGGCCAGCCCCCATGGCATCGTCGAGATCACGCCCGAACGTGAGTACCTGCTGGTCACCGAGTTCTTCAAAGACGCCGCCGAAATCGGCGAGGCCGAGGTCGACGACGCGGTGATCGATCAGGGACTGCTGCTGATCCGCAAGCTGTGGGACGGCGGGATCGCCCACCGTGACATCAAGCCGGGCAACCTCATGGTCCGCTCCGGGGAGCTGCTGCTGATCGACGTGGCCTTCGTGCAGGTGCGTCCGTCGCCCTGGCGGCAGGCCGTCGACCTGGGCAACATGATGCTGGTGCTCGCGGTGCGCACCGACCCGGAACGGGTCTACCAGCGGGCGCTCAGTCACTTCACCCCCGACGAGCTTGCCGAGGCCTTCGCCGCCACCCGCGGGGTGACCAGCCCGACCCAGCTCCGCGCCTTCATGAAGCGCGACCCACGCGACCTGCTCAGCGAATTCCGCGCCCTCGCCCCGCAGCGGCCGCCGATCACCCTGCAGCGCTGGAGCATCCAGCGGGTTGCCCTGGCCGCCGGGGTGCTCGCTGTCGCTCTCGTCGCCGTCCAGATCGGAGTGGAGACCGTCGGCCCGGTCGGGAACCTGGGCGCCGCGGCCCCCCGCTGCGGCACCGGCCACTCGATGATCCTCAGCGCCCAGTCCGTACCCTCTGCCGCCATGCTGCCCTGCCTCGCCGCCCTCCCCTCCGGCTGGAGCACCGGCGAAGCCGACATCGCCCGCGGGCACACCAGGTTCTGGCTGGACTCCGACCGCGCCGGAATGCACGCCATCACCGTCACCCTGACCGCGGCCTGCGACACCTCAGGCGCCCACCAGATCCCCTCCGACCAGCCCGGCATGCGCCGGTTCGAGCATTCGCTCAGCCTCGTCCCGCGGTTCTCTGAACTTCGCTTCTACACCTTCCCCGGCGGCTGCGTCAGCTACCGGTTCAGCTTTGTGCCCGGCGTATCCCCCACCCTGGCCGACGCGGCCGCCAGCGCACTGTCCTTCCAGCGACGGTCGGAGCTCGTCGATTTCATCCAGCGCACCGAAGGCCTGGCCCTCTGCGGGCGAGGCGCGGCATGCCCAGGCTGAGCCGCAGCGCCCGGCCCGCGCCTCAGCAGCCGAACGACGTGCTGCTGCCGAGCAGCACGGTGCCGAGGGCGTCCCAGGCCCCGCCGTAGTAGGTGGGGTGAGTCCGCTGCTGGGCCAGCGCCCGCGCCAGCAGTTGCCGGGTTGCTGTGCCGTCGTTGGCGGCCCGGGCCGCAGCGGCCGATGCGACCAGCGGCAGTGCGGCAGGCGTGCCATCGAGTACGGTCCCGTCGGGACGCAGGGCCTGCGCCCGCACCCGGTCACCGGGCCGCAGCAGCGGCCACCAGCGTGCGGCCAGCGACCTGGCCTGCGGGCTGCATGAGACGGCGAACCAGGCAACCGTGCGCTGGGCGTCCAGGCCGTACTGGGTCTGCGGCTGGCTGCCGTTGGGGGCGGGTTCTGGGCGCAGGTCGCCCGCCGCCGTCAGCTCGGCCCAGTCGGGCGGGAGCAGCCGGCCGTTCCGGGTGAGCTCGCCGGTCAGGGTCACCGCGCCCGCGGCCAGTCGGCGCCACTCCTGATCGCCGGTAAGCCGGGCCATGCTCTGCAGCGCAGTCAGCGACCAGTAGCTGGGATTCAGGCTGGCGGGCCGTCCGGTCGCCCACGGGCCTGCGGCCAGTACCGGCACACCCCGGGGGCCGGTGGTCACCTCGTGCGCCAGGATCGCGCTGGCTACCCGGCGTCCGGCTGGGTGGTACGCGGCCGCTCCCGGGCCCTGATAACGCAGCAGTGCCCACGCGATGAGCAGGTCCGCGTCGCTGGCGGGCTGCTGGCCGACGATGTGGCCGGCCGCGTCGGCGTGCCAGGCGAACAGGCCGTCGGCACGTTGCAGATGGTCCCGTGTCCATCCCCAGATCCGGCCGAACGCGCGGCGGTTTCCGGTCGCCTCCGCCAGCAGCAGGCCGTAGGCCTGTCCCTCACTGACGGTGTCGCCGCCTTGGTCTCTCCGGACGACCCTGCCGTCCGGCCGGGCGTAGGCAGCCAGGAAGCGGTCCGCTGCCTGCCGGGATGCACCCGGCCGCGGGTGGGGCTGGGCCGTCCCGCAGCCCGCGGTCAGCACGGCTGGCACGGCGCAGGCCAGGGCCGCGGCCAGGCAGGCGGCGCGGCGCAGCCGCAGCAGCGAGGGCGTCGGGGTTTCCGGCATCACGCGCCGCTACCCGCCAGCGAACCCGCTAACCGGTCGGTCCGCCGCGCAGCAGGTCAGGTGGCCCTATGCGGTCGGCAGCACGGCGTGGCCCTGGAGCTCGACCAGCGCCTCTTCGTCCCACAGGCGGCTGATGCCGATCACCGCCATGGCCGGGTAATCCCGTCCGACGAGGCGGCGCCACACCTGGCCCAGCTCGGCGGCGTGCGCGCGGTAGTCCGCAATGTCGGTGGCGTAGACGGTCAGGCTGGCCAGCATGCCTGGCTCGCCGCCGGCCGCGCGCAGGGCCGCCAGCAGGTTGCCCAGCGCCTGCTCGAACTGCGCCGTGATGCCCGCACCGGTGATCTTCCCGGCGCTGTCCAGCGCGGTCTGCCCGGCCAGGAAGATGACCGTGCCCCGCCCGGTGACGGCGTGCGAGAACCCCTTCGGCGGGGCCAGCTCCGCCGGGTTGACCCGTTCCAGGCTCACTGCACCGTTCCTCCGTCCACGTTGATGCCCTGCCCGGTCACGGCCGGCGCGGACACGCAGAACCACACCGCGTCCGCCACCTCGCCGGGCGTGATCAGCCGCCCGATCGGCTGCTTGCGCTCCAGCGCCTGCCGCGCGTTCTCCTCGCTCCGCCCGGACACCGCCGCGATCCGGGCCACGGTCCCGTCCGTCATCGGCGTATCCGTGTACCCCGGGCACACCGCGTTCACCGTGATCCCGGTCCGGGCCAGCTCCGCCGCGGCCGACCGGACCAGCCCCAGCACGCCGTGCTTGCTCGCCGCGTACGCCGCAATGTACGGCTCGCCGATCCGCGCCGCGGTGGACGCGATCACCACGATCCGCCCCCACCCGGCCGCGCGCATCCCCGGCACCGCCCGCCGGGCGCACCGGAACGGCGCGGTCAGGTTGAGATCGATCATGCGATGCCAGTCCGCGTCGGTGGTCTCCTCCAGCCGGGCCGAGAAACCGCCGCCCGCCGCGGCCACCAGCACCTCGACCGGCCCCCACGCATCTTCCACCGCGGCGAACGCGTTTTCCACCTGCCCGCCGTCCGTCACGTCGGCGGGCAGGACCAGCACGGGACCGGCGCATAGCGCGGCGGTCTCCGCCAGCTGCCCGGCGTCCCGCGCGACCAGCGCGACCCGCAGTCCCTCCGAGCTCAGCCGCCGCGCGACCGCCCGCCCGATGCCCCGCCCGGCCCCGGTGACCAGCGCCACCCGCGCGCCGCTGGCCGCCTCCGCGCCGGCGGCCGTCGCTGCGCCGGCGGCCGTCACCTCAGCGGCCCTGCCACCGCGGCGGCCGCTTCTCGTTGAACGCCGCGTGGAACTCCGCGTGGTCCTTCGTGGTCATGAGCAGGGCCTGGGTCATCGCGTCTAGTTCCATCGCCGCGCCCAGCGGCATGTCCAGCTCCCTGGTCAGCAGCGCCTTGGTCTGCGCCAGCGCCAGCGTCGGCCCGCCGGCCAGCGTGCGCGCCAGCTCCGCCACGGCCCCGCCGATCTCGTCGTCCCCCACCAGCCGGGACACCAGCCCGTACCGGTCCGCGGTGGCCGCGTCGATGACCCCGCCGAGCATCAGCAGCTCAGTGGCCCGCCCCAGCCCGACCACCCGCGGCAGCAGGTAGGCCGCGCCCATGTCCCCGCCCGACAGGCCCACCTTGGTGAACAGGAACGCGAACCGGCCAGACGCGCTGACCACCCGGAAGTCCGCGGCCAGCGCGATCACCGCCCCGGCCCCGGCGGCGATGCCGTGCACCGCCGCGATGATCGGGACGGGGCACTCGCGCATGGCGCGGATCACGTCCCCGGTCATCTTCGTGAACCGGATCAGGTCCCGCGGCTCCATCTTGATCAGCTCGCCGATGATCTCGTTGACGTCGCCGCCGCCGCAGAAGCCCTTGCCCTCGCCGCGGATGACCAGCACCCGCACGTCGGTGTGATGCGGCAGCTCGGCCAGCAGATCGCGCAGGTCCGCGTAGCTCTCGAAGGTCAGCGGGTTCAGCTTCTCCGGCCGGTCCAGGGTGACCGTGGCGACCCCGTCGGCCACCGCGAACCGGAAGTGCTGCCAGTTCCCCGTCAGCGACGGCGAGGCGCGGAATCGGTACTCATCGGTCACGGCCACGCTCCAGGCCCAAGTTGATCTTGAGGATCACAAGCATTATCGCCGGCCACCCCGCCCGGCCCTAGCCCGCCCGCCCTGGCCAGCCCGCCCTAGCCAGGCTGCGTCCCGGCCAGCGCCCCCGGCGCCGGCAGCCGCAGCGCCGTCGCCCGGCCGATTCCCGAGGACGCCCCGGTGACTACGGTGTGCGGGCGCTCGCAGGTCATGATGTTCAGCTCCCATCTGTGCTGCCGGATACGGACTGCCGCGACCGTCATACCCGGCACGCGCCGGACCGCCGCAGCGGAACCGCAGCGAAAAAGGTGGAGGGGCCGTTTGCTGGCAAAGGGCACGTAAAGTGGGTGGGTGACGGCCGAGCGAGAAGCTGCCCCCGTTGTCGCTCCGGCCCTTCTGGTCCGTGTCCAGGGATCCGACCGGACTCTGCAGCCAGGATCCAGGTACCGGATCGGCCGCGACCCCCAGTCAGAGCTCGCGGTCAACGAGCAGACGGTGTCCTGGCTGCACGCGGTGTTCCGGGCCGACGGCGGCCAGTGGCTGCTGGAGGACGCCGGCAGCACCAACGGGACGTTTGTCGGCCAGGACCGCGTCGAGCGGGCGGCGATCACCGGCCCCTGCCTGATCCGCCTCGGCCACCCGGACAACGGCCCGGTCGTGTCCTGCTCGCTGGCCGCCGCGCCCGCCGGCGCCGGCCTCACCGAGCTGCCCCCCACCCCGCCTACCCAGGCCCCGGCCCAGGCCCCCGCCGCCCCGCAGCCCCGCTGGGCCAGCAAGGGGCCAAGCGGCATCATGCCGCTCCCGGCCCGGGTCCTGAGGATCGGCCGGGCCCCCGACAACCAGGTCGTCGTCCCCGACCTCGGCGTCTCCCGCTACCACGCCGAACTGCGCAAGACCGCCACCGGCTACGAGATCGCCGACCTCGGCAGCCACAACGGCACCTACGTCAACGGGCAGCGCGTCGGCACCGCCCCGGTCACCGAGGCTGACGTCATCGGCATCGGCCACGCCACCTTCCGCCTGGTCGGCGGCGAGCTGCAGGAGTTCATCGACACCGGCGACGTGTCGCTGGAGGCCCGCGGCCTGAGTGTCCGGCTGCCCAGCGGCAAGGTGATCCTGGACGACGTGAGCTTCCCGCTCGGCGAGCGCTGCCTGCTGGCCGTGATCGGGCCCAGCGGCGCGGGCAAGTCCACCCTGCTCGGCGCGCTGACCGGCATGCGGCCGGCCACCTCGGGATCGGTCCTGTACGACGAGCGCAACCTGTACGCGGACTACGACGAGCTGCGGCACCGGATCGGCCTGGTCCCGCAGGAGAACATCCTGCACACCCAGCTGTCCGCCAGGAAAGCCCTCGGCTACGCCGCCGAGCTGCGGTTCGCGCGGGACGTCAGCAAGACCGAGCGCGACCGGCGCATCACCGAGGTCCTCGGCGAGCTGTCCCTCACGAAGCACGCAGAGACCCGCACTTCGGCGCTGTCCGGCGGCCAGCAGAAGCGGGTCAACGTCGCCCTCGAGCTGCTCACCAAACCGTCCCTCCTCTTCCTGGATGAGCCGACCTCCGGGCTGGATCCCGGCCTGGACATGTCGGTCATGGAGATGATGGCCGACCTGGCCCACGACGGCCGGACGGTCATCGTCGTCACGCACAGCGTGGCCAACCTGGACATCTGCGACCGGCTGCTGGTCCTCGTGCCGGGCGGCAAGATCGCCTACTTCGGGCCGCCCGCCGAGGGCCTCAAGCACTTCGGCCAGCCCGGCTGGGCCCAGGTGTTCCGGGCCTTCGAGGCCGAGCCGGACCGGGACTGGGCGGGGGAGTACCGCAGTTCCGCGTACTGCGCCCAGTACGTCACGGCGGCCATGCAGGCACCCCGGGCCACCCCGGCGGCTGCCAGGGCCGCACCGCCGCCCCGGTCACAGAACCGCCTGGCCCAGCTCTCCACCCTGGCCCGGCGGTATCTCGCGGTCATCGCCGCGGACCGCAACTACGCGGTCGTGCTGACCGTGCTGCCGTTCGTCCTCGGCGGCCTGATCCGGGCCGTCCCTGCCGCCAAGGGGCTGACCGGCCCGGACAACGTCGACGCCCAGCCCGTCCTGCTGATCCTGGTCATGAGCGCCTGCCTGGTCGGCTTGGCCAACGCGGTCAGGGAACTGGTCAAGGAACGGGCGATCTACACCCGGGAACGGGCCGCCGGCCTGTCGGCCGGCGCCTACCTGTGGTCGAAGCTCGTCATCCTCGGCCTGATCAGCGCGCTGCAGGCGGTCGTGATGGTGTACATCGGGATGCTCGGCCGTAAGCTGCCGCCCTCCGGCGCCTTCCTGACGTCCCATCCGCTGGTGGAACTCATCGCCGCGATGGCGCTGCTCGCGGTGGCCTCCATGGTGCTGGGACTGCTCATCTCCGCGGTGGTCAACTCCTCCGACAAGACGATGCCGCTGCTCGTGCTGGCGGTCCTGGTCGAGGTCGTGGTGAGCGGCGGCGTGTTCGCCATCAACGGCATCACCGGCCTGGAGCAGCTGTCCTGGTTCGCGCCGTCCCGGTGGGGTTTCGCCGCGATAGCGTCCACCGCGGACCTCAACCACATCCAGCCGCTCGGCCCGGAAACCAAGCCGGATCCGCTGTGGAATCACACCCCGCATCAGTGGCTGCTGGCGATGGCGATGCAGGCCGTGCTCGCCCTCGTGCTCGTCCTCCTCACCTGGCGGCGCCTGGCCCGGACCCGTCCCGCCCGCCGCTAGCGGCGGAAGCGCGGAAAGAAAAGTTCTTCAGGGAGTACGCAGGCCGGGTGGCGGGCCATCCGCTCCACCCGGGACCGGCACCCGGTCGGCCACAGCGGCTGTCTCGGCTGCCTCGCTCATCCCGGTCCCCAGATCAGACCAGCCCGGCCGCCTTGAGCATGGCCCAGCCCAGCTCCTTGTGCACGATGTCGCTATGCGCGCCGGACGGCGGGTCACCCTTCTTGACCACCGGGCTGCAGTCGATGTTGGTGAACTTGCCGGCCGCAAACTCGTACGGCTGCCCCACGTTCTTGACCATGACCGTGGGCGCCTGCATCGCCTGGGCGCCGTCGTGGCCCATGCCGCCGTACTGGAGCTTCAGGTCATCGGTCAGCCCGGCTGCGTCCTCGCCCGAGGTGAACGAGGCCAGCGGGTAGAAGATCGCCAGCGCCAGGTCGAAGGACGAGAAGCAGGCCAGCAGGGGCCCGTTGACCCGGGCCGCCATCCCGTTCAGCGCCCCGGACCGATGGGGGGCTTGCGGCAGTGACGCGGCGAATGCGTAGTGCGAGAACGCCCCTTCCAGCAGGGTCAGCGAGGCCACCGGGGACGGCTGCCCGGCGGGCAGGCCGGCCAGTGTGAACGAGACCAGCCGGCCTCCGAAGCTGTGCCCGATCAGGTGCACGCGCAGCTTAGCCGAGCGGCGGGCCAGGTCCCCGAGGAACGGGCCCAGGCCCTGCTGCCCGACCGTGCCAGCGCGCTGCTTCATCTGGAAGTAGGTGAGCTGCCGCAGGGCTTCCTTCATTCCGTTCCACAGCTGCCCGGTGATCGAGCCAAGCCCGGCCGCGGCGCCCTGGCCGTCGGCGCCCGCCCCCGGCAGGCCCCCGCCCAGGTCCGCGCCCCCGCCCAGGTCCGCCCCGCCGCCCAGGTCGGGCGGCTGCCCGGCCCCCGGCTGGGAGGCATCGTCAAGGGCGGCGGAAAACCGCTTCGCGAGCTCCTGCGGCTCGTCGTCGAGCATTTTCAGCCGACTGTCCGGGTCCTGGCCGGGGACGGGCTCGGTGCCGGCCAGTTGCTGCATCAGCGCACGGAACTGGGCCAGCTTGGCCGGGTCCGCGGACTGCTCATCGAGCAGGCCGGCCAGCTGGCCGAGGATCTGCTGCTGGCCCTGATCGGGGTAGACGGCTTTCAGGGCGGTCACCGGGGCTCCGCTATCCCCGCCGCCCGGCCCGCCAAGCCCCGCCGCGCCGCCGCCCCCGCCGCTGCCCGGCTGGGATTCGTCCGGCCAGAGCATCGACGGCCAGATGACGCCGAGCGTGCCGATCTGGGCCAGGGAGCCGTCAGGGACCAGGGTGTCCAGCATGCCGAACCACTGCTTATACAGCCGACGGGAGTGGTCCGGCGACGAGTTCCAGCCGTGGCTCATCACCACGAGGTCAGTGAGCCCGGCACCGGGGATCTCGGTGAGGAGAGTGGCCCGGGCCGCCGCTTCCACCTGGCCATTACGGTCGAATTGGATCTCCCAGGTCGGCCATTTAGTGAGATCTGCCATGGAAATCCCTCCTAGACGGACTGAATGGCCCGCATCAGGTCGACCAGCCCGTGGCCCTGGAAGGACCGCTCCCGCCCCAGCGAAGTGGCCGACTGGGTGAAGATGTCCTTGATCTGCTCGGGCTGCCCGGCGAACTCCCGGCGGATGGACAGGAACGCGGCGATCACGCCGGATACATGCGGGGCGGCCATGCTCGTGCCGCTGTCCTCGACGTAGAGCGGATCGCCGGATTGCTTGCCGGCCTTGGTCAGCGCGTTGCCCGCACCGCAGGAGGTGATCCGCTCGCCGGGGGCGACCAGGTCCGGCTTGGCCCGGCCGTCGCCGGTCGGCCCCTTGGAGGAGAAGTAGGACACCCCGTAGGTGTGCGGCATATCCCGGTGCGTCGAGCCCACGGTGATCGGCAGCTCGGCGTTCCCCGGGTCGTTGATGGACATCGCGAAGCCCGTGGATGTCAGCCGCTGTACCGATTTGAGTGTGCCGTAGCCGGTGTTGCCGGCCGCGACGACGACCACGACGCCGGACCGCACCAGGCGGTTCACCGCCACGCACAGCGGGCTCTGACCGCAGGCGAACCACTCCGGGTCGAACTCGTAGCCAAGGCTCAGGTTCACGCCGTGCACCCGGATCAGCTTCTGTCCGTTGAGCTCGGTACGCACATGCTCGAGAGCCCGCACGATGTTCATCGAGCTGCCGTTGCCGTCGTCGTCGAGCACCTTGAGGCTGACCAGCTTGGCCCGCGGGGCCAGGCCAGCCAGCAGTTCCCGGCTGACCTGCCGCCGATGCGGCACGGAGCTGTCCGGGTCATCCGGGTTATCCGGGTCCTGCAGATCCTGCATCACCACGGGTTCAGGCGCATCGGCGGCCAGCCCGCCCGCGATGATGCCAGCTACGTGGGTGCCGTGGCCATTGCCGTCCGTCAGTGCCCCGCCGGGCGCCGGATCGCCATCCTGGGTAAAGTCCCGGTGCATCCCGGCCACCACGCCAGTCAGGTTTTCGTACTGGGTGAAATGCGGGTGCTTCCCATCGATCCCTGAGTCGATGACGGCCCAGACGATGTCCCGGCCCGCGGCATCGTAAGAGCGCCGCGCCGCGTCGGCCTTGACGGTGCTGCAGGACCGGTCGATCAGCGGGTGCACAGGGAAGTCCGGCCAGACCCGGTACACCGCCCGCTGCTTCGGATCCGGTGTCGCCAGGTCGCTCCGGACCAGGTTCTTGACCTCGTCGATGGTCAGCCTCGCGAGGCAGTAGATGTCCCCGGTGGCCGCCGGCGCCGGCACTTCGGTGACAGCCCGCCGCCAGTTGGCCCGCAGCTGGCGCCAGGCTCTGGTCAGGCCGCCTTCATGCTGCAGGTTGAGCTCGATGACCACGGGCAGCCGGCCGGCCGCATCCGGCTTGAGGCCGATCCTTTGGCGCTGGCTCTCGCGCAGTAATGCCTGGGAGATGATCTCGTTGCGCAGCGGCGGGAACGCGGGCTGCCTCTGTTCCTCCGGCTCGGCTTCCTGCCCCATTGTCACCACCCCCCGAGGGGCCTCATTATCCGGCCGGCGCCTGGCCCCGTCCAGCTTTAGCCGGCCATTTCCCGGCGATTCATGCCCTGGTGCCGCGTCAGCCCTCGCCGCCCTCCTCTCCGGCCAGGCGCTCCTGCTGCTCGATCAGCAGCCGGGTGAACTCCTTGCCCGGCATCTCGCCCAGCGTCAGGAACGTCTCGGTGCGCTGCACCCCGGGGATCTGCCAGACCTGCTCGAACATCAGCGCCTTGAGATGGCTGTGGTCCCGCAGCCGGATCCGGGCCAGCAGGTCCATCGACCCGGCCACCACGGCCACGTCCTCCACCTCGGGGATGCCGTGCAGGGCCTGCAGGACCCCGCCCAGGTTGGCCGACGCGGTAATCGACAGGTACGCCTGCAGCGGGTAGCCCGCGGCCGCCCAGTCGACCCGCACCGAGTACCCCTGGATCACCCCGGCCCGCTCCAGCCGGGCGATCCGGACGCCGACCGCGGGGGCGGACATGTTCAGCTCACGGCCGAGCTTGCGCTGGCTCGTCCGCGAATCCGCGGCCAGCAGCGCGAGCAGCCGCAGGTCGGTGCGGTCCAGCGTGGCCGCGGGCAGCGGGGTGCCGACGACCCCGCTCAGGCCGGACAACGGCCCGGCTTCCTCCGGCCAGGCCGGGCCAGCCTGTTGGTCAGGGTCCTGTGCAGCAGCCATGCCGGTCACTCCTCACTCGCCCGAACCAGCCGGGCCGCCGCGTTTTCGCCGCCGAGAGTACCGTGGATGGCTGCCGTCCCTAGCCCGATGCGCCCGGGCCTGGCGGGCCGGTAACCCCGGTCTCACTGGCGAGTTCCTCCGCGAAATGGCAGGCCGACCAGCGGCCGCCGGTGACCAGCCGCAGCGCGGGTTCCTCCGCGGAGCAGACCGGCCGGGCCAGCGGGCAGCGCGGATGGAACCGGCAGCCCGGTGGCGGGTCCATGGCGCTGGGCACCTCGCCCGGGATCGGCGCCTGGGTGCGCTGCCGCTCCACCCGCGGATCCGGGTACGGCGCCGCCTGCATGAGCGCCCGGGTGTACGGGTGCAGCGGCTGGCGGTAGATGTCCGCGCGCGGCGCGGTCTCCACCACCTTGCCCAGGTACATCACCGCGACGTGGGACGCCATCCGGCGGATCACGCCCAGGTCGTGGCTGATGAACAGGTAGCTCATCCCGACCTCGCGCTGCAGCGCCAGCATCAGGTTGAGGATCTGCGCCTGCACCGACACGTCCAGCGCCGAGGTCGGCTCGTCGGCGATGATCAGTTCGGGCCCGGGGGCCAGCGCCCGGGCGATGTTCACCCGCTGCCGCTGCCCGCCGGACAGCTGTATTGCGGGCTCGTCCATCAGCTCCGGGCTCAGGCCCACCCGCAGCATCAGCTCGGCCACCTTCTCCCGCAGCTCGCCGCGGGGGGCCAGGGAGTGCACCACGAACGGCTCGCGGAGCGTGCCGGCCACGGTGTACCGCGGGTTGAGCGAGTTCAGCGAGTCCTGGAAGACCATCTGGATGCGCCGCCGCATCGGCAGGAAGGCCCGGTCCGCCAGGCCGCCGATCTCGGTCCCGCCGAACCTGATCTCCCCGCCGGTCACCGGCTCCAGCTTGACGAGGCTCTTGGCCAGCGTGGTCTTCCCGCTGCCGGACTCGCCGACCAGGCCCAGCGTGGCCCCGCGGGCCACGGTCAGCGTGACCCCGTCGACCGCGCGGACCACGCCCGCCCGCAGCCCGGCCTGCCGCGGCGCACGGTAGTGCACCTGCAGGTCGCTGATCTCCAGCAGCGGAGCCACACCCGGGGCCGGTGAGCCGGCCCTGGGCTCACGCGGCGCCGCGCCCGGTCCGGTCAAGGCTCACCTCCGGCCCCAGCCAGCAGGCCGCGCGGTGCGCGGGCCCTCGGTCCTGCAGGGCCGGCCGCTCCTCGCAGGCCGCGAACGCGTGCGGGCAGCGCGGCCGGAAGACGCAGCCAGGCGGAAGCGCCCGCATGTCCGGCGGCTGGCCGGGGATGCCGATCAGCTCCGCCTCCGGGTCCGGCGCCATGTCCGGGATCGAGGCCAGCAGGCCCGCCGTGTACGGGTGCCGGGGCTGCTCGAACACGCCCAGCGCCTCGCCGTGCTCGACCAGGTAGCCGCCGTACATGACCATCACGTCGTCGGCCAGCCCGGCCACCACGCTCAGGTCGTGGCTGATCAGGATCAGCGAGATCGCCATCTCGGTGGTCAGCTTCTTGAGCAGCTCGAGGATCTGCGCCTGCACCGACACGTCCAGCGCGGTGGTCGGCTCGTCGGCCAGCAGCACCCGCGGCTCGCAGGCGATCGCCATCGCGATGACCACCCGCTGCCGCATGCCGCCGCTGAACTCGTGCGGGTAGGACCCGAGCTGCCGGGCCGGCGCCGGGATGCCCACCGTGGCCAGCAGCTCCGCGGCCCGCTCCCGTGCCGCCCGCTTGCTCAGCCCCAGGTGCAGCCGCAGCGGCTCGCAGACCTGGGCGCCGATGGTGCGGACCGGGTTCAGCGCGGCCATCGGGTCCTGGTACACCAGCCCGATGTCCTTGCCGCGGATCCGGCGGATGTCCGACTCACCCAGAGTCAGCAATTCCTGGCCGTCCAGCCGGACCGACCCTGTCACCCGGGCCGAACGGGGCAGCAACCGTAGCAAGGAAAGGCAGGTCACGCTCTTCCCCGAGCCTGACTCCCCGACGATTGCCGCGGTCCGGCCCCGGTCCAGGGTGAAGCTGACGCCGTTCACCGCGTGCACGGTGGCGTGCGCGGTCCGGAACCGGACCGTCAGGTCGCTGACCGCCAGCGTCGGGATTTCTGCCAAGTCAGCCCGCCTGCCCGCCACCGAGGTCGTTCCGGTACACCTGGCCGTCCTTCATCACGAACCGGGTCGCTTCCACCGCCGCGATGTCCGCCACCGGGTCGCCGGCGACCACGATCACGTCCGCCAGCCGCCCCACCTCGAGCGTGCCGACGTCCGGGTCCAGGCCCAGGTTGCGCGCGGCGCTGCTGGTCGCGGCGACCAGCGCGGCCATCGGGTCGATGCCGTACTCCACCATCAGGGCCAGCTCCTGCGGCAGGAAGCCGTGCGGGTTGAACGGCGTGCCCGCGTCGGTGCCGGCCGCGATCCGCATCCCGGACTTGACCGCCGCGGCGAAGCTGGTCTGGTGGTGGCCGGACTCGCTCTTCGCCTTCTCCACCACCCAGTCAGGGATCGCCCCGGAGTCGCCGTTGTTCACGATCTGGTTCACCGCGATCAGCGTCGGCACCAGCGTGGTGCCGTGGTCGATGGCTAGCTGCAGCGCCTCGTCGTCCAGGTAGAAGCCGTGCTCGATGGAGTCGATGCCGGCCCGGATCGCGTTCTTGATGCCCTCGTTGCCGATCGCGTGGCAGGCCGCCCGCTTGCCGGCGTTGTGCGCCTCCCTGGCCACCTGCTCCAGCTCGTCCTGCTGCAGCGCGGTCTGGGTGGGCACGACGCCGGGGGTCAGCACCCCGCCGGTGGCCATCGCCTTGATGAAGTGCGCGCCCGCCTTGAGCTCGGCCCGGGTGGCCCCCCGCACGCCGTCCGGGCCGTCCGCCTCCCGGCCGATGAAGTGGCCGTGCCCGCCGGTCATCGTGATGACCCGGCCCGCGGCGCGGATCCGCGGCCCGGGCACCAGCCCGTCGTCCACCGCCTGGGCCAGGTCGATCGCGATGCCGCTGGCCGCGCCGCAGTCCCGTACCGAGGTCACCCCGGACTCCAGGGTGACCTGCATGTTCAGGTAGCCGCGCAGCGCCGCGGTGGTCACCGAATCCCTGGCCGCCTGGCCGAACAGGTCCGGCGACCCGTCGTTGGCCAGGTGCACGTGGCAGTTGATCAGCCCGGGCAGGATGGTCCCGCCGCCGCCGTCGATCGCGCCGGACCCGGCGCCTTCGGGCAGCGAGCCGTCCGGGCCGATCCAGCTGATCCGCCGTCCCTCGGCGATCAGCGCCTGGCCGGGCACCGGCGCGGCCCCGGTGCCGTCGATCAGGGTCACGTTGCGGATGACGACGGGACGTCCGTTGGCGCTCACGTTCGCTGCTCCCTACTGTTTTTCCTACTTGTACGACTGGGTCGACCAGCGCAGTGTCGCGACCTGGTTCCGGTCGTGGCCGTAGATCATCTGGGCGTTCTCCTGGTTCGCCCGGTCGCGCAGCATCAGCGCGCTGACCCTGGCGGTCTCCGGGTCGGCCTGGCCGCCCCACGAGTCGTGGTCGTAGTTCTCCTGGCAGTACACGGCGTCGCCGCAGATCACGACGTTGCCGGTGTCCGGCAGCCGGAGCAGCACCGACTGGTGCGCGGGCGCGTGCCCCGGCGTCGGGATGACCTCGAGCCCGGGGAACAGCTGGGACGGGCCGTCGACCAGCTCGTAGCTGAGGTGCGGCAGGTTCCAGTACTGGTGCGGGAAGACCTCCGGCGTTTTCCTGGCGAACTCGTAGTGCTCCCGCTGCACGAAGAACGTGGCGTCCTTGAGCAGGTCGTTGTTTCCCGCGTGGTCGAAGTGCAGGTGCGTGTTGATCACGTAGTCGACTTCCTGCGGCGCGATGTCCAGCTGGGCCAGCCGGAACAGCAGGCTGTCCTCCGGCCGCATGTCCGGCACCAGCAGGTCGGCCAGCGGCTGGCCGCGCCAGGTGTAATCGGGGTCCTTGATGTGGACCCGGTTCATGCCGGTGTCGACCAGCGCCAGCTTGCCGTCGTCGAGCCGGATCAGGCAGGCCGGGACCGGGATGTGGATCCGCTTGCCGTCGGCTACCCCGGGCGCGATGACCTCGTAATTGCAGCAGCATCCGCCCAGCGGCAGTATGAACAGCTCCATCAGCCTTCTCCCGCGATGAGTGTGGTCGTGTCCTTGAGCTTGCCCCGGTCCTGCCGCAGGCGGGCCGGGTCGGTCATGCTGGCCAGGAAGTCGCCCATGTAGTTGGCGATCAGGATGGTCACGGTGATCGCGATGCCCGGCGCCGCCGAGATCCACCACGCCTGCCCGAGGTACTGCACGCCGGCGGACAGGTCGGCGCCCCAGTCCGGGGACGGCGGCCGGATGCCGAAGCCGAGGAAGTCCAGCGTGGCGGCGAGCAGCGTGGTCCACCCGATCGCGCTGCTGATCACCACGATCAGCTCGCTGGACAGCACCGGCAGCACGTGCCGGCCGACGATCCGCAGCGGCCGGCAGCCCACCACCCTCGCCGCGGAGATGTAGTCCTGCGCCCGCACCGACTTGGTCGGCCCGTACGCCACCCGGGCGAAGATCGGGATGTAGGAGATGGCCACCGCGAACACCACCGTGGTCACGCCCGGGCCCAGGACCGTCACGATGACCAGGGCCAGCAGCAGCCCGGGGAACGCCAGCAGCACGTCCATCACCCGCATCACCACGCCGGAGTGCCAGCGGGCCAGGTAGCCGGCCAGCACGCCGAGCGGGATCCCGATCGCGGCCGCCAGCGCGGTGCTCAGCACCGCGGTGACCAGCGTGTGCCGGGCGCCGAAGATGGTCCGCGAGAGCACGTCCCGGCCCAGCTGGTCGGTGCCGAGCAGGTGCGCGCCGCTGGGGTGCAGCTGGCCGGTGCCGACCAGCGCGGCCGGGTCGGCCAGCGGCAGCAGCGGGGCGGCCAGCGCCACCAGCCCCAGCAGCGCCGCGGAGATGGTGGCGACCAGGCCCACCGGGTCGCGCCGGGCCGCCAGCAGGAACCGGGCCCGCAGCACGGCCGGCCGGTTCCGCGGCGGGGCGAGCCGCACCGGGGCCACGGACCCGGCTGAGGCAACGGGCGCGGTCACCGCGACCAGCTCCGCCGGATACGCGGGTCGAGCAGCGCGTGCACCACGTCCACCAGCAGGTTCGCGATCAGGTAGACGACCGCCACGAACAGCACCACTCCCTGGATAGACGGCACGTCCTTCTGCTGGATCCGGGCGACGAGGAACGCGCCGAGCCCGGGCCGGCCGAAGATGACCTCGATCGCCACCGCGCCGGCCAGCAGGTAGCCGAACTGGAGCCCGACGATCGTGACCGTGGAGGAGATCGCGTTCCGCAGCGCGTGATGCCACAGCAGCCGCCACTCGGACAGGCCCTTGGCCCGGGCCACGATCATGTACGGGCTCTGGTACACCTCGATCAGGTTGTTCCGCAGCAGCCGGGCGATGATCGCCGCGAACCCCCAGCCCAGCGCGATGGCCGGCAGGATCAGCGCGTTCACCGACCCGGTGCCCAGCGCCGGCAGCAGCCGCAGTTTCACCGCGAACAGCAGAACGAGCAGGATCGCCAGCCAGAAGTAGGGGATGGCGACCCCGAGCACGGCCACCCCGGTGGCGACCTTGTCGGTCACCCCGCCGGGCCGGACCCCCGCGGCGATGCCCAGCGGGATGCCCACGCCCAGGGCCACCACAAGCCCGCCCAGCGCCAGATTGATGGTGTACGGCAGCTGCTGGCTGATCTCCGTCAGGACCGTCTGGTGGGAGGCGTAGGAGTAACCCAGGTCCCCGTGCAG
>DASVBE010000171.1:0-14472 GCA_036375995.1 Streptosporangiaceae bacterium | reverse complement strand
GCGCCGAGAACGGTCTCGGTGATGGTCAGGGCCCGCTCGGCGCCCAGCCGCCCGGGCCGCAGCCGGGCGCGCTCGTCCGCGCCGAGCTGGCGGCCGCGCGCCGCGGCGACCCGCAGCGAGGCCTGCCGGGCGTCTTCCCCGTCGGCCTCGGTGAGCACGGCTTCGAGCAGGATCCGGGCCAGCTCCTCGTGCCGCCGCTCCGGGATGCTGATCTGGATGCCGGGTTCGGCCAGCAGGTAGAGCTTGGGCGCCCGGCCGACCTTCCTGATCCCGCCGGGCGGGCCGAACCTGGACTGCAGCAGGCCCGCGGCAACCAGCTTGTCGAGGTGGTGCGCGGCCAGCTTGCGGGAGATGCCCACGCTGGCGGCGGCCTCCTCGCGGCTCACCGGCCGGTGCGCGCGCTGCACGTAGCTGAACAGGCGCCGCCGCTGCTCGTCGCCGAGCGCGGCGATCGCCGTGATCGATGCCTCGCTGTCCAGAGGTTCTGGTCTGGTCCCCGCCACCCCTTCACCATAACGCCTACCAGCTTGGGTTCAGCGGTAACGAACCCGTCACAGTGAGGTGGTCTTGACCTGACAGCGAAATAAGTCCAATATCTGTTAGTGAAATATGGTTCGAGGATGGAGACCAGGTGAGCAGAGGTTCGGTGGGCACAGCCATGCGGCAGGCCAAACAGCCGGTCAGCCCCCTGCTGGCCGGCCCGTACGGGCACCCGCTGCACCCGCTGCTGGTCACCGTGCCCATCGGGGCCTGGCTGGCCAGCCTGGTGTTCGACGTGGCCTCCCGGTTCGCGGCCCACCCCGGGTTCCTCACCCAGGGCGCCGAATGGCTGATCGGCATCGGCGTGGCAGGCGCGCTGGCCGCGGCCACGGTGGGCTTCCTCGACCTGCTCGCGATCGCGCCCGGCACCCCGGCGTTCCGCACCGCGATCTGGCACATGTCGCTCAACCTCGTGATCACCGGTACATACGCGGCGAACTTCGCCTGGCGGCACGACGGCTACGCCAGCGGCGGCCCGGTCCCGCCCGGCAAGCTCGCGCTGTCCGCGGCGGCCTTCGCCGCGCTCGGCGTGTCTGGCTTCCTGGGCGGGAAGCTGGCCTACCGGTACGGGGTCCGGGTCGCCGACGAGGGCACCCAGGCCGAGGGCTTCGCGCCGCCCGCGGACGGGACCGCGGGGCCGCCGTGGCAGGACCCCGGCCGGCCCGCGCCGTATCGCCGGGCCAGCTAAGCCGGGTCAGCTAGCCGGGCTCGCTGGCCCGGCCCGCTAGCCGGGCCGCCGGGCCGGCCGCCAGTTAGGCCCACCAGCGTTTCCTTTCCATTGCCAACCCAGGGTCACCGAAGGAGTGTCCGCTATGTCGATCGCGGCCCTTGTCACCTGGCTCATCACCGCCGGCGGCGGGTTCATCATGCTCGGTGGCTGGATCAGCCACGGCGGGCTGAGCCAGCAGCGCAGCGGGACGAGCCGGTTCCCGGCCCCGGTGATCTTCGGGCACTTCGGGCTGGCCGCGGCGGGCCTGGTGCTGTGGATCGCCTTCGTCGGCCTGCACACCAGGGCCCTGGGCTGGATCGCGTTCGCGGCGCTGCTCCCGGTCGCGGCGCTGGGCTTCGTGATGCTGCTTCGCTGGCTGCCCGGCTGGCAGGCCAGCCGGGGCAGCAGTCCGGGCCGGGCGGCCGCGGCCGGCGGGACCATCGCCGCCGAGCGGCACCTGCCCGTGCCGGTGATCGTGGCGCACGGCCTGCTTGCCGTGGTCACGCTGGTACTGGTGCTGCTGGCCACCGCCGGGGGGAGCTGACCATGGAGGCGGCAGTCAGCCCCGGCCCGGCCGAGCGGGCCCTGCGGGTGGTGCACGACGGCAGTGCGATCGACGTGGGCGCGGCCGAGCGGGCCGCCGCGGATTTCCTGCGTGCGCTCGGCATGGACACCAGCGCGGAGAGCCTGCGTGACACCCCGCGGCGGATGGCGCGGGCCTACGCGGAGCTGCTGCGGCCCAGCCCGTTCAGCCTGACCACGTTCCCCAACGATGAGGGCTACGACGAGCTGGTGCTCGCCCGGGCGATCCCGGTGCGCAGCGTGTGCGAGCACCACCTGCTGCCGTTCACCGGCGTGGCGCACGTGGGCTACCTGCCCGGCGACCGCATCCTCGGGCTGTCCAAGCTGGCCCGGGTGGTGGGTCACTTCGCCCGCCGGCCGCAGGTCCAGGAACGGCTGACCAAGCAGATCGCCGACTGGCTGACCACCCAGCTGCAGCCGCGCGGGATGGGCGTGGTGATCGAGGCCGAGCACACCTGCATGACACTGCGCGGGGTGCAGGCGGTGGGCTCGACCACCATGACCTCGACCCTGCTCGGCACGCTGCGGGACGACGGCCGGTCCCGCGCCGAGTTCTTCACCCTGGCCGGGCTGCCGCATTAGGCCCTGGCTCGTGGGCAACGGCGCACGCGAGCCAGCCGGCGCCCGCCCCGGCCGGTGCCCGCCCCGGCCGGTGCCCGCCCGGGCCGACAGCCGCCAGTCCGGGCCGGGCACCGGCCGCGGTCCGTAGGATGCCTTCCATGACGGAGTCCTCATCGGCGGGTTTCCCGGTCACCACGGGCTTTGCGCTGCCGGGCATGACCATAGACAGGGATCTCGGGGTCGCGTTCGGCCTGGTGGTCCGCAGCATGGGCGTGGTGAAGTCGGTCGGCGCCGGGTTCAAGGCGCTGCGCCAGGGCGAGGTCACCCAGTACACCGAGCTGCTCGAAGACAGCCGGCGGCACGCGGTGGACCGCATGATCGAGAACGCCCGGCTGATCGGCGGCAACGCGGTCGTCGCAATGCGGTTCGACTCCTCGGAAATCGGCCAGGGACTGACCGAGATCGTGGCCTACGGCAGCACCGTGGTGGTCCGTCCGGCCGCCGGGTAGCCGTGGCCGCGGGGCCGCCCGCCGCGTTCGGCGACGCCGAGCGGGACCGGCTGGCAATCGTGCTGCGCGAGCACTACGCGCTCGGCCGCCTGGACGAGGCCGAATTCGACCGGCGGCTGGGCATCGTGCTGTCCGCGGACCACGCCGCCGCCGCGGCGGACGCGCTGGCCGGCCTGCCGCCGCTGACCCCGCATCCAGCCGGCCAGGCGAGCCAGGTACCGGCCAGCGGACGGCGGTTCCGGCGGCGGCACGCCCAGGTCACGGCCCCGGACCCGGGCTGGGTGCCCACCGCCGAGCGGTTCAGGGACCCGTCAAGCGGCGCCATCATGCGGGTCTGGCTGGACCCGGCCGACGGCAGCCGCCACTACGTACCCGACGACGCCGGCTGATTGTGCTGGCTGGCGAGCGCAGGGCCGCTTGAGAGGCAGTGCTAGCCGCTCGCTGCGGGCCGCTGGAGAGGCGCTGCCTTCCCTCCTCGCTCCCTCGGCGCTCCTTCGTCGCGCCTCATCGCTCGTCGGGAAAACAGCGCCGCGGCCCTGCGCTCGCTGGCCGGCTCCGCCGGCGGCTTGCTGGACCGGCTGCGCCGGCCGGGTCCCGGTTCGCCAGAACGGGGCTATATACCGCTTGTTAGCGCACTGTGCAACGGCTACTGCTAATATCGCCGGAATACGGGGGCTGCCGCGATGCGCGGCACTCTCCGGTGGCTGGGCACCCGGACTGCCCGTCCTCATCTATCAGTTCTCGCATGCTGCCGTCGCCCGCAATTTCGCGGAGCCCGGCAGATGCCAGATGGGAGACAGCAGACCGTCATGTTCACTGTGAATGCGCAGCCAGGCGCAGCGCAGGCCGCCGGGCAGGCGGCCGGGGCGCACTGGTTCAAGAGTTCCTACAGCGCCTACAACGGCAACTGCGTCGAGGTTGCCATGCTCGCGCCGGGCGTGGTCGGGGTGCGCGATTCCAAAGCCGGGGCGAACGCTCCCGTGCTGCGGTTCCGCGCCGCCGAATGGCAGAGCCTGATCCGGCGTCTGCGCGCAATCGAATCCCGCGCAATTGCGCCGTATTAGATTGCATATGCAGCACGGGCTAACGGCACGCGGCCCGTGCCCGGCAGCCGGGCCCGATGGTCATGAGGAGGTCATGACCTGGTCAAGACGAGGCCTCGGCTGGCCATTTCTCGGACTGGTATTTCCTGATCAGCCGCAGCGAGTCACGCTCGGTAAGGGCCCGATCGGTCAGGGCCCGGAATGCGGTGAAGTACTTATAGGACTCGTTTTCGTCCTCAACCTGCTCGCTTCCGGTCAGGTGCTCTACGATCACCATGTCATGCATGGGCACGTCATGAACCTGAGCGAATTTCATATATGTGAAGGCTCCGGTCAGCACGGACTGCTGGCCGGTCAGCGCCAGCACGCGCACGGTGATGTTGGGCAGCTGTGCCTGGCGGACCAGGTGCGCCAGCTGGGCCCGCATGACCGGCGCCGGGGCCACGCCCCGGGCCAGCACCGACTCGTCGATGACGGTGGCCAGGGTGAACACCGGCTCGCGCGCCAGCACGCGCTGGCGGAGCAGCCGGGCCTCCACCCGGCGCTCGATCTCGCCCGGCGGAACCGGGAACATCTCGCGCCAGCCGGACATCACCGCCCGCGCGTAATCGGCGGTCTGCAAAAGGCCGGGCACGATCAGCGGGTCCCACGTCCACGCCGACTGCGCCTCGGCCTCGGCAATGACTGACGCCGCGTACTCCTCGGGCAGGCTGGCCGTGGCGAGGTCGAGCCGGTTGGCTTTACTGGACTCCTCGGCCAGCGCGATCAGGCTCTCCCGGTGCCTTTCGTCCTGCACCCCGTACAGGTCGAGCAGCTGGCGCAGGTCGAGCTGCTTAATGCCGGTGCGGTGCAGCTCGATCCGGCTGACTTTGGACGCCGACCAGCCCAGCTGCTCGGCGACCTGCTCACCGCGGAAACCCGCGCGCTCGCGCAGCCGCCGCAGCTCGGCGGCCAGCCGGCGGCGCCGGACGGCCGGGCTGCCGTATTCGGGCACCGGCGCGCTCCCCTCGGTGAATGTCCGTAAGTGGCCTGTTGCTGGAATGGAGTATAGGGACTGGCGTTAAGCAAGTGAAGCCTGTCACAGACAGTTTCTCTGCAAGCTGCAATGCACCTTGCATTTCAATGAATTGTGCCGCGATACTGACTACGGAGGCAAATCCCGGGCAGGGGGACCCGGCCGGATTTCCCGGGAAAGGCGCCGGCCGGGCGCGGTGAAAAGCAGGGGCGGCAATCTCGTGATAGGCACGCTGGAGACGATCGGGTGGATCATCGTCGCCGCGGTGGCAGGGTGGGGCCTGACGCTGGCTTACGCTACATCGGCCATCAGCCGGCTGGACGCCAGCCGGCGCCGGGAAATCCAGTACTGGAAGGACGAGTGCGCCCGGGCCCGGGCGCATGCGGCCCAGGTCACGCAGGACGCGGCCGCCTGGGCGGCGGGGAACAGGCAGGGCCGGGACGAGGTCATCTCGATCGTGCCGCTGATCATGGCGGCCAAGCAGCCCCCCGCCGGGGCGGCTAACGGCGACCAGGACCTGGCCAGCAAGTCCTGACGGGACCGCCCCCGGGGATAGACGGGGGCTGCCCCGCATCGCAGAATCGCTCTTGGTGCCGAATGCCGTTCGGGACCCGGGCGGCCCGTGCGGGCGCCCCGGGCCACGGCGGCCGGCGGCCAGCAAGGGCCGTGCCCGCACGGCCGAGGCGGCAGCGGTGAGAGGGCGGCGACGGATGACCGTGCTGAAGGCTGAAGCAGACCCGGCAGAGGTAGGGATCGACCCGGCCCGGCTCGGGCGGCTTGACCGCCATTTCATGCGGTACGTGGACGACGGCCGGCTGCCCGGCTGGCTCATCACGGTCAGCCGGAACGGCCGCCTCGTGCACGTGTCCGCCTACGGCCAGCGGGACATGGAGGCCGGCCTGCCCGCCGAGAGCGACACCCTGTGGCGGATCTACTCGATGACCAAGCCGGTCACCTCGGTCGCCGCGATGATGCTGTACGAGGAGGGCGCGTTCGAGCTGGCCGACCCGGTCAGCAACTTCATCCCGTCGTTCGGCCGCGCCCGCGTCTACACCGGCGGCTCGGACCAGCGCGCAGTGACCGAGCCGCTCACCGAGCCGGTCCGGATCTGGCACCTGCTGACCCACACCTCCGGGCTGACCTACGGGTTCCACCGGGTCCACCCGGTGGACGCGATGTACCGGGCCGCCGGGTACGAGTGGGGTGCTCCGCCCGGCACTGACCTGGCCGCCGCCTGCGACCAGTACGCGTCGATACCGCTGCTGTTCCAGCCCGGCTCGGAGTGGAATTACTCGGTGTCCACCGACGTGCTGGGCCGGGTCGTCGAGGTGGCCTCCGGGCAGAGCCTGGACGAGTTCTTCGCCACCCGGATCTTCGCGCCGCTGGGCATGACCGAGACCGGGTTCTGCGTCAGCGAGGACGCGCTGCCGCGGCTGGCCGCGCTGTACGGAGCCGGCCCTCGCGGGAACATCGGCAGGATGGAGCAGATGGGCCGGGTGGCCGTCGGCCGCCCGCCGAAGCTGCTGGGCGGGGGCGGCGGGCTGGTCTCGACCGCCGCGGACTACCACCGGTTCACGGCGATGCTGCTGGACCGCCCGGGCAGCCCGGGCGGCGAACTGGACGGCGCCCGCCTGCTCGGCCCGCGCACGGTCGCCTACATGACCCGCAACCACCTGCCGGGCGGCGCCGACCTGGCCACCTTCGGCCGCCCGCTGTACGCCGAGACGCCGTTCCGCGGCACCGGCTTCGGCCTGGGCTTCGGCGTGGTCATCGACCCGGTCGCCAGCCTGGGCATCTGCTCAGCCGGCGAGTACTCCTGGGGCGGCGCGGCCAGCACCGCGTTCTGGGTGGACCCGGCCGAGGCGCTGACCGTGTCATTCTTCACCCAGCTGCTGCCCTCGAGCACCTACCGGGGGCTGCGCCCGCAGCTGCGCCAGCTCGTCTACCAGTCGCTCACCGGGTAACCCGGCGCGCCGCTCAGCCGACCGGGGTGCCCGCGTCGTGCTCGTTCGCCCGCACCTCGACGGCTTCCTTCCGCATCTCGCGGACGCGGTAAAGGATGAACGCGATGAAGCCGGCACACAGCATCGCGGCCACCGCGTAGCCGCCGACCGCGATGTAGTGCTCGACCTGGTCCCAGGCACCGCCGGCCGCGTACCCGATCAGCGTGAGCGTGGTGGCGTACACCGCGGTTCCGGCCAGGCTCATCGCGCCGAACTTGGCCGGCGGGATCTCCACGAAACCGGCCACCAGCGGGGTGAACGCGCGCAGCAGGGGCACCGTCCGGCCGACCGCCACGGCCCACTCGCCGCGCCCGGTGAAGAACCGCTCGACCCGGTCCACGTCGGACTTGGTGATCAGCAGATACCGGCCGACCCGCTCGACCAGCCGGCGCCCGCCCAGCCGCCCGGCGTAGTAGGAGACGAAGGAGCCGCAGAGCTCAGCCAGCGTGCCCACGATGATGACCATGACCACGTTGAGGTGGCCCTGGTAAGCGAGCACGCCCCCGAAGAGGAACGTGACCTCGGACGGGATCGGCACGCAGCAGGCTTCGAGGAAGCCGAGCAGGGCCAGGGCTGCGTAGCCCGAGTGGATGAGAAGGTGCTCCATGGTTCCCTGTTGTACCGCATCGTGCCTGGTGGTCCGGACAAAACCGGGACACCGGGCCGGATTGGCCCCGCCGTGGGATACCGCCCGCCGCCGGGTGACCCCGGCGGTGCGGCCGGTAAGGGCCTAATGGCAGGCGGCCTGGGCGGCGGTCCGTGACGAGCCCGGGGTGCCCGGCGCGGGGGTGGCCGGCGCCGGGGACGGGGACGATCCCGGCAGCGCGGAGACCGAGTAGCCGGTGGTCCCCAGGATCACCCGGAGCCTGGTCAGCGAGGACACCTGCCGCAGCTTCGCGCCGGGCAGCGCCTTGTGCAGCAGCCGGGCCCAGCTGAGCTTGCCCGGCGGGTAGCCGATGATCGTGCGGCCGATGTTGTGGGTGTCCCAGGTCAGCCCGGACCGGTTCACCGCGAAGCCGGCCGTGGCCAGCTGCCGCCCGGTGTCCGCGGACAGCCCGCTGATCAGCGTCCCGTTCCAGATGTCCACCCCGACGTCGGCGGGCTTCACCGTGGGCCGGGACGGGTGGTGCCCGCCCCCGCTCCGGTGCGGGTGCGGGGCCGGGGTCTTCCCGCTGATGGGCTGGTCGGTCTTGATCCGGTTGAACATCGTGCTGGCCGCGGCGGAGTCCCAGAGCACCGCGGACTCCCCGGTGGGCGTGGTGTAGTTCATGTTCTTGATCGGCACCGTGGTGAACGTGACCTGGTTCGGCGGCACCGTGCGCAGCTCGTCGGCCAGGCTCGTCACGTTCAGGTTCTGGTCGACCCGGAGCGCGGACAGCGTGGCGTTCAGGAAAGCCGTCAGCCGGCCCGGGTTGGTCAGCGTGCCCGAGCTGATCGCCTCGTGCAGCAGCGAGGACAGCAGCTGCTGCTGGTCGCTGATCCGCTGGAAGTCGGACAGCGCGAACGAGTGCCGGTCCCGGGCGAACATCAGCGCCTGGATGCCGTTCACGTGATGCTTCCCGGCGGACATGTTCAGCCCGCTGTAGGGGTCGTCGACCGCGGTGGGCAGGCAGATGTCCACCCCGCCGAGCGCGTTGACGATCTTCACGAAACCCAGGAAGTTGACCTCGGCGTAGTCGTTGATAACCAGCCCGGTGTTCTGCTCGACGGTCCGCACCATCAGCTTCGGCCCGCCCAGGCCGAACGCGGCGTTGATCTTGCTCATGCCGTGCCCGGGGATCTCCACCCAGGAGTCCCGCGGCAGGCTGACCACCGACACGCTGCGGTGGTCCGCGGCCACGTGCACGATCATCAGCGTGTCGGAGTTGCTGCTGGCCACCCGGCCGACGTGCAGCCGGAGCTGCTGCGCCCGGGTCAGCCCGGTGCGCCGGTCCACCCCGGCGACCAGGATGTTCAGCGGCCCGGTCGACGGCGCCCCGGCGGTGCCCGCGCTGACCCGGGCCACGTGGCCGTTGATGTAGCTGGTCAGCGCCCAGGTGCCGGTTGCGACCAGGAGCACCACGACCGACAGAAGCGTGCACACGACGATCACCGTGCGCTGCTGCCGGGCCTTGCGGGTGGCCGAGATCCTGGCCATCAGCCGCTGCTGCGCCAGCCCGGGCGCCGTGGCATGCCGGGTGCCCGTCGCGCCCGTCGGCGGGTAGTAGCCAGGACGCGGCCCCGGCAGGTCCTGCCCGCCGGTTCCGGCCTCCCCGCCGTGCGCTCCGTCGTCACCGCTCATGCTCGGCCTCCGGGCTCCCCCTTCCGGCAAGGCTAGCGCGGCCGCCCAGTGGTCAGCGCGGATCAGCGCCGGGCGCGCCGGGCGCGCCCGGCGGGTCGGGATCCCGGGGCAGCTTCAGTATCCGCTCGCCGATGATGTTGAGCTGGATGTCGGTGGTGCCGCCGCCGATGGTCAGCGCCCGGGTCTGCAGCACCTGGCGGGCCCAGTGCGCCCCGTCCGGCGCCCCGTCGCGGACCGGGCCGCCGCCGCCGTGACCGCCCAGCGCGCCCGACGTCCCGGACATTGACCAGCACAGCTCGGCGACCTGCTGGGCGTGCCGCATGCCGAGCAGCTTCCGCACGCTGCCGGTCGCCCCCGGCTCGGTGCCGGACAGCTGCTTGAGCGTGACCCGGGCGCCCAGCGCCTCGATGGCCTGGGCCTGCGCGGTCAGCGTGCCGATCCGGGCCCGCGGCACAGGGCCGGCCGTGGCCGCCGCCCGGGCGGTGGCCAGCAGCTCGCGCACACCGGACCCGAACGTCCAGGTCCGGGCCAGCGACACCCGCTCGTTGGCCAGCGTGGTGCGGGCAATCGGCCAGCCGCCGTTGATCTCCCCGACCACGCAGTCGTCCGGCACGAAAACCCCGTCGAGGAACACCTCGTTGAAGAACGAGTCGCCGGTGATCTCCTTCAGCGGCCGGACCTCGATGCCCGGCGAGGCCATGTCGACCAGGAAGTACGTGATCCCGTCGTGCCGGGACCCGGCCGGCCCGGTGCGCGCGATGCAGATCGCCCAGGCCGCCTGCCGGGCCAGCGAGGTCCAGATCTTCTGCCCGGTCAGCCGCCAGCCGCCGTCGGCCCGCTCGGCCCGGGTGGTCAGCCCGGCCAGGTCAGAACCGGCCCCTGGCTCGGAGAACAGCTGGCACCACAGGAAATCGCCGCGCAGCGTGGGCGGCAGGAACCGGTCCTGCTGGGCCTTGGTGCCGTGCCGGATCAGCACGGGGGCCGCCCAGGCGCCGATGAGCAGCACGGGCACGGTGACCCCGGCGGCCCGGATTTCCTCGTCGATGATCAGCTGCTCCAGCGGGCTGGCGCCGCGCCCCCACGGCCGCGGCAGGTGCGGCAGCACCCACCCGCCCTCGGCCAGCAGCCGCCGCTGCTCGGCCCCGCCGGCCGCGGCGACCCGCGCCAGCTCAGCCCGTATCTCGGCGCGCGCCGTCTCATCGTCAGCGGAAATTCCAAGGGTTACGGTTTGCCGGACGCGGGCCATGGCCAGATCGGCGACCCGGGCCGCGGCGTCGTCCGAGGGGCCGAGCAGGGCGCGCAGCGACATCGCCCGGCGGTAGTACAGGTGCGCCTCGTGCTCCCACGTGTAGCCGATGCCGCCGAGCACCTGGATCAGGCCGTCCGCGCAGCGCACCGCGGCGTCCACGGCGACCAGGCCGGCCACCGTGGCGGCCAGCTCCCCGGGGCTGCCGCCGGGGCCCGGGCCGGTCCGCGCCGCGTCCCACACCGCGGCGGTGGCCTGCTCGGCCTCGGTGAGCAGCCAGGCGCACCGGTGCTTGACCGCCTGGAACTGCCCGATCGGCCGGCCGAACTGGTGCCGGCCAGCCGCGTGGCGGGCCGCCGCCCAGGTCGCCCAGCCGGCCAGGCCGCAGGCCTCGGCCCCGGCCAGGATCGCGGCCAGGCCGGTCACCAGGGCGCGGCTGACCCCGCCGGTGGCACTGCCGAGCACCAGGGCGGCCGGCACGGTCACGCCGTCCGCGCGGACCGAGGCCACCGGGCGGGTCAGGTCCAGGCTGGCCAGCGCGCTGATGTCCAGGCTGGCCGCGTCCAGGACGACCCAGCGTTCCTCGCCGCCCTCCTCCTGGCTGGCCACCGCCACCGGCGCGATGATCACATCAGCCAGGCTGCCGCCCAGCACCGGCCCGGCCGTGCCGCGGACCACCAGACCGCCGTCGCCGTCCGGCTCCCCGGTCAGCCCCGCCGCCAGGGCCACCGCCCCGGTCAGCGACCCGTCCGCCAGGCCGGCCAGCAGGTGGCCGGTGTCGGCGTCCGGCGCGGCGGCGAGTCCCGTGCTGGCCAGAACCGCGCTGGCCCAGACCGTGGGAAGGAAGGCGCCGGGCAGCAGGGCCCGGCCCAGTTCCTCGGTCGCCACGGCCAGCTCCGGCAGCCCGTAGCCCTGGCCGCCGTGCTTCTCCGGCAGATGAAGGCCGAGCACGCCCTGGGCGGCCAGCGACGGGCCGAGCGTGTCCCGGTACTGCTGCCCGCCGCCGTCGGGCTGCCCGGACGCCGCGCGGGGCACGTCCACCGGGCAGTGCCGCTCCGCCCAGCCGCGCACCGCGGCCGCCAGTTCCAGGTGCTCAGGGGTCAGGCCAAGCGCCATCGTCCACCTCACTCGCGCCGCGTCGCCCTCACTGTAACCAGGACTCGCTGGGAGGGCAGTTGAGAAGGTACTATTCAGTAAGTTACTGACCAGTAGCGATCCTAACCCGGCCTGGAGGCGGACATGGGGCACTACCGGAGCAACCTCCGCGACATTGAGTTCAATCTGTTCGAGCTGCTCGGCCGGGACGAGATCCTGGGCACCGGGCCGTTCGCGGAGGCCGACCCGGAAACCGCCCGCGGGATCCTGGCCGAGGTCGAGCGGCTGGCCGCCGGCCCGGTTGCCGAGTCGTTCGCCGCGGCCGACCGGCACCCGCCGGAGTTCGACCCGGCCACGCACGAGGTCCGGATGCCGGCCGGGTTCAAGGCGTCGTTCCAGGCCTTTATGGACGCCGAGTGGTACCGGCTCGAGCTGCCCGAGGAACTGGGCGGCACGACCGTGCCCCGGTCGGTCAACTGGTCGGTGGCCGAGCTGATCCTGGGCGCCAACCCGGCGGTGTGGATGTACGCCAGCGGCGCCTCGTTCTCCCGGGCGCTGTGGTCGCTCGGCACGCCGGAGCAGCGCGAGTTCGCCCGGCACGCGGCGGAGCGGCGGTGGACCGCGACGATGGCGCTGACCGAGCCGGACGCCGGCTCGGACGTCGGCGCCGGGCTGACCAAGGCGATCGCGCAGCCGGACGGGACCTGGCACATCGAGGGCGTCAAGCGGTTCATCACCAGCGCCGAGCACGACATGGCGGAGAACATCTTCCACCTGGTGCTGGCCCGGCCCGAGGGGCACGGCCCCGGCACCAAGGGCCTGTCCATGTTCCTGGTGCCCAAGTACCTGCCGGGCCCGGACGGCACGCCCGGCGAGCGGAACGGCGTCTACGTCACCGGGGTCGAGCACAAGATGGGCCTGAAGGCCTCGACCACCTGCGAGCTGACCTTCGGTGCGCGGCACCCGGCGATCGGCACGCTGGTCGGCAACGTGCACGACGGCATCAGGCAGATGTTCGTGATCATCGAGACCGCCCGGATGATGGTCGGCACCAAGGCCATCGCCACCCTGTCCACCGGCTACCTGACCGCGCTGGACTTCGCCCGGACCCGGGTCCAGGGCGCGGACCTGACCGAGCTGACCGACAAGACCGCGCCGCGGGTGCCGATCATCGCCCACCCGGACGTGCGCCGGATGCTGATGCTGCAGAAGTGCTACGCCGAGGGCATGCGGGCGCTCCTGCTGTACACCGCCAGCCAGCAGGACACGCTCCAGCTCGCCGGGGCCTCCGGGCAGCCCGACCCGGCCGCCGCCGAGCTCAACGACCTGCTGCTGCCGGTGGTCAAGGGCGTCGGCTCGGAACGGGCCTACGAGATGCTCACGCTGTCCCTGCAGACCCTGGGCGGGTCTGGGTTCCTGCAGGACTACCCGATCGAGCAGTACGCCAGGGACGCGAAGATCGACAGCCTGTACGAGGGCACCACCGCGATCCAGGGCATGGACCTGTACTTCCGCAAGATCCTGCGGAACGGCGGGCGGGCCCTGGACGGGCTGCTCGGCCAGATCAGCGCGTTCGCCGCGGCCGAGGGCGGCAACGGCCGGCTCAAGGCGGAGCGGGCCGCACTTGACCGTGCCGTGGCCGACGTGCGCGCGATCGTCACCGCGCTGCACGGGTACTCCACGGCGAGCATGGAGCAGCCGGCCGAGATCTACCGGACCGGGCTGAACACCACCCGGCTGCTGCTCGCCCTCGGCGACCTGATCATCGGCTGGCTGCTGGCCCGCCAGGCCGAGGTGGCGCTGGCCCGGCTGGACGCCGGGGCCGACGGCCAGGACAAGGACTTCTACACGGGCAAGGTGGCCGCGGCCCGGTTCTTCGCGGCGACTGTGCTGCCCCGGCTGGCCGCCGAGCGGGAGATCGCCGAGACCACCACGCTGGACCTGATGGAGCTGCCCGCCGGGGCGTTCTGACCAGGCCCGAACGTTGCGAAGCGGTCCCGGGCGGTTACCCCCAGGCCAGCATCCGGAGCGGGTCGGTCAGCATGGCCCCGACCTCGGTGAGCACGGCCGAGCCCAGGTCGCCGTCCACGATCCGGTGGTCGAAGGACAGCGCGAGCGTGGTGACCTGCCGCACGGCCAGCTGCCCCTGGTGCACCCACGGCGCCTCCCTGACCCGGCCGAAGGCCAGGATGGCGGCCTCGCCCGGGGTCAGGATCGGGGTGCCAGAATCCACCCCGAACACGCCGACGTTGGTGATCGTGATCGTGCCGCCGGTGAGGCCCGCCGGGGTGGTCTTGCCGGCCCGGGCGGTCTGGGCCAGCTCGTTCAGAGCGCGGGCCAGCGCGGGCAGGCCGAGCGCGTGCGCGTCCTTGATGTTCGGCACCATGAGGCCACGGGTGGTGGACGCGGCGATGCCCAGGTTGACGTAGTCCGGGACGACGATTTCCTGGCTGGCCTCGTCCCACCGGGCGTTGATCATCGGGTTCCTGGCCACCGCGGTGAGCAGGGCCCTGGCCACCAGCAGCAGCGGGGAGACCCGCACCTCGGCGAAGTCCGGCAGGGCCTTCAGCCGCTCGACGGCGGACATCGTCTCGGTGATGTCGATCTGCAGGAACTCGGTCACGTGCGGCGCGGTGAACGCGCTGGCCGACACCGCCGCGGCGGTGTGCTTGCGGACCCCGCGGATCGGGATCCGCTCCTCCCTGGCCCCGGCGGCGGTTGCCGGGGCGGCGGCCGGGGCCTGCGGTGCGTCCGCGGCGGCCAGCACGTCCTCGCGGGTGACCGTGTTGCCCGGGCCGGTGCCGGTGACCGTCGCCAGGTCCACGCCACGGTCCCGGGCCAGCTTGCGGACCGGTGGCTTGGCCAGCACCGCGACCCGGCTCGCCGGT